>JAYUIF010000028.1:0-6074 GCA_043766295.1 Spartobacteria bacterium | reverse complement strand
ATCCGCCGCCACGACCCTGCCCGCCAAGGAAAAGGCGGAGTTGTTGCTTTTCGTCGCCGGGCAATTGCGGGCCGAGGGTGCGCCACTGCCGGAGCCGCGCCTTTTCACGCCGGAACAACTCCAAGCGTGGATGGATGAGGACGAAGAGGATATGCGGAAATTCCGCGCCGGGAAGTGAGGCTCTTTTTGGACACGAGCGTGGTGCTGGCCGCGTGCGGTCGCACGGCGGGAGCTTCGCGCGCCATCTTCGATCTCGCGGTGTCGCAAGGCTGGCGGCTGCTCATTGGCGATTATGTGATGCGGGAGGCGGAGCGTAACGTGCGGGAACGTTTGTCTGAAACTGCGCGCCGCGAGTGGCAACTGTTGCGACCTATGCTGGCGGTGGTGATCGATGAGTTGACGCATCCGTGGCCGGTCGTTTTCCCGGCGGCGAAGGACAGGCCGGTGCTTTTCACCGCCGCCGCCGTGGCGGATGTGCTGCTCACGCTCGACCGTGCGGATTTCGGCGGTGTGATGGCAGCAGGTTTTTACGGTCTGCCGGTGATGATGCCGGGAGACTTTTTGCGACGAGAGCGTGGTGCTGGACGGCTCGCGCTCTGAAAGTGTATTGCGCCGAAGGGCTGACTGATTTTTGTGCCCCTGCCACGCGTTGACTCCCGCAGAAAGTCGGGCGCTTTCCGCGCATGAGCACGCTTGCTGAAATCGAAGCGGCCATTCTCGAATTGCCGCCTCAAGAGAAATCACAGCTCGTTGACTGGTTGGGCAAGTTATTGGGACGACACCGCGCCGGGCTTGCGGCATTTTCAACCAAGGCTGCTCAATAGCCGCCGCCAACTTCCCATTCTTCGATGAGTGTCTTCGGCACTTCGGCGAGGAAACGCGACGGCCTTTGCAGCGGATCGCCGTAGGCTGAATTGAACGACATGCACGGATACGTGAGATATAGTTCGTCCATCGCACGCGTCACCGCCACGTAGAAAAGACGGCGCTCTTCCTCGACAGCCTCGCTGCTTTCCAGCGAGCGCGAGCTTGGGAATTTCCCGTCCGCGAGCCAGATCACGAACACGACTTTCCACTCCAGCCCCTTCGCCTGATGCACGCTCGTGAGCGTCACGCGCTCGCCTTCCTCGTTTGAGCGCGCAGTCGAATCGAGGCTCGTCAGCAGTGCGAGTTGGTCGAGGAAAGCCTGCGTGCTTTCGTATTGGCGCGCGAAATTTGCGAGCGTGTTCAGGTCTTCGCGGCGCTGGTCGTAGTTGGGAAAATTTACACGCGCGTAGTCGTCATACACCGCTTCGAGGACGCTGTGGATCATCTCCTCCGGCGGCGCGAGACGACCACCGGGCGCGAGTTCATCGAGCGTGAGGACGAGTTGCTGCCATGCCTTTATCGCCTTCGTCGGCACTTTCATCGGTTGCAGCAAATCCTTGATCGCCGGCAGTCCTTCCCACGGATTCGCGACTGTCTCGGGAAGCTCCTGCGTCGGTGCTTCCGGCGGCGCGATAGGGGAAACGGTTTGCTCGACGCTCACATCCACGGCGGGCGCGATTGTCGGAGCTGGTGTTTCCTTTTTCAACAGCGGCACATCCGCCGCGCTGAGCGCATCACTCACGCTTGCCCACAGCGCATCCGCACTGCGCGCACCGATGCCCGGCAGCAAACGCGCCATGCGCTTGAACGCCACTTCGTCGCGCGGATTCACCACCCATTTTAAAAATGCTCCCACGTCTTTGATGTGCGCCTGCTCGAAGAAACGCAGGCCGCTCGTCAGCTCGAAAGGCACGCCGCGTCGCGTGAGTTCCATCTGCAATTCCATCGAGTGAAAATGCGCGCGGTAGAGCACGGCCATGTCATCGAGTGCGACTCCTTCCTCGTGCAATTCCAACATCCGCTGCGCGACGAATTGCGCCTGCTGCTGCGAATCCGGCAGCGGCACCATCGCGGGCTTCACTGCTCCTTCCTCACGCACAGCTTGCAGCACTTTTTGAAACTGCTGCGTGTTCGCCGCGATGGCTGCATTTGCGACCGCGAGCACTTGCGGCACGCTGCGATAGTTGGTCTCGATTTTATACACCACTGCGCCGGGATGCCGTTTTGGAAATTCGAGGATGTTTCGGAAATCCGCGCCGCGCCACGAATAGATGCTCTGCGCATCATCGCCGACGACCATCACGTTGTGATGCCGCGCTGCGAGGATTTCGATGAAGTCGTTTTGGAGGTGGTTCGTGTCTTGATACTCGTCCACGAGCACGAACTGAAACTGCCGCTGGTAATGCTCCGCGAGCGCAGCGTTCGATTTCAGCAGACGCACAGTTTTTTCCAGCAGGTCGTCGAAATCGAGCGCATTCGCCTTCTTCTTCTTCGCTTCGTATTTCACGCGCGCCTGCTCCAATTCCGGCGCGAATTCCAAAAAATGCGGATACTTTTCCAGCAGCACCTCCTCCAGCGAACGGGCCGTGTTGAGTTGGTAGCTGAGCACATCCGCGACGACTTGCCCCTTCGGAAAACGCTTTTCCTTTGGATCAAAACCGAGAGTCGCCACGACGCCATCAATCATGTCCACGGAATCCTCGCGATCCATGATGCTGAAGCCCGGCGCAAACCCCGCTTCATTCGGATGCCGCCGCAGGATGCGATTGCCGATGCTGTGAAAAGTCCCGCCCCACAATCCCGTCAAATCGTTCGGACAAATCGCAGCCACACGATCCAACATTTCTCTCGCTGCCTTGTTCGTAAAAGTGAGCAGCAGCACATGCTCGGGCCGGATTCCATTTTCCAAAAGATACGCCACGCGATACGTGAGCGTCCGCGTCTTCCCGCTCCCCGCACCGGCGATCACCAGCGCAGGCCCCGGCGGCGCTGTGACCGCTGCGAGTTGCTGCGGATTTAGTTCCGCAGCGAAATCAATGCGCGGCCCGGCGGGCGCGGTGCGGTGAAGTGTGTATTGGCGAGCCATGTGCGGAAGACGGATGACTGAGGAAGCGTCGCGGATGAAGCTCGAAATCTAAAGGAGTAGGCCAATCGGTTCCGATGGGTGGACTGCAACCGAGTTATTTCGAGAGCATTCATCGAGTGTTGCCTTCGCGCATCGTGTGAAAGTTTTTTAAGTTGTAATATCTCTTTTATGCACGACGGTGTGACTCATATCAGCAAGGCGTCAGGCGGGGTCTCATCGGTGAATGCAAGCGAGCCCCATCTAGTTTTGATTATAGGCTGGAGCAAATCAAAACATCTACATCTCACCATGAAAACGCCTGCCCGTCCGTTCTGTTTCCATCGCTTGCACACTCGTGCCGCTGTTCTGCTTGCCATCTTTTGTTCGCTATTTCAGTTCGCCAGCCATGCGGCTGCGCCGACTTTCGCGAGCCCACAATTTGTCAACACGACGAGTCGTGTCGGCAAAATGGTGACGGGAGATTTTGATAATGACGGGAAGGCGGACGTGGCGACCTTGGATCCAATTAATGGCAATGTTGAGGTTCACTTCGGCGATGGTGCGGGCGGATTTCGGGTCACGGCGTCGAGCTTTACGATCACGAGCAGCAACCTCACGTATAACGGGATCGCAGCGGGGGATATTGATGGCGATGGAAAGACGGAATTGGTCTTTGCGGCGTCGGAATCGGTGCTGGTGTATGACTGGCAGGTGGGCG
Organism: Spartobacteria bacterium; assembly: GCA_043766295.1. GTDB lineage: Bacteria > Verrucomicrobiota > Verrucomicrobiia > Chthoniobacterales > Chthoniobacteraceae > SXWH01. The sequence goes on along the minus strand of JAYUIF010000028.1, from coordinate 2,424 downwards.
GGGCATTTACGAAGACGCGCACGATCGATCTCACGACAAGCGGGGTGGATGCTGTGAAGGTGGCGGTGGGCGATCTCACGGCGGCGGGTAGTCGGGACATCGTGGTGAGTGATGATTTCGGCAGCACGGGCGTGGTGTGGATTCCGAACAACGGCACGGGGACTTTCGGCACGCCGGTGGTGAAGGCGGCGGGAGGGATCGGCTATTACGCGCGACTCGTCCTTGCGGATTTGGATGGCGATGGGTTGGACGATGTAGTGTTGGCGCGACAGCCGACGGTGGGTGTGCTTTTGAACAAAGGCGACGGGACGCTGGATACGGAAGTGACTTACGGCAATTCGACGCTGACGAATCTGAGAGTCCAAGGCGTGGCGGTGGCGGATGTGGATGGCGACGGGCATCTCGATCTCGTGGCGACAGGCTACACGCATGATAGTGTGACGTTCGCCGATACTTTCTACCTTGATGTGAGCCTCAGCAACGGCGGCAATGGGACTTTCGCGGACGGCAAGGCTTTCCAATTTGCGGCAAACAGCGGGAAGAACATCAGCGCACAGGCGATTGCGGCGGCCGATCTGAATGGCGACGGGCTCGCAGAAATCATCACCACGGTGGATGTGCCGGGAACTATTTCGGTGAATGGATTCAGTGGCTACGTGGTCACTCGCTGGACGGGCACCGGCGCGAGTCTCGCCGTCGAGGGACAGGATAATTTTTCCACAGCGGACGGCAATTCCTACGCCGCACTCGCCCTCGGGGATATAAATGGCGACGCGCTGACCGATGTGCTCGTCGGCACGACCTCCACGATTTTCGGCGCGACACAGCACAGTCAGTTCGCGCTCTTTGCAAATACGACGCCGACGCTGCCGACGGGACGGCAAGTGCAATTCGCGCAGACGGAGCTGAGTGTGACAGAGGGCACTGCGCTGGATGTGATCGTTCAGCGCGGCTCGGCCAGCACGGGGCAGGTGGTGGAGTATTTCACCGTAGGCGGCACGGCGGTGCAGGTTGGGGCGAAGGTGAAAAATCCCGACTACAGCATCACCCAGCCGCCTCAACAATCGCAGGCCATCGTCTTCGAGGCGGGCGAGTTTCAAAAGAATATCCACATCATCGCCAACGCGACCAAAGGCGCGGAGTCGGAGCAGACGATCATCCTCACGCTGCTGAATCCCGTCGGCGATGCGGAGCCGATTGATGTGGCGAATCCTCCCGCGAAAACTGTGGCAACGGTGACAATCCAGGACATTAAGCCAGCCGGACTGCCGAAGGCGGGTGGGCTTTCCGTAAAACCTTCGAACCTCGTAAAACCACGTCCCGCTAACCTCGCCAAAGAAGTGAAAGTCGCCGGGCGCACCGGTTCGGATTGGACGTTCTCCGTCAGCCAGCCCCTTCCTGCTGATGCCTATAACCCATCGGTGAAAGTGCAATTCACCTTCCTACCGCTCGCTCTGAATCAATGGACGGACTACCTCACGCTCACACACGTCAAAGGTTCAAAATGGAGCGGGGTAGATCGCCATCCGTTCGTTTGCAACAAGCTCTTCTTTCGCACCGTCGCCAGCGCCGAGGGCTATCCCGAGCAAATCGGCGCGCCCACGCAGCCGTTCGCGGTCATCGGCGGGCCGGAGCTTGCGCTGAATGTGAGCGCCGTTTCCGACAGCGACGCCTCTGGCGATACCGCGCACTTAGATGAAGTCATCACCTACCACTTCAGCCCGGCGAATGTCAGCAACGACGCCGCTGCGACGCCCGCCGTGCTCACCGTGCCCATCCCAAAACACACAACCTTTCTCAGCGCGACGAGCCACAACGCAGCAGCCACACAGATCAAGAACAAGAAGGGCGTGACCACGGCAGTCGTGTGGAATTTTACCACGCTCGCAAAGAGCACCACCCTCACCGAAGACCTGCTCGTGCAAATAGACGTCGCAGGGATGTTTTCCGCCTCGGAGCAAAAGAAACACCCGAACGGCTTTGGCACCATCCTCACGATGAAAGGCCAATCGCTCGCAGCGCCCACACAAGGCATCAAAGCCGCACCGCTTCTGCGCGATACTTTCGAGACAGAAATCCTCGGCCCCATCCACCTCATCGTCTCGCGACCCAACGCCCAAGACACCGTGAAAGGCGGCGATCTCATCACCTACACCCTCACCGCCAAGAACTCCTCGGCAAACTCTGTGAGCCAAGTCGTCGTGCGTGATCTCATCCCACTCGGCACCATACTCGACAGCGTGTATGTGCCGGATGGCAGCGGCAATTCCACGAATACCGTCCTCCCCAATCCCAGCGCCGCATCGAACCCCTCGCTCGTTTACATCCTCCTCAAGAATGTAAAAGATCTCGGCTTGAAAAAGGGCAATGAAGTGGACATCTCCATCCTCGACACTGACACGCTCAATAAACTCGTGGACGGCA
>JAYUIF010000027.1:0-14507 GCA_043766295.1 Spartobacteria bacterium | reverse complement strand
CGCCAAGTTTTTGGACGACCCCGCCAGAAGTTTGGAACACCCCGCGCCAAGTTTGGGCGACCCCGCCAAGTTTTTGGACGACCCCGCACGAAAAGGGGTGGGCGTCCCTCCAACAGAGAAGAACGCCCACTTTCCAGAGAACGACGCCCTCCCGACAGCGAACCCCGTCATCCCGGGAGCGGGCACATTCATGGAAAAGCGCAGCAACATCGCCGCACATTCCAGCACACCCCCGCGAAACGCGGTAGTCGAATATATTAAGCACTTATACCTACGGCAGCGCGCGCAAAGTGCCACCAGCGCCTTCGCCACCTTCACCAGCACAATCGCCGAAGGCACCGATCTCCCCGTCTCGTTCCGCCCCACCATCACCCGCGACACCCCCGAAGCCATCTCCACCTGATACCTCGTCAACCCCCGCGCCTCCCGCTCCGCGCGCAACCGCCCCGGAAGCCGCGCACACACATCGCCCGCACCGCCTTAGCCTTCATAGACTCGACGGGGATTTGTTTGGTGCGCATCGCCCAATTTTTCCCAAAACCCCGACGCGCAGGAAAAGCAAAAAATCCCCGGCCAAGCCGGAACGATGCAGATGGAAGCGTGTGAGAGGATGCGAACGGTGTGCGCGGGGTAGCGCCTGCGCCCTCGCAGGCTGCGTCCCCGGTGCCCTCGCCGGGGCGACGTTTACGAGCGCACCATTTTGGCGGGAGACAGCGTCCAGTCTTTCTGGCGTGGGTTCGCAGGCTGGCAAGGTTCATTTGTCGGCGAGGGCACCGACAACAACCCGCGAGGGCGCGTGTGCTACCCCGCACACACCACCCGCAATTTCCAACTGCATCGTTCTGGCTTAGGCCATCAGATGATCCACTTTGGCCACGATCCGGCGTTGTTCGGGAGTCCGCTCATAGTCCCGCCCGCTTCTTCAGCACGTTTTCGACGTGCGTGTTGTATTTTTGGAAGTTCTTCAGCCGGCATTCGGCCACGAAACGGCTGCACTCCTTGATGTAGGCTTTGCGGTTATTCCAGCAGGGGTGAATGGCGGGGGGAGGGCTTCGCCTTTCAGTCCATTACAACCCGCACAGCACACCGCCATGTTGTGCTCGTTGTCGAACTTCACACCGCTGGCCTCCAACAACGAGCGGGGCACCAGATGCTCCTCGGTGGATTCAGCCAGAGCGTCCGTGCTGGTGGCTAGGTCGCGCAAGCAATAGACGCATTTTCCGTCGCTCTTTTTCAAAGACATCCACCCATCCGAAACTGGCACCGCGCTTGGCTCCTCCCAACCACCATGTAGGGGCCTTGAGTTCGGCATAAAAGGTTTTCCGGGCGGCATCGCTCTTGAGTCGCTGAAATTGGAATGCGGTGGAGTCACTCATCGTTTGATGGTGTGGATGGTTTGTTTCATCGGAAGAACATGGAGAGCGGACGTTGGACGCGTGCGAAAGACCATGAAACACCAGCGATGACAAGGCGGGTTTGCTGCATTGTGATACGTGATACGCGATCGGCGAACGGTGAACGGTGAACTTGGCGTTCTCTTTATAAAAGCGCACGGTGGATCACTGTGCGCTTTTACTTTTTCCGGTTGGGGGAAGGTAGCGATGAGTCCGCGTGGATTTCGGGCCGCCTGCATTGCGACGTGCAGATCAATTGGAGCAACCTCACCTACAGCTTCACCGAACCGCTCGCTCCTCGCGCTCACGTGGTGCAAAAGCCCCAGACTTTGGAAATGATGGAATCGGTCGTCATGAGATTGAGCGCATCTGGCGCGGGTGATCCTGCTTCGCATGGAGCACGCGAAAGACAATGATGCGCTCGCCGATGATCTGGTAAAACAGCTTGTAGGGAAACCGGCGGAAAAGGACTCGTCGAAAATTGCGGTAATAAAGGTGCTCCCGTTCGGGATCTATTTCCAGCGCCCGCATGGCGGCGGCAAATTCATCCAGAAACTCGCTCCCCAGCCCGGCTTTTTGTTGCTCATACCAATCCCGCGCCGAGATCTCGTTCCGCTTCCGGGCGGACGTGCAAATCCCAACTCACGACTGGCCGCGCAGCCGCGCCTCCACCTCGCGCCACGGAGCGCCTGCGGAGGGATTGGCATCGTAGCTCGCCTGCGCTTCATTCAGCAGGGTTTTCTCGCGCTCGGTCGGCCCGGTTGCTTCCTCCAGATGCCACAGACGATCCAGGATTTCCGCGCGCTCCGGCGCGGAAAGCCGGGGCAGTTCTGCTAAAATTTCGGTTGCACTCATGCGCGCAAACTATCGCTCGGGACGAGCGTTTCAAGTCCGAAGCTGGCGATGATCAGACAGCGGGGCATGGCGGTTTGGTGGTGGCCGCACGCTCGGCGCGGATACGGGCGAGCAGGGCGCGTTCGCGCATGGCGTCGAGCCCGGAGTTTTTCGGCAATGGGGCAGGAGGCGAGACGCTTGCGGTAGCTGCTACTGTAGTTGGTATGGACTCCAGCTAGGTTAATCTGCCCCTTGGCTCAATCGCTTCTTTGGAACGTCGTCGAGGAGGGCGTGAGCCTCCCGCAACATGGACGGGATTTTTTCCGCGAAAGGTGAATCTGCGCAGGCACGCACGATCTCAGCATCGTCGAATGTGTGTGCCTTTTCACCGGGGAACCAGTGCCCGCCCGGCCCACCGAGGAGGTTGTAGCGCATCTTGCCCCAGTCCACGAGGCCGAGGCCGCGTGCGTAGGTGAAAAGGCGCGCGATTTCCTGCACGTTGATCTGGCCGGGGACATCCAAGTAGCTCGGCAAACCGATGGGCCAGCGAGCGCACCAGTCGGAGCCGAGGACTCGATCCATTTCAGCGCGCAGACGGACTTCGATGGGCGCGGTGATTTCTGCGGCGCAGTCGTAGTGCGCGAGTGAGGCGATGTGTTCATCGAAGTCGCCGGGCTGCGCCGCGCCGATGGAGAGCGTGTGGATTTCCGAGCGCGCGAGGCACCATAGATCGTTCCACTGGATCGGCGAAAGCGGGGCGCACCATTCGCGGAGGCGCTGTGGAGGCGCGTAGAGTTTTCCGCCTTTGTCGCTCGGCGAAATGATGAAGACGCCCATGTCGTGCGCACGCGCGGCGAGAACGGCGGGCCAGTTCAGTTCGTTCACAAAATACCAATGGAGATTCACGTAATCGAACCCGTCGCTCTCGATGGCTTTCAGGATGATGTCCGTCGTCGCGTGGGTGCTGAATCCAATAAATCGGCAGCGGCCTTCGCGCTGAAGTTTGCGCGCTTCGTCGAGGCAGCCGCCCTTACGCAGCGACCAGTCGAGGAACTCGGTGTTGTTGATCCCGTGCAACGAAAGCAACTCGACATGATCCAGTTTCAGATTCCGCATGGATTGCTCGAACGTCTCGCTAAACTCCTTCGCAGTGGCGCAAGGCGCGACCTTGGTCTGCACGATCATTTTCTCGCGCGGCAGTCGCGGGAGAATCCAGCCGAGTTGCATTTCGCTCGTGCCGTAGCCGCGCGCGGTTTCGATGTGATTGATGCCAAGCTCCAGCGCGCGGAGGATCGTGGCTTCGACATTGCGCTGTCCTTTTTCCTCGATGGCCTCGGGCGCGAGATCGGCCCACGACTGCTGATACCGCATTCCTCCGCAGGAAAAAACGGGCATCTGCAATTCGGTGCGGCCAAAGCGGCGGTAGCGCATGGTTGTCATGGCGCTGTTTTGGTTTCGCAACGGGCGCGGGTGCAAGGTAGATCGCGGGCTGTGAGTGATTCCTTCTTACATATCCTCCGCCGAAACAGGACAAGCCTGTGCGTTCTCACAGCGCTCGCAGCGATTTTACTGACCATGACACTCCTCGCAAAATCCGAAGACGAAAACCGTGTCGCCGCTGCACGCAAGCGGTGCGAGAACTCGTTGCGTGCGCGCTTTGAAAAAGTGGGCATCAAGTATCCGGCGGAGGAGGTTTTCTTTCGCGCGATGAAGCGGGAGTCCGTCGTGGAGCTATGGGCGAACAGCACAAAAGGCGAGCCGCTGAAACTCGTCGCGACCTTCGCTGTGACGAAGGGCAGCGGCGGGCCGGGGCCGAAACGGATTCAGGGCGACGCGCAGGTTCCCGAGGGCTTTTACGAAGTGGATCGCTTCAATCCCAAATCGCTCTTTCACCTTTCGCTCGGGCTGAATTATCCGAACACCTCCGACCGTATTCTGAGCAATCACGAACGTCCCGGTGGAGACATTTTTATTCATGGCAAATGCGTGAGCATCGGCTGCCTGCCGCTCGGGGATACAGCCATCGAAGAGGCGTATCTCGCCGCGCTCGACAGCCGCACGCGCCCGGTGCGCGTCCACATTTTCCCAGCGCGAATGGATGCGCCCGACTGGCCCGCGTGGCGCGACGAGCAGACGAAACAGAAGCCCGCACTCGCAGCGTTTTGGGCGCAGCTCGCGCGGGGCTGGGAGCTGTTTGAAAAAGACCGCCGCCCGCCCGTCGTCACCGTAGGCAGGGACGGCTCTTACCATTGCAGCAGCGGGCGCTGACGGGGCTGGCACTGCGCTCGCAGCATCGGTATTGCTGGTTGATGCGCTACATCCTCTCGCTCCTCTTTCTCGCGTTCACACTCCACGCGGCGGAGAAACCAAACATCGTTTTCATTTTCGCCGACGGCCTCAGCGTCAACGATCTCGCGTGCTACGGGAGCAAGGATCACCGCACTCCAAATCTCGACAAGCTCGCCGCCGATGGAATGCGTTTTACCTACGCCTATTGCGCGCAGCCCATCTGCTCGCCATCGCGCGCGGCGGTGATGACGGGCAAGCATCCGGCGCGTCTCCATCTCACCAATTTTCTGCCGGGCCGCCCGGATGCTCCATCGCAAAAGCTGCTCCAGCCACGCATCGAGGGACAGCTTCCGCTGGAAGAAATCACCATCGCAGAGTTACTGCGCGATGCGGGTTACGCCACGGGACTTTTTGGGAAGTGGCATCTCGGCGGAAACGGCTTCGGTCCGAAAGAACAGGGCTTCGATGTCGTGCTGATGCCCTCGGAAAATACAAAGCCGAGTGCCGGCGAAGGCGGATATGAAAACACGGCAGCGGCGGAGAAATTCATCGAGGAAAACAAAGCGCGCCCGTTTTTCTGCTACGTGCCGCACATCCCCATCGGCGCAAAATCAGAATCGGTGGCAAAGAACAAAATTGCCTTCAACCCCACGTATGCAGCCATGATCGAATCGCTCGACGACTGCGTGGGACGGCTCATGCAGAAAATCGAATCTCTCGGACTTACCGAGCGCACGCTCTTCGTTTTCAGCAGCGACAACGGCGCCCCCCACATCCTCGAAGCACTCAGCGCATCCGCGTCGCACAGCGCGCCATTCCGCGCTGGCAAAGGATTCCTCACCGAAGGCGGACTGCGCGTGCCGCTCATCGTCCGCTGGCCCGGCGTGGTGAAGGCGGGCAGCATTTGCGAAACGCCCATCGTCCTTACCGACCTCATGCCCACGTTCATGGATGCCGCTGGAATTGATCCCGGCAAGACCACCGGCCCGCTCGACGGCGCATCACTCACCAAGCTCCTGCGCGGGGAAACTCAGCGCGCGCGCACGATGTTCTGGCATTTTCCGCACTACACAAACCAAGGCAGCAAGCCAGCGGGCGCAATGCGCGATGGCGATTGGAAAATCATCGAGGACACCGAGAGCGGGCGCGCAGAATTATTTGATATATCGAATGACGCAAGTGAGACGACCGACCTCGCCGCGCGGCAACCGGAGCGCGTTGTTGCGATGCAGGAAAAATTGAAAGCATGGCGTGCGAGCCTCGGCGCGCAGGAGATGGAGCCGAACCCGAAATTCAATCCTGCCCTCCACAAAAAACTCTATGAGGATATGGATGCGTCCCATTTTAAACCCGAGGCCACCGCAGTGCTCACCGCCGTAAAATGGAACGAGTGGCGCAGTGCGATGAACGCCGCGACGGACGGGCTCACCCAACGTCTAACTCCCGCGACCGGCGACATCCGCCTGCACGCGAAGGACGCGCGCGTTCACGCGAAGACGATGCACTACGAAGACGCGCCATTTAAGAATGTCCTCGGCTTTTGGGTGAAGGCGGAGGATTGGGCGGATTGGGAATTCGACGTGAGGACTGCGGGGAAATACGAGGTGGAAATCCAGCAAGGCTGCGGCAACGGCAGCGGCGGCGCGGAGGTCGCAGTCGAGGTCGGCGGCACCACGCTGAAGTTCATCGTGCAGGACACCGGGCATTTTCAAAACATGATCCAGCGCACCATCGGCGTCGTCGTTTTGCCCGCTGGCAAAACCACGCTCGCAGTGAAGCCGCAGACCAAGCCCGGCATGGCGGTGATGGACTTGCGCCGCGTCGTGCTGCGCCCGGTGCAATAGCAGCCGCGACTGGTGACTGGTGCATCCGCTTCCTCGCGCACGTCCCGCGCGTTTTGCTTTTGCGCGAAAATCCGCCGCTACAGTTCGATCTCCACGCGCGAACCGCCCTTCGCGATCTTCGTAGTCACCGTCTTCGTCTTTGATCCAGCGCGCACCTCGACCGTGTAATCGCCGAGGAAGCCGCGCACCTCCGCCACGCCGCTGCGACTCGTCGCCGTGTTCACGCTCGTCCACCATTTCTTGAACACGAGATCATACCACACCTTCCCGTGCCCGCGCAGTTGCCACGCGCCCGTCCACTGCGCCGCGTTCGGAATCCAGTGCCTCTTCTCCCAAAATCCCCACGTGATAAAGCCGCTCGTCGCCGGATGCGCGAACACCGCCGTCAGCAGATCGCGCGTGTAATCCACCATCACCTCATCATCCCACACATTCAGATCGTGCTCCGTGATTTCTATCGGCAGCCCCAGCGCTCCGAAGCGATTTAAAATCTCCCACACCTTCGTCAGCGGCGTGAACTGTTCGTTGAAATGTCCCTGCATCCCGATCCCCTGCACCGGCGCCTTCGCGTCGAGCAGCGCGCGGATCGTTTTGAAATATCCGTCCTGGTGCTCCGTGTCCGTTCCGCCGTGCGAAAGGATGCCGTAGTCATTGATGAAAAGGTTCGCCTGCGGATCCGCCTCGTGCGCGACCTTGAAAGTCTCCGCCAAAATCCCGTCGCCGAGCACGCGCTGCACATCCGTGTTCGTCACCGGCTCATTCACCACGTCCCACTCAACTAGCTGACCCTTGAATGCACCCACCTCGTCGCGCACATGATCGAGGATGCGCTTTCGCAAAGCGTCGGGCTTGTCCTGCAACGTCTGCAAATCCTTCGGCAGATATTTCCACGACGGCCACAGCAGATTGTGCCCGCGCACCGCGACGCCTGCATCGCGCAGCCACTTCACCGCATCGAGCGAGCGCTGACGCTTCGTCTCAAACTCCGTCCACTTCATGTCATTCTCGATCGTCACGCGGTTGAACGATCCCGCCACGATCCCGCGATACGTGTCCGCATCTACGCCCTCGTCCAGCAGCGGCGACGCCGCCACTGCGCTGCCAAATCCATACGCGTGCCGCTGCTGCCGCACGCGCACCTCCGCATACGGCAAAGATTTTCCCGACACGCTCCGCACGACGATCGTGAGCTGCGCCTTGCGCTCCTTCTCGATGCTATCCGCCGCCGCCTTGCGCCACGCCGCATCCGGCGCGCGGCCCTTGTAGGTGAGCGGCGTGTAGGGCAGTTCACCGAGCGCCACGCCACTGCCGTAACTCATCACGCGCAGCCCGCCGATCTCGATCACCTGCTTCGCCGCGCCCGATTGAAAATGCAGCGCGATGTCCTCCGCCCCGTAGTCCATCGCCGCGACGAACGGCATATAAAATTTCGCCCACACCTTCCCGCACTCGAAGCGAAAGCTCGCCGACTTCGTGTAAGGCTCGCGCGCCAGCTCGAACACAAACGTCCCCTCCGCCTCCTCGCTCGTGCCCGCCGCGCGCGCCCAGAAAACCGCCAGCATCACCTCGCCCTTCTTCACCGCCACCGCGCACTTCGCGTTCGTCTGAAATCCCCACGGATTCGTCGGCACCTTCTGCGTCGTCAGCCGCAGCGCCTTTTCAAAACCCGGCGCGTCCTTCACCTCCACATACTCCGCGACGCCGTGCACATTCGTCTTCGCGAGCGCGAGCGCCATCCCCTCCAGCGCGCGCGGCGGACTGATCTCCTTTCCCTCCGGCAATTTTTTGAACCGCACATCCTGCGCCGCCATGTCCGCAAACACGGACACGGCGAGTGAGAGGAAAATGAACACGTATCGCATCACGCCGCGCTTCTACGGCATTGCGAAAATCACGCAAGCAGGACTCCGCATCCGCTACGGAACCGCTGAATCAATCGAAGGATGAATTTTTGAACCGCTAATCTGCGCTCATCTTCGCTAATCATTGGGAAGGTCCTCTCCGAGAAATCAGCGAAGATTAACGAAGATTAGCGGTTTCCTTTTCCTCGCCGCGATTAAATCAGCGGTTCCCTAGAACGCGGAACCGCTGGAATTTTTTCCCACCACGCGGCATCGTCTCCGCAAATGAAACGCGTCTTCGGCATCGAAACGGAATACGGCATCACGGTGGACGGAATGAGCGACGTGGACGTGGTGCGCGAGAGCATCGCCATCGTCCGCAGCTACACCGAGCACGGCGCGAACATGAAGTGGGACTACGCCGGCGAGGACCCGCACAACGACGCACGCGGATTTCGCGCCGAGGAATTGCGACAGGACACGGACGAAGCGGCGTTCTACGAACTCGACAAGCACCGCAACCTTTCCTTCGCCGAAATCAAAAGCGATCTCGTGCTCTCGAACGGCGCGCGTTTTTACAACGACCACGCTCACCCCGAATACTCCACGCCCGAGTGCGCCACGCTCCGCGACATCGTCGCGCAGGACAAAGCCGGCGAGCGCATCCTCGAAGAGTGCATGAAGCGCCGCAACGGCAAGCTCCCCGCCGGGCAGACGTGCCGCCTGTATAAAAACAACACGGATTTCCAAGGCCACAGCTACGGCTGCCACGACAATTTCCTCATGCGCCGCGACGTGCCGTGGGAGCGCCTGGCTCGCGACATCGTGCCCTTTCTCGTCACGCGCCAGCTTTTCGCAGGTGCGGGAAAAATGGGCATCGAGGGCGAGGACGAACGCGCACAGCCCGGCGTTTTCCAACTCGCGCAGCGCAGCGATTTCTTTGAAGTGATCGCGAGCATAGACACGATGAACCGCCGCCCCATCGTGAACACGCGCGACGAGCCGCACGCCGACGCCGCGCTCTACCGCCGCTTCCACATCATCGCCGGCGACGCCAATATGTCCGAGTGGGCCACCGCTATGAAAATCGGCACCACCGCGCTCGCGCTCGAACTCATCGAGCGCGGCAACGCACCGAAACTTTCGCTCGCCGATCCCATCGCCGCCACACGCATCATCAGCCGCGACCCTTCGTGGAAATGGATCATCCCCAGCGAAAGCGGAGCGCGCATCAGCGCACTCGACATCCAGCGCGAATGGCTCGCCGCCGCGCAGCAACACTGCGAGCGCGACACCGACACCGAGTGGGTTCTCGCCGAATGGGAGCGCGTCCTCGCCGATCTCGCCACCGATCCACTCAGCACGCGCGACCGCACCGACTGGGCCGCCAAGCGCTACCTGCTCGATACTTTCCGCCAAGCCGAAGGCATCGAGTGGAGCGACCCGTGGCTGCAATCGCTCGACCTCGCCTACCACGACATCGCGCTGGATCGCGGTCTTTACTACGAGCTCGTCCGCGCAGGCGAAATGCGCCGCGTCGTCAGCGAAGACGACATCCACCGCGCGCTCTTCCATCCGCCCGAGGGCACGCGCGCATTTTTTCGCGGACGCGCCATTGCCAGATTTGATCGCGACATCGCCAGCTTGCAATGGGACTCCATCCACTTCGGCAGCGAAGGCGACACGTTCAGCATCGAATTCCCCCACCCCGCCTTTCACGCCGACCTCGACCGCTTAAACGCCCGCATCCAAACCGCGCGCAACATCGAAGATCTAAAAGCGTAGCGTGAAAATGATCTCACCGGCTTTCCAAATCTTTTGCACAAACCCACGCGCCTCGCATAGCGTGCGCCCGTGGCCGATGTGGTGAAATGGCAGACACAAGGGACTTAAAATCCCTTTCGGGTTTTCCCCGAGTGCGGGTTCGAGTCCCGCCATCGGCACTGCTCTGCCGGAACGATGCAGTTGATTTTAACTACAGAAAGGTCGCCCGCTGGCGCTACGCGCCATTATTTCCGGCAGCGTGATTGTAGAAATCGTATGACGTTGCCGGGAGCCGGAGTAACGTTGCCGGGAGGGGTTTTGTGACTGGTGGCGGCATTCCGAATCTTGAGGACAAAGACGACCAGAACCGTGCGGTGCCCCGATAATCATGCGTGGGAGCAGCCGATTCCTCGGCTTTTGCCGCAAACCAAACAAAGAAACAGAACACGCAACCGAACAGGAAGAACCGAAATGACTGCTGAGCGTCAGAATTTCATCCGGCATACTATAGCCGCACGGGCCGGAGACAGACTTCCACTATCACGCTGACGGCGCATCCAAACCACAAATCACCAAACAATATGACTAAACTAGAAATCAAAGGCGACTGGAACATCACTAAGGGCAAGCTGAAACAAAAGTGGGCGAAACTCACGGACGACGATCTCCAATACATCGAGGGCAAGCGGGAAGAACTGCTGGGGCGGATTCAAAAATGCACCGGCGAAACCCGTGAGGCGGTCGAAAAAGCGATCAAGGATGCATCCGGCGGTTCCTGCTGCAACTAGGGCACTCAACACCGAACATGAAAGACCACGTCTATAAACTCATCGAACTCACCGGCACCTCGACCACTTCCATCGAGGACGCGGTGAACAAGGCCATCAAGCGCGCGCACAAGACCGTAAAGGATATGTGCTGGTTTCAGATGATCGAAACGCGCGGCAACATTGACAAAGGGAAGGTGCATTACTGGCAGGTGACCATCAAAGTCGGCTTCACCGTTGCAGACTGAGCACGGCCATGACTTTCAAGAAAGGCCCGCCATCATTGTGAATCACAACGATGGATGGGCTGAGCTTGTGGGCTGGGCAGCCAGCAGCATCATTCAATGAAAAACCATCTCCATAGGTTCGCCATATGTGTGCTCTCGATAGTCGTGCCAGTGAGCTTTTTCAGCGGATGCTCCACGCCGCAAAATCGCACTGCACGCAAGTCGCCGGATCGCGCGTATATTGCTTACTGGCCGCCGCCCGCGGGCGGGAATCAACTGCGTGTCGCGGTGAAGGATCTCATTGATATGAAAGGCGTGGTGACGACTGCCGGCTCGGAGTATTTCGCGAAGAACAGCCCGCTTGCTTCACGCGATGCGAAGTGTCTGGCCATCGCCCGTGAGCGGAACGTGCAGATCGTGGGGAAGACGAATCTGACGGAACTTGCGCTCGGGGTTACCGGCATCAACAAATACTTTGGGTCGCCGAGGAACCGCGTGAGTGAGAAGCGCAAAGTCATCGCGGGAGGATCGTCCAGTGGCTCAGCGGTGGCGGTGGCGAACGGGACGGCGGATGTGGCAATCGGGACGGATACGGCGGGGTCCATTCGCGTTCCAGCGGCTTGTTGCGGCATCGTGGGTTTGAAGACGACCTTTGGCCTAGTGTCCCTCGATGGCGTGTATCCCATCGCGCCGAAGCATCTGGATACCGTCGGCCCGATGGCGAGGGACGTGGCTCATTTGGTGCAGGGGATGGACTTGTTGCAGGCGGGGTTCGCCGCGCGATACCGGGCGGCCAGGGCACCCGCAAAAAGCATCCGGATCGGGCGGCTCTATGTCGCTGGCACCGACCCGAAGATTGACCGCGCTGTGGACGAAGCTCTCGCCGCGAAGGGGTTCAAAGTCGTCGTGCTGAATAATGCGTTCAAGGCGAAGTGGGAGCAGGCGGAGAAAGACGGGAGGACGGTGGCCGTGGCAAACGCATGGTTCACAAATAGGAAACTCAACAGCGAGCGGGAAGTCACCGTTGGGACGAAGGCCGTCCTCGCACTGGGAAAAATCGAATATGAACTGAACTATCGCGCCGCGCTGAAAAGGCGGGCGGAGTGGCAGCACGCGCTGCGGCAAACTTTCCAAAAGGTGGATTTCATCGCGCTCCCGACGCTGAAGGCGCTGCCGCCCTCGATGCCGCTTTTTCGCGGGACGCCCGTGATCGAGGCCCTCACGCTCGGCTTGCAAAATACCGCCGCTGTGAATCTCGCGGGAAACCCTGCGCTGGCGATGCCGATTCCAATCCGTGACGAGGCTATCCCCGTCACAAGTCTGCAACTCATCGGGCCGCGCTTGAGCGAGGCGGGGCTTCTCAATGCGGGTCGCTTGATCGAGGCGAGGCGCTGAGGCGATTTTCGGAACTTTGGGACAACCAGCGTTGCGTCGGCATGCGATTGCCATGTGATGAACGCCCGATTTTTCTACAAGACGCTGTCGGTGATGGCGGCACTATTCCTGACGTGTGCAATGCTGCGCGCGGAGTCCGCCAGCGACCTCATCAGGAAGGGCGATGTTTTTGATCAGAAATTCCAAGCCACCGAGGCGCTTCAATTTTATCTGCCGGCGGAGAAACTGGAGCCGAAGGATGTGCGCATCCTCGTGCGCATCGCGCGGCAATACCGCCACCTGATGACGGACGCCGCTACGAAAGAAGAGAAGCTCCGGCTTGGCGGCCTCGCGCTGGAGTATTCGCAGCGTGCGGCGGCACTGGCGCCGAATGATTCCGAGGCGCAGATCGCCATCGGGATCACGTATGGAAAGATGCTGGCCTTTGCGAGTAACAAGGAGAAGTCGGAGGCTACGCCGCGCATCAAGGCATCCGCCGACCTGGCGATAGCACTCGACCCGCGCAACGACACCGCGTGGCATGTGCTGGGCCGCTGGCACCGGGTGCTCGCCGATGTGGGCACGGTGAAGCGCGCGCTGGCGCAGGTTATTTATGGCAAGCTGCCCACCACCACGAACGAAGCTGCGGTGGTGTGCTTCGAGAAAGCGATCGCGATCAATCCCAATCGCCTCATGCACTACATCGAGCTGGGACTCACCTACGCGCAGATGGGGCGGAAGGAAGATGCGCGGCGTTTTCTCACCAAGGGGATCGCGATGCCCGACGTGGAGAAAGACGACCCCGCCATCAAACAACGCGGGCGCGAGGCGCTGGAGAAACTTTAGTGCTTTTCAGGTAATTCTACAGCCAAATTTGGTGGGCCTGGCGAACCTGTTCCAGCAATAATACCAGTGAGGATTGGCGGCTATTTTAAAGGTAGACTTGGTTTATGCACAAACGACTAACGATCTCGTTGTATTTAAGGAAACGAATACAGGGCTCATTTAATGACAGAGAGGGCACGCGCGAGGATGGTTTTCGGTAGGGGATGCAGTGAACTTTTTGAGGTGTTGATACACGCGGAGAGTGGATTCGGGACGATAAGAGGATGTGAAGACAGTGCTCACCCTCAACATTGCCGGGTCCATATCCGGCTAAGAAACCGCAACATGAATCCGCTACGCATGAAATCATGGTCTCCGTATCTAGTCGGTGCGGGGATCGGCCTGTTGAGCTGGTTGACGTTCGCGACGGTGGACAAACCGATCGGCATCACCACGGCATGTGAATACAGCGCCGCGCTCACGGAGAAGGCCGCGGTCCCGCAAGTGACGGAGCCGTATCTGGAGGCGAAGGCGAAGGAGGCCGACTTTGGGGAAGTGACGCTGCCGCACTTCACGGGCACTTTGACGTGGCTGTGGGCGGGCGGGCTCGCGCTCGTCCTCGCCATCACGCTCGCGATTCTGGAGCGCGTTCATCCGCGCCGTTTCGACTCCACACCCTGACCACACACGCACCATGGCACTCGTATTCGAACGCATCCAAACCGAAGGCATCGCGGAGCTGTCCTATCTGATCGGTGATGACGGACCAGGCGTCGCGGCGGTCATCGATCCCACGGCGGACGTGGAGCGATATGTCCTGCTGGCACGCGAGAAGAAGGTCTCGATCACGCACATCTTCGAGACGCACATCCATGCGGATCTCGTGAGCGGGGCGCGCGAGCTGTGCGCGCGGGTGGAGTCGGCGAAAGTGTTTGCGAGCCACGAGGGCGGCGCGCGGTATGGCTTCGACAATGAGGCGGTGAAGGACGGCGATCGCTTTGTCTTCGGTAAGCTCATCGTGACGGCGAAGCACACGCCGGGGCACACGCCGGAGCACATGAGCTATCTGCTCGCGGAGGAGGATCACCCGGAGACGCCGTGGGGCGTGCTCACCGGCGATTCCCTTTTCGTAAACTCCGCGGGCCGGCCCGATCTGCTCGGCAGCGGGCAGACGGACAAGCTCGCGGAGCAGCAGTTTCACACGTTGCGCGACTTTTACCTGGGCCTGCCGGACAGCACGATTATCTATCCCGCGCACGGCCACGGCTCGCCGTGCGGCGCGGACATCGGCGAGCGGCTCGAGAGCGCCATCGGCTATGAGCGGAAGTTCAACAGCTTCCTGCAAATC
>JAYUIF010000026.1:0-2527 GCA_043766295.1 Spartobacteria bacterium | reverse complement strand
ACGCTGCACCTCGTTGCGCGAAGAGGGGTGCAAGCCCCCGGTTGCCCTGCCGGGGCGACGTTTGGCGTCTTCACATCCACAGTGCTGCCCGACCAGGGCGGCGTGGTGATGTTTGCAAAGCTGAACATCGGCACTGGCAGTGTGGACGCTACCAACAACATCGGCATCTGGGCCGTGGATACGTTTGGCGTGCTGCAACTCATCGCCCGCACCGGTGCCACGCTGGACGGCAAGGTAATCATCAAGCTGAGCTTCCTGCCTGTGGCGGCGGGAGTGAGCGGCCAGACCCGGAACTTTAACCAAAACACCGGCGACCTGCTCTACAAAGCGACCTTTGCCGACGGCAGCACGGGCATCTACAAAGTGATCTTCCCGTAAGCCGGGAGAGACGTCCTTTCACAAAAGGCCATCCGTCGCAAGGCGGGTGGCCTTTTTGCTGTCATAACGAAATGAAGGGAATAGGGGCCGGGTGTTTGTGCTCATGGCGTGGAGTCTCGTGGTGTGTAGGTGCGCTTGGTGCGGAGGCGGAACCAATTGTTCAGCGTCTTGCGGAGTTTGTCGCGGAAGCTGAGGAGTTGTTCGTGCCGGTGCGCGCCTTTTACGATGCCGGCGAGGATGCCGGCGACGGTGAAGTTGTCCGTGTCGAAAGTCATGTAGCTTGTGCCGATGGAGGCTTCGTGGTGGGAGTCGCTGGCGGCGATCATTGGCAGGGAACGTCGCTGGGCGTAGGCGAGCGCCACGGCGTTGTATTTATGGAAGGAGATTGCGGCGTTGAAGACTTCGAGGGCGTCCACGGTGAGTGTGTTGAGGACTTCCTCGCGGATGCCGGCGCGGAATTTATCGAAAGGATGCGCCGGGATGGCCAGACCGCCTGCGGCCTGTGCGGCGCGCGCGACCTCGGCGGCGGGTGCGCCTTTCATCTGCGGAAGTGTGACGCCGATGCAGAGCAGGTGGCCTTCGGCGGTGGAGACTTCGACGCCGGGGATGACGAGAAAGCCGTCCACCGGCTGGCCGTCGCGCCGGGCGAGTCCGTGATCCACCATGTAATGATAGGCGTCGCAGGTGTTGTGATCCGTGATTGCGAAACCGTGCAGGCCGCGTCGCTTTGCCGATGCCACAAGGGCTTCGGGGCTGCTCACGCCGTCGCCGGAAAACCACGAATGGCAATGGAGGTCGAGACGGTAAGGCATGGCGTGCAGGATGCGCAGCAGCGGGCGGCGGATGCAAGATGACGAATCGCGATTGATGAAATCGGTGTAGTCTCTTGCATCCTCCATGAGGCATCCCGCATTCTGGGCGCATGAATGTTGGCTTCAAAGAATGGACGCTCGTTTGCGACGCACTCGGATGCGGGAAACAGAGCATCATCATCCGCAAAGGTGGGATCGCAGAAGGTCGCGCCGGATTTCGTTTTCAGCACGATGAGTTCCTGCTTTTTTCCACGCTCTTTCATGAGCAGGTGGCGAAATTAAAACTGCCCGCGGAGACATCGCTGCCCGCGATGCGCGCGGACGGGCAGCATGAAATCGCCTATCGTGCCCGCGTGGAATGGACGCGGGATGTGAGCGACCTCGCCGTGGTGCAGCGGCTGGCACCGTTTCATTGCTGGCAGGATTCGGAGATCGAAAAGCGGTTCCGTTACGAGGAGGAAAAGGGAAAGCCGGGCGTGAGTGTGGCGTTGGTTCGCATCGAAAAGCTGAGCGCGCCGTTTGTTTTTCCTGACTCGCCAAAATACGGCGGGTGTCGCTCATGGATTCCACTTCCCGAACTGCCGGAGGGCATCCCAGCGGTGCCGGTGATTGATGAGGCGACGCATCGGGCAAGAGAGGGTGAGTTGCGGGCGGTCTTGGAGTGAGGCGCGAAACGCACAGACACAAAACGCGGAGTTCACAACGCCCGACCACTCGCGAGGGGAGCCGGGTGTTTGCCTTTGCCGCCGTGGCATCGCCACTGCATAAACTCGCAGCCCGTGCCCGATCACAGCCCAGACCAAGCCAGCCGCACCCCGCGTTTTTATTCGCGTCCATGGCTCGTGTTGTTGCTTTTTGCTGCGCTCGGTTTCGCGATTTACGCACCTGCGCTGCATGGCGGACGTGTGTGGGACGATCACTATCTCGTCGGTGAAAATCCATTCTTCCGCAGCCCGGTTTTCACCGCTGAGGTATTTCGTCATCACCTCTTCTTCGAGTCTGCGAGCACCTACTACCGCCCGGTGCAAAACCTCAGCTACATCGCCGATTACTGGCTCTGGGCAGGCGAACCGCTCGGCTACCATTGCACAAACGTCGCACTCCACGCGCTCGCTGCGTGGCTGCTCTGGTTGTTGCTGCGAAGGCTGCTGGCGGGTCTGCTCGGAGAAAGTGAACGCGCTCGCGAGTGGTGTGCATTTCTCGTGGCGCTCGTCTGGCTCGTGCATCCCGCACACAATGCCGCTGTCGCCTACATCTCTGGGCGGGCGGATAGTCTCGCTGCGGTGTTCGCGCTTGGTGCTTGGCTTGCGTGGCTGAAAGCGCGCGATGAGCGTCGT
>JAYUIF010000025.1:0-2530 GCA_043766295.1 Spartobacteria bacterium | reverse complement strand
GAGTTCGTCCGCCATTGCGCGGAGGCCGGCGTTCTTTTGCTCCGCCGTGCATTGGCGGAGCTGGCGGGCAGCGGCGCGTGCGCGTTTGCCGAAGTCGTGGATTTGATCAATGAGACTCATGAAAGTGGCGAAGATAAATGCCGGAGGACGGCGGAAGAATCAACCGCTCGTTCATCGTTGCTCAGTTTGCCTCGGGGTGGTGAATCAGGCATCGGTCAACAGAAGGCGCGAGCGAACGCCGAGACTTTATGACTGCCCTCCTTGGGAGCGCGGCGTTTTTTGGAAAACATCATTGAGTGATTGGGCGGTTGCGGCTTTTTTTGCGGATGATGTGGGCTCGTTGGCTGTTTGCGCTTGTCGCTTCGATTTTATTTGCCGGGTGCAACCGCGCGGGGGCGGACTTTTTCATCGTGGCCGGAAATGCGAAGGATCTCGCGGCGGGCTCGAAGGTGATGTGGCGCGGGGAGGAGGTGGGGGATGTGTTGGCGGTGGTGCCGCAGGGGAGGGAGGTGCGCATCGAGGCGACGTTGCGCGAAGGTTTCCGCGAGAAGATGCGGGCGGATTTGCGCGCTGCGCCGGTGAGGAATGCGCTGCATGGCAATCGCCCGGTGCTGGAGCTTTACGGGGGAGAAAATGCGAAGGCTCCGAAAATCCAGCGCGGCCAGGAGGTGCCTCTGGCGGGTGTGTTCGATTCGCTGCGCGCGCGTTCGTGGCTGTCGCGGGAGAATCTTTTCATCGCGGGCGGAATCGTCGGCGTGGTGCTGCTGTATTTCGTCGTGCGCGGGATCATCAAGCTGCTGACGTTTTTCCTCACCATCGCGATTTGCGCGGCGGTGCTGTGGTTCACGCGCGAGCGGTGGATGCAATACGGGCACGATTTTGCGGGGCCGGAGTTTGAGGCGAAACTGAGCCGTCTTGCGGAGCAGACGATCCATTCGCCTGCGGCTGCGGAGGCGTGGCGCGGCATCCAGCGCCAGCTCGCGGGCCTTGGTGAAAAGACTGCCGATGCGGTGAAGCAGAAACTTTTTGCGAAAGCGGAGGACCTTCACAAGAAAGGCGACGATGACGCCGCCGAGGAGCTTTCGCACCTGCGCGAACGCGTGGGTAAGTAAGCCGGAACGATGAATTTGATTTTAACTACAGAGGGCACGGAGAACACGGAGACACAAAGAAAACATTCGCAAGGCCGACCCTCACCTTTGGGTTTGCTCTGCGCATCTTTGAAAATCATTTATTCCCCCTCCGTGCTCTCTGTGCCCTCTGTAGTTCCATCTGCATCGTTCCGGCTAAGCGGCATTCACCATCGCAACCATGTTTAATATCGTCCTCATCGAGCCGGAAATCCCACCAAACACCGGTAGCGTCGGGCGGCTGTGTCTCGCGACCGGGGCGCATCTGCATCTCGTGGGGAAGCTCGGGTTTTCGCTCGACGACCGGCAGCTCAAACGCGCGGGGCTGGATTACTGGCACAAGGTGAATGTGACGCTGTGGGAATCATTCGACGCGCTGCGAGCGGCGCACGCGGAGGGGCGGTTTTTCTTTCTCACCACGAAAGCGACGCGCGCGCATTGGTCGGAGAGTTTCCGCGATGGCGATTTCTTTGTTTTCGGTCGCGAGACGAAGGGCCTGCCGGAGTCGCTGCTCGCTGCGAATCGCGAGCACTGCCTGACGATCCCGATGATGGCGGATTCCACGCGCTCGCTGAATCTTTCCACTTCCGTCGCCATCGTGCTCTACGAGGCGCTGCGGCAAAACGCGTAGCGGCGGCTACGGCTGCCCTTCGCCCTGCTGCTCCTCCATCTTTTTCAAAATGTCGGAGCGATCCTCGACTTCCTCCCACACTTCGGCGGCGACATAAACGGGCGCGCCCTGCTGGATGGCGAGGGCGATGCAGTCGCTCGGACGTCCATCGAGTTCGATGATCTTTTTCGCGTGCAGTTCGTTTTCCGCGCTGATGATGAGGCGCGCGAAATACGTCTCGGTTTTCAAGTCGTTGATGATCACGCGCTCCACTTTCGCGCCGAGCGCGGCGAGCAGGTGGCCGAGGAGATCATGCGTGAGCGGGCGCTCTTTCGGCGTGTTGTTGATGAACATCGCGATGGCCGCGCCCACGCTTTCATCCACGTAGATGACGAAGACCTTTTGCTCATTGCCGACAAAGACGGCGCGACCGTTGTTATACGGAAGGATGGCGCGCACGTTGACGGGAACGACCTGTTTGCTCATGGCGGCGACCATAGCGTTTCATCTGCGCGAGGCAAGCGGATGGATTGCGCGAGCGGCTTCATCGCGGCGGGTGAAGTCGTGCAGCGGCTGGCCGAGGTGGTGGATTTCCCAACGCATCGCTGCAAATAAAGCGTGCGGTGAAAAATAGTGCTTGCGTGCTGCGCGGGGGCATCGCTACAGCGTCCCCATCCACCACGACTATGCGCCCCGCTCATGCATATAAAACAACCGCCCAGCCATCGCTGTCGGAGCGTCGGAGCGTCGGAGCGTCGGAGCGTCGGAGCGTCGGAGCGTCGGAGCGTCG
>JAYUIF010000024.1:0-34057 GCA_043766295.1 Spartobacteria bacterium | reverse complement strand
CCGCTTCCGCCTCGATTCCACCGACGCCCCAACCGACGACGCCGAGACCGTTGATCATCGTCGTGTGCGAGTCTGTGCCCACGAGCGTGTCGGGGTAGAAGATAGGTGACTGGTGACTGGTGACTGGTGACTGGAGGACGCCCTTCGCGAGATACTCCAAGTTGACCTGATGCACGATGCCGATGCCCGGCGGCACGACGCCGAATGTCTTAAATGCCTGCTGGCCCCACTTCAGCAACTCGTAGCGCTCGCGGTTGCGCTTGAATTCGAGTTCCAGATTTTTTTGCAGCGCATCGCTGCTGCCGAAGAAGTCCACCTGCACCGAATGGTCCACGACAAGATCCACCGGCACGAGCGGCTCGATCATTTTTGGATCACGCCCGAGACGCGAGACTGTCGAACGCATTGCCGCGAGATCCACGAGCAGCGGCACGCCGGTGAAGTCCTGGAGCACCACGCGCGCGACGACGAACGGGATCTCCACCTGCGCCGGGGCCTTCGCATTCCAGTTTGCGAGCAGCTTCACATCCTCCTCGCGCACGCGCTTGCCGTCGCAATTGCGCAGCACGCTCTCGAGCACGATGCGGATCGAGATCGGCAGTTTCGAGATCGGCCCGACGCCTGCTTTTTCCAGCGCGGGCAGGCTGTGAAATTTTCCCTGCCTGCCGTTGCCAAGGTCGAAATTGGCGAGTGTCTTGAATGCGTCGTTGCTCATGTTTTAGAAAATGAAAGAGCGTGGAGAAAAGCGGACGCATTCTTTCTGCGCAAGCCCTGCGGCATCGCAGACGTGGTGAAAAATCCGCTGGCATTCCGCGCGGCCCCGGCTATCCATCGCCCTTCGAGAACGGAAGGGTGGCTGAGCGGTTCAAGGCACTCGACTCGAAATCGAACGTGGGGTAAAACTCACCGTGGGTTCGAATCCCACCCCTTCCGCCATTTCCCCGGTCTGCTTAATTCCAAGAGATGGTGTGACGCGAATCTGGTGATGCGACCACTTTTACTCCTGCCATAAAAATACATCCTCCGCGCCGCGATGCTCGCGCCTGCGTTGTCCTTCGCCGACTCGCGCACTTTGACTTTCACTTTCGCGGACGCTGTGTAGCGTCCGCAGCCTTTCCTATGGCAAGTGAACGCAAACGCATCGTCCTTAAATTCGGCTCCGGCATCCTCGCGACGCCGCGCGGGACGAATCTCGATCTCCGGCAATTCGCGCGTCTCACGAAGGAAGTGGCCGCGCTTGTCGCCGCTGGTCACGAAGTGCTGATCGTATCCAGCGCAGCGGTGGCCGCCGGGCTTGGCGCGCTCGGATTGAACGAACGTCCCGCCGAGCTTTCTGCGCGCCAGGCTTGCGCCGCCGTGGGGCAGGGGAGGTTAATGGCCACTTACACCGAGCACTTTCAAAAACACGGGCTGACCGTCGCGCAAATCCTCCTCACCTACGCCGACCTCGACAGCCGCAGCGCCTACGCAAATGTGCGCAACACGCTCACGCGTCTGCTCGCGAGTCGCGTCGTGCCGATCATCAACGAGAACGACACGGTGGCGGTCGAGGAGTTGAATTTCGGCGACAATGATCGGCTCAGCGCGGAGGTCGCGATTTTGGCCGAGGCCAATTTGCTCGTGCTGCTGACGAGCGTGAACGGACTGCACGATGCGAAGGGACGCACCATCGCGCGAGTGGACGACATCGGTGATGTGACGAAATTTGTGCGCGAGGAAAAAGGGCGGCTCAGCGTTGGTGGAATGTCGTCGAAACTCCAAGCCGTGAAGGCGGCGGTGGAGGCGGGGATTCCTACGGTCATCGCGAGTGGACGACGCGCTGGCGAAATCGGACGCGCTGCCGCCGGGAAGCCGGCGGGCACTTACTTCCCGCCGCTCGTGCCGCTGCGCGCGCAGTGAAACGATTTTTACGGTGAGCTTTCTTCGATTCTGTGGACAGCAAAAGCTGCCTAAAGACGCATCCAAGTGCCGGGATGGTTTTCTATTTTCGATCACGAAATTTTTCTCGAATGTTTTCCGGTGTGCGTTGTCAGATGAACGCTCTTCCACGGAGCGATGTTTCACTTTAGACAAACCCGCTCGTTCGTTTCGCCATATCGCCCGCACTCTCTATGACCAATACACAGGAACTCACCAATCGCGTTCAGGAACAAAATACATGGGTGCCCGCGCTCCAGCAGGAAGTGGCGCGCGTCGTCGTCGGCCAGCGCAGTCTCGTGGAGGGGCTGCTCATCGGCTTGCTCACGAATGGCCATGTGCTGCTGGAAGGCGTGCCGGGTCTCGCGAAAACGCTGACGGTGAAGGTGCTGAGCGCGGCGATTCGCACGGGGTTTTCGCGGATTCAATTCACACCCGACCTGCTGCCTGCGGACCTCATCGGCACGCTCATCTATAATCCACGGGAGGGTGTGTTCACCACGAAACGCGGGCCGATTTTTAGCAACCTGATCCTCGCGGATGAAATCAATCGCGCTCCGGCGAAGGTGCAGAGCGCGTTGCTCGAAGCGATGCAGGAGCGGCAGGTGACGCTGGGTGATACGACGCACAAGCTGCCCGATCCTTTCCTCGTGCTCGCGACGCAAAATCCGCTGGAGCAGGAGGGCACTTACGCGTTGCCCGAGGCGCAGCTCGACCGCTTCATGCTGAAGCTGAAAGTGGGCTACCCGACGAAAGCGGAGGAGCGTCAAATCCTCGACTTGATGGGCACGAGCGCGCCGAAGCTCGACGTGCTGCCGGTCGTGGAGCCGGAGCAAATCATCCGCGCCCGCGAGATCGTGAACAGCATCTACATGGATGACCGCGTGAAGGATTACATCGTGGACGTGGTCTTCGCCACGCGCGAGCCGAGCGCCTACAAGCTGCAACTCGCCGGGCTCATCCGCTACGGCGCCAGCCCGCGCGCGACCATCGCGCTCACGCTCGCTGCGCGGGCCAAGGCATTCCTGAGCGGACGCGGCTACGTGACGCCGCAGGATGTGAAGAGCGTGGGCATGGACATCCTCCGCCACCGCGTGGCCGTGACTTACGAAGCGGAAGCCGAGGAGATGACGAGTGAGAAGATCATCGAGAAGGTCTTCGCGAATCTGCCAGTGCCGTAGGGCGGCATTGTGACTAGTGACTGGTGAATTGTGACTGGTATGGCGCTCGCGAAAACATTTCGGGAACTGGAAGTCTGGAAGCTGGCCTTCAAAGCTGCGCAGGAGATTTTTCGTTTCACGAAAGGCTTTCCGAAAGACGAGCGATACTCACTCACGGATCAAATTCGCCGTTCAAGCCGAGCTGTCACCGCGATGATTGCGGAGGCATGGGGACGCCGCCGTTACCGCGCGGTGTTCGTGAACAAACTCGATGAAGCGATCGGTGAAGCGAACGAAACCCAATCGTGGCTCGCCCACGCGCTGCGCTGCGAATACATCGCCGCCGCAGATTTCAAAATACTCGATGGCGAGTATCAACGCATCGGCGGCAAACTAAACCGCATGATCGACCGCGCCGACGACTTCTGCAAATTTGCGCCGGATACCGACTATCGCGCAGTCATAAAAAATCCCCCTCCGTCACAATGAATCCGCGAACCACAGGACGCAGCGCACGCCCCCACCATTCACTATTCACCAGTCACCAGTCACCAGCATGACCGAGGCACGGGACATTCTAAAAAAGATCCGCCAGATCGAGCTGAAGACTCGCGGCATGATTGATACCGCTTTCTCCGGCGCGTATCGCAGCGTTTTCAAAGGGCGCGGGATGAACTTCGAGGAAGTGCGCGAGTATCAGCCGGGGGATGAAGTGCGGGCGATTGATTGGAACGTCACGGCGCGGATGGGCGATGCGTTCATCAAGAAATTTACCGAGGAGCGCGAGCTGACGGTGATGCTCATCGTGGACGTGAGCGCGTCGGGGGAATTTGGCAGCGTGAATCTCAGCAAGCGCGAACTCGCCGCCGAGGTCGCGTGCCTGTTTGCGTTCAGCGCGATTCGGAACAACGACAAAGTCGGCTGCATTCTTTTCTCGGATCACGTCGAGCTTTTCATCCCGCCTGCGAAGGGACGCGGGCACGCGCTGCGCATCATTCGCGAGATTTTGTTTTTCGATCCGAAAGGCAAGGGAACGGACATTGCCGGTGCGCTCGTCGCTGCGAATCGCGTGCTCAATCGCCGCGCCGTCGTGTTTTTGCTCAGCGATTTCCAAGCGCCGGATTTTGCAAAGCCGCTCACCGTCACCGCGCGCCGCCACGATGTCGTCGCCATCCCCATCGTGGACCCGCGCGAACTGGAACTGCCCGACGTGGGCCGCGTGGTTTTCGAGGACGCGGAAACCGGCGAGCGCCTCGTCGTGAACACCAGCGACCGCCGCGCCCGGTTGCGCTTTGCGGAAAACGTCGCCGCAGAGCAGGCGCAAATCCCCGCCAGCTTCCGCCGCTTCGGTGTGGACACGATCACGCTGCGCACCGACGCCGACTACGTCCCCGCGCTCCGCAATTTCTTTCGCAACCGCGAACGCCGCCTCGCACTCGGATGATCCTCGCCGCCGCCACACCCGAAGTTCCCGACCCGCTCGCCGGTCTGCGCGACAACGCGGCACTCGTCGAAGTCCCATGGCCCGCGTGGGTCTGGTGGGCCATCGGCGCAGGTGCAGTCGTGGTCATCGCGTTGCTTGTGTGTTTTGGATTCTGGCTCTCGCGCCGTGCAAAAAAAACGCCGCCACCCACGCCGCGCTCCATCGCCCAGCGCGCACTCGAAGCACTGCGCGCGAAGGCAGCGCAGTTGGAGCCTTACACATTCAGCGTCGTCGTTTCGGATGTGCTCCGCACCTATATCAGCGCGCACTTTCATCTCCGTGCGACACAGCAAACCTCGCCGGAATTTCTCGCCAGCATCGCATCGTCCCCGCGTTTCACCGACGATGATCGCCGCTTGCTTGCCGCGTTTCTGGATCGCTGCGACCTTCTGAAATTCGCGCGCGTCGAAGTCGGCTCCGACGAAAACTCCGCGCTACTCCAGGCCGCATCCGCCTTTGTGCAAGGCGCCCGCATATGAGCTTCGACGACTTCAGTTTTGCGCAACCATGGTGGCTGCTCCTGCTCGCCGCGCTGCCCGTGCTCGCGTGGCTGCAAGGTGGGCGCGGCCCGCTGCCAGCCGTGCGCTTTTCCTCCGTCGAGGCGATGCGCGCAGTCTCTCACACACGTCGCGCAGGATGGGGCGGATTCGCGCGCGTGCTGCTGCACATCGCGCTCGCGCTGCTCGTCGTCGCGCTCGCCCGCCCGCGCATGGGCAAGACGCACGACACCATCGAATCCAGCGGCGTGGACATCATGCTCGCGCTCGATGTTTCCGGCTCGATGGTCGCCGAGGATTTCACGCTCGGCGGACAACCCGCGAGCCGTCTCGATGCGGTGAAGGATGTGACCAAACGCTTCATCGAAGCGCGCCCGAACGACCGCATCGGCATCATCGTTTTCGCAGGCCGCCCGTATTTAATGAGTCCCGCCACGCTCGATCACACATGGCTGCTGCAAAATCTCGAACGTATGCAAAACGGCATCCTCGCCGACACCGGCACGAGCATCGGCACCGCGCTCGCCAGCGCGTCGAACCGTCTGCGCGACAAGGTATCGAAGAGCAAAATCATCGTGCTGCTCACCGACGGCGCGGAAAACGTAACGACCGTGAAACCCGAAATCGCCGCTGAAGCCGCGAAGGCGCTCGGCATAAAAATTTACACGATTGGCGTCGGCACCAACGGCCCGGTGCGCGTGCCGACCATGTTCTTTGGCCAGAAAATATATCAGATGCAGCAATTCCCCACCGACGAGCCGGGACTGCAAAAGATCGCAGAGATTGGCGGCGGGCAGTTTTTCCGCGCAGCAGATAGCGAGACGCTCGACAAAGTTTTCACGCAAATTGATCAGCTCGAAAAAACCGAGGTGAAGCTGAAGCGCAAAGTCGAATGGCGCGAGTTGTTCGAGTGGTTCATCGCCGCCGGCTCGCTGCTGCTCGCGTTGCGCGCCGTGCTGGGTCAGACGATTTGGAGGACGGTGCCGTGAGGAAAATGACGAATGACGAATGTCGGATGACGAATGACAGTGCGCTTGCGTCGGTCATTCGTCATTTGGGAGGAGGCACCGAATGAGTGAACGCCTCTTCTCCTTCGCCCAGCCGCTCTGGCTCTGGCTGCTCGCACTGTTGCCATTTCTCGTCGTGCTCTTTTTTGTGTGTGAGCGATGGCGGGCGGCGGCGCTTGGGCGCTTGATCGCCGCGCGGCTCCAGACGCGCCTCGCTGGCAGTGTGAGCGCGACCAAGCGCCGTGTCTCGTTTGCTCTGCTGCTGGCTGGGCTGGCGATGTGTGTGGTCGCGCTGGCACGTCCGCGTTGGGGTTTTGCGTTCGAGCAAGTCACGGCTCGCGGGCGCGACATTATCATCGCGGTGGACACTTCGCGCTCGATGCTTGCGCAGGATCTCGATCCGAGCCGACTCGCCCGCGCGAAGCTCGCCGCGCAAGACTTGCTGGCGAATCTCGACGGCGACCGTGTCGGCCTCGTCGCCTTCGCAGGCACCGCATTTTTGCAAGCGCCGCTCACGCCGGACTACGACGCCGTGCGTGATTCGCTGAACGAACTCGACACCGAAATCATCCCGCAAGGTGGAACAAATCTCAGCGCCGCCATTGCCGCAGCGGATGAAGCGTTTGGCAAAGGCGAGAGCACGCACCGCGCTTTGATTTTGTTCACCGATGGCGAGGACTTGGAGGCGGATGCGCTCGATGCTGCGAAGAAGCACAAGGACACGTTCCGCATTTTCACCATCGGCCTCGGCACGGATGCGGGCGCGCCGCTCATCGTGCCCACGCGCAGAGGGCGGGAAATTGTGCGCGACGAGCAGGGAAATGCCGTCACTTCGCGGCTTGATGAAAAGCGGCTGCGCGAAGTTGCGGAAGCGGGCGGAGGTTTCTACATTCATCTCCAGAACGGCCCGGCGGAAATGCGCCAGCTCGTTCGCGACGGCCTAGGCAGTATGACTGAAAAAGACACCGACCAGCGCATGAATAAAGTAGCCATCGAACGCTACCAATGGCCGCTTGCCCTCGGCCTCGCCTGCATCGCTGCATCTGCGCTGCTCGGCGAAAGGCGGCGTGCGCTCGTGCGTGCGGCGGCAGCAGTGTTGCTCGCGCTTTTGCAAGTCAGCGCGCACGCGGAGAGCGATGCCGCACTTCACGCACTCGAAGCCGCACGCGACAAACGCCCCGGCGTGCCGCAACTCGATTACAATGTCGGCTGCTCTGCTTTCCAAACTGGCGACTACGACAAGGCCGCCACGTCATTTAGCAACGCACTCGGCACCGGCGACGCCGCGCTAAAATCCAAAGCCGCCTACAATCTCGCCAACACGATCGCCCGTCGCGGCGCGGCGCAAAAGGAGAAGGAGCCCAAGCTCGCTGAGTGGAAGAGCGCGGTGCAAAATTACGACCACGCGCTCGCGCTCGATCCTTCTAATACCAACGCGAAGGAGAACCGCGAAATCGTCAGCAAGGCCATTGCGGGACTCGAAAAGCCGGAGGAAAAAAAGGATCAGCAGAAGAAAGACGATCAAAAGAAGGACGGTGAGAAAAAAGATGGGGAGCAACAAAAGGGCGACGACAAGGATGGAGAGAAAAAGGATGACGAAAAGAAAGACGGCAAGGATTCGCAGCAGGACAAGCAGCAGGAAAAGAAGGACGGCGAGCAATCCGACAAAAAGAAGGACGAATCCAAGGACAAGCAGAACCCCTCCGAGCAAAAAAAAGGCGATGAGCAGAAGGGCGATGAAAAGAAGGAGCCTCAAGCCCAGCCAAAACCCGGCGAGCAAGAGGCGACGAAGACTGGTGAACTCAAGAGCGCGGGAGAGCAGCAACCCGGCGACAAGGATGCGCAGCAAAGCGAGGCTGCGGAGACTGCTGCCGCCGCACGCGAAGGACGCATGACCGAGAAAGACGCGAAGCAACTCCTCGAATCGCTCCGCAAAAACGACGTGATTCTTCCGCCGCTCAAACTCCTCGAAGATCGTCAGACGTCGCATCGCGTGCAGAAAAACTGGTAGGCATGAAGGCGATGATTTCCAAAACGATCCTGCGCATGCTGTTCGCGTTTGTTTTTTTCCTACCGGCGATGGCGATGGCCGCGACGGTGCGGGGCTCGCTTTCCACGGCGACCGCTGGCGTGGGCGAGGCGGTGGAATATGAATTGATCATCGAGGGAGGGAGTCCCGAGGACACGCCAGTTCCGCCGACGGTGGATGGCATTGAACTGCGCGGAACGGGCCGGAACAGCAGCACGCTCATCAATGGCAGCAGTGTGCGGCACACGATCACATACACCTTTGCGCTCGTGCCGAAGAGAGAGGGGACTTTCATCATCCCCGCAATCGAGGTGGAGGTGGATGGCAAGAAGCTGCGCACGGAACCGCTCACGCTCAAAGTTTCGCCAGCGGAAAAGACAGCGGGCGCTGGCGACTCCGCGTTCGGCGAGATGCGTGTGGGACGCAAAACGGTTTTCGTCGGCGAGGATGTGCCGGTGGATATTCGTTACTTTCTCGAACTGTCATCGCGATGGAGCGCGCAGCAGTCGCCGACGCTCGAAGGCGATGGATTCACGACGCGCCGCGTTGTCGAAGGAGGGCAGAGCGAGGTGGAGCTTGCTGGTAAAAAATATACGCGATGGCTGCTCCGCACGGTGGCTACGCCGACGAAGGCGGGAAATTTTCTACTCGGGCCAGCGCAGATGCACTTCGTTTATTCCAAACAGCAGAACAACCGATACACGCCATTCGGCGGCAATTTTGGGCGCGGACAGGAAGTCGTCGTGAGCGCGCCTGCGGTGGAATTGGAAGTGAAGCCGTTGCCGGTGGATGGACGACCAAAGGACTTCAGCGGTGCTGTGGGGAAATTCCAACTCACGGCGAGCGGGCGACCGGATAAAGTGAAGGCGGGCGATCCGGTGACGATGAGCCTGACGATTACTGGGCAGGGAAATTTTGATCGCATCACCGCACCCGCGCTCGCCGACTCCAAGGGCTGGCGCACTTATCCG
Source organism: Spartobacteria bacterium (assembly GCA_043766295.1). Taxonomy (GTDB): domain Bacteria; phylum Verrucomicrobiota; class Verrucomicrobiia; order Chthoniobacterales; family Chthoniobacteraceae; genus SXWH01. The sequence continues at coordinate 24,993 of JAYUIF010000024.1, read as the reverse complement.
GCGACGGACAAATTTGACGCCAACGACACGCTCGGACTCACGGGCACGAAGACGTTTGAAATCGCCGTGGTGCCGGAGGAGAAAAAGGACGCGACGCCGATCTTTACGTTCAGCTATTTTGATCCCGATGAGGCGAAATATGTGACGCTCACCAGCACTCCATCGCCGCTCGTGGTGGAGGGAAAATTCACTCCACCCGCAGCGCCCACGCAGACCGCCGCCGAAGTTGCGCCGAAGCCTGCCGCGCCGGAGGACATCCTCGGCAATCTACCTACGCACGGCGTATGGCGAGCGCCGCTGAATATGTCGGCGCTCGTGTGGTTTGGCGTGATGTTTGCACCGCTGCCTGTGCTCGCCGCGCTGCTCGTCTGGCGTGCGAGAAAATCCGATCCGCGTGCTGCGCAACTTGCTTTGCTTCGGCGCGAAAAGTCTACGCTGCTCGCGAAGGTGCGCGCCACGCAGGAGCGTGCGGAGCTTTTCGATGCGGCGGCGCGTGTGCTGCAAATCGAGACCGCGCTCGCGACCGGGCATCCGCTCGTGGGCGTGGATGAAGCTGCGGTGATCGCGCGGCACGACACGGCGGAAGTGCGCGAGATTTTTGCCGCACGCGCGGAGCTGGTCTATGCCGGAGGGCGCGGTGGTGAGGTGGTGAAGAGCATCGAACGCGATCGCGTATTGGAGACGCTGGCGCAATGCGGGAGGGACGCACGATGAGTTCGTTTCGATTGGTCGCACTGCTGTTCGTGCTCGCTTTGAATGTGCGGGCGGAGGATGCGTTCGAGCGTGCGAACCAAGCGTATGCCGAAGGAGATTTTGCAAATGCGAAGCGGATTTACGAAGCGGCGTTGTCGCCGGACGCGCGGGCGAATGGATTCTACAATCTGGGCAACGCCAGCTTTCGTCTCGGCGAAATCGGACGCGCTGCGCTGGCGTATGAGCGGGCGCTCGCACTTTCGCCGGGGCTTGGCGAGGCGGCGTCGAATTTGCGATTTGTCCGGCAAAAAATGGGCTCGCGCGTTGTGGAACTCTCGTGGCCCGCGCGGATGCTGAGTGCGATTCCACCATCGCTCGCGCCGTGGCTGTCCATTGGTTTGGCGTGGCTTGGATTTTTATGGGGCGGAGTCGCGCTGTGGCGTCGGCGCGGTGTTGGCGGCGTGGTGGGTGGAGCTTTGCTGGTGCTGCTCGGCGTGGGTTACGGTGCAGGCGCGATGTGGTGGCAGAGCGAGCAGGAACGGCTCGCGATTGTTGTGACGGAGCGCGTCGAGTCGCACTCGGAGCCTGCAAGTTCCGCGAAGCTTTCGGAGGCGCTTCCGGCGGGGAGCCGCGTGCGTGTGATTTCCTCGCTGGGCGAATGGAAATACTGCGAGCTACCGACGGGCTCGCGCGGCTGGTTGCCATCGCAAAGCATCGAGACCATCGCGCCATTTGTTCGGCCATGAAAATTTTCACGCTGCTCGCGCTCGTTGCGTTGAGCGGGTCGCTGCGGGCGGACTGGCGCGATGAATTGAGTGTGAGGCGCGGGAAATTTTCCAAGCCCCGCGCGCAAAGTGCCAACTACGATATTGGATGGAGTGGAGTGAAAGCAGCGGAGGCGCAGGTGAAATTTTCCAACACAAAATCCGGCGTGTGCAAGCTGGAGGTGAAGGGCGGCACCGTGGGACTTGCGCGCGTGCTCTACGGCATGGACGGGAGCCTTGTCTCGACGTGCAGCGCGTCACTTTCACCAAGCAAACTGGTGATGATCGAGGACTACGGAAAAAAGATCGTCACCACGAAGGTGGACTTCACCCGCAAAGGCGCGACGTGTCTGCGGAAGGTGTCGCCGCCGGACAAAAAGCCGCCGAAGCCAAAGCTGTTTTTGTTTCCGAAAGTGCATGATCCGCAGAGCGCGCTCCTTTTTTTACACAGTCTGCCGCTACGCATGGGAGACAGCGCGCGGCTATGCGTATGCGCGGGAAATTCGGGTAATCATTTGGAAGTGAAAGTGACTGGGCGCGAAAAATTGCGCGTTGCGGAGCGCGATTGGGACACGATTCGCTGCGCGGTGAAATTGGGCAGCGTGGATAAAAATCTCACGCTCACGCCCAGCAAAAGACTCAAGAACGTGACGGTGTGGATATCCGACGATAAAGACAGACTGTTGCTGCGCGCGGAGGGGGAAGTTTTTCTGGGACGCGTGTGGGCGGAGATGAAGAGCGTGGAATTTGCGAAGTAATTCGCAGGCTACAAGCGGTGCATCGAATCGTAGTCCACGCTGCGGTCGTGGCGGCGCGCGGGATCGTAAAACGGTTTGAGCGGCGGTGCATCGGGGCTGCGACCGGGGAGCAGGCCGAGCGCGCTCAGCGTTGGGAGATCGAGGCGTCCGGTGCGGGTGAGGTGGCGCTGATCTTGGTAAAGTGAGATAGCTTCGTTCGTGGCGGGGCTGGGCAGACCATCGGCGGGCTCGCTGTAAAAACCGCGTCGTGCGAACTGCGTCTGCGCTTTGTGCAAAACATCGAGTTGCACCACGCGTGGTGCCGTGGCGTAGGGCGTGCCGCGATAGAGCGCGGCGAAGTCGTCGTTCGTGGCCGGCGGCAGTGAGCGCGGGGGAGGGACGATGCTGGGGTCATCGGGCGGAAAATGCGATTTGGTGCGCGGTGCTTCCACGTAGGGAGCGGGCGCAGCGCGCGGAGTTTTTTGCGGAGATGGATCGGCAGACTGCGGCGGATTTACCTGCGCGGGCGGTTGTTTTTGCGGAGCAGGATTATTCTCCGTTTTTGTGCTCATGCCTAGGGCTGCGAGAGTTTCGTCGTTGAGTTTGCCGGTGATTTGCAGGCCGTTGCGGATTTGATAACGGCGGATTGCGGCGGTGCTTTCCGCGCCTTCTTTGCCGTCCGTTTCGCCATAGAAAAATCCCTGATTTTTCAGTTCGGTCTGAACGTCGCGGAGGTGATCTTCGGCATCCGCCGTAGTTAACAGGACGAGGGCGAGGAGTGAAAATCGGAGTTTCATACGGGTGAGTGCGAGCTTCGACGCAATGCGTCCCGTGTCTATTCACGCGATGTCGCCGTTTCGTCTACACGCATTTTTAGTCCAGACTGTATCGCATTCACTGCACACCACTTTTAGCGCAACGGGATCTCGCACTTCCGTCTCTCGGGTAACACTTACTTTTGGCTTACGGCTGGCGCGAAGGGCGCGGGGCCTTCGGTGGTGAGGGTTGGTTTTTCTGCGGGGCCGGTGAGTTTGAAGCTGAAGGGTTGTCCTTCGTGGGTGCCTGCGCCGGTGGTTTCGATGAGGGGTTTGCGGGCGTTGGTGAGATCGAGTTTTCCTTCGGCGGTGAATGCGCCGCTGGCGTGGCGGCCACTGGCTTTGATGAGCGTGATGGTGGAGTCTTCGAGCGTGAAGCTGCTGTTGATCTCGGTGATTGTGGTGCCGCGCCAATTCAATGGGAGCGTGCTTTTCACGAGGGTGAGTGCGCCGCCGAGCTTGAGGGATTTGAGCGGGCCGTCGGCGGTGAGTGTGCCGTTGAGCGCGCCTGCGAGCGGCCACTCGATGCCGGTGAGGAGGGAGATTTCGCGGATGTCGAGATTGGTGGCGGTGAGGTTCACGCGGGCGACGGTGTCGTCGTTGAGGAGGTGGGAAAAATCCACATCCGGCCAGCGCTGCCACAAGTCGAGAGGAAGGAGTGCGTCGCCCTGGAGCCAAGGCTGGCCCTTGTGTTGCACGCGGATGGAGCGGAGGTTCACGGCGCTGGGGCCGATGGCGACGGCTGCGCTGAGTGTGGTGCCGTCTTCGCTCAGCTCGAATTTTTCAAACTGCATCTGCTCGCCCGCGTAGCTGCCGGCGAAAGTGGCATCGAGTGGATGCGTGGCTTGCAGTCCGGCGCTGCCGAGGGTGTGAAATTTTTCCAACTGCGCGGTGAATGTGCCTTCGTGTTTTTGGCGAAGGCCATTGCCGCGCCAGTCAATGACGGCGCGTCCGGCGAGCGGGACGGGGAGCACGGGGGGCGCGATGAGGGGTTGGTAAATAGCGAGGTCGCGCACGGAGGTGCGGATGATGCCTTCATAGCCGCCGTCGCCGGAGAGGCTGATGCGGCCAACGCCGCGAAGGTAGTCGTCGCCGTGGAGAAACTGGGCGTTGATGATCTGTAACTCGTGGCCGCGAAAAACGAGTGCGGCGTTGAGCACATCGAGCGGGGCGGTTCGCCATTGGAGATTGCTGCCGCTGAAAATGAGCTGGCCGTCGAAGCTCGGCATTGCCGGGGCACCAGCGCCGTCGCCGCTCACGGAGCCGCGAACGAAAAGCTGGCCGGCTGCGAATTTGAAATCGGGAAGCAGGAGCGCGGAGAGGTCGGTGAGGTTGTGAACGTCGGCGTCCACTTTGAAATCGAACTGTCGCTGCCACCACGAGGTGCCGGTTTTCGGCAGCGCCATGCTTCCGCTGATGCCGAGTTGGTTCACGCCCTGTCGAAGTTTCAGCTCGGGGATTTGCAGCCGTTGTTCGAGGAGGGAAAGCCGCAGTGTGAGCGAATCCCACTGGCGCGTTTCCCATTGGAAATTGCCCGCCTCCAAATTCAGCCGGGCTTCCGCGTGCGTAGGATCGCGGGGCGTTCCGCGGTAGATGAAGTTTCCTTTTTTCACCAGTCCGCCTGCGGCTTCGCTGAGGCCGAGAAAAGTGGCGAGCCCGCCGACGTTGATGTTTTCAAAAGTCCCGTCCGCATTGAAGTGCAGGTCGTGTCCGTGCGGCGCGGTTTCGGCCTCGGCGTTGATGGTGCCGCCGAATGCGGCGAGCTGAGTGGCGAGGGTGAGGCGGCCCTTGGCGAGGTCGCTGAGGTTCACGGAAAAGTTTTCAACGCGCACATCCGGCGCGAGCTTGAGGCCGGCGATCTTGGCGAGCGATTTATCGAGCGCGGAACTGGCGTGCATATCGCGGAAGTTTTTCGCGAGTCCGCCGATGCTCCAATTAAACTGCGAGGCGTGTGCGCTGCCGGGTTCGATTTCGCTGAGCGAAAAACGGAATCCTGATGCGTGGAGAAAATCGTTGCCGCGCTCGATGATAAATTCCGCGTCGCGCACGGAGAGGTAGAGCGGTGCGTGGAACCAGCCTTCGCCGAATTGCGAACGCAGCCAGCGACGGGCGGCGGCGGGTTTTTTGCTCTGGGCTGTGGGGAGGATGAGTTTGGCGGTGACGCCATCGAGTTCGAGCCGCTGCCACCACACGTTGTTGCGGCCAATGGTGGCGAGTCCGAGTGCGCTCGCGCCGTTGCGCACCCAGATGCTGAGGGGCTCGGGAAAGACATTGCTCCACGCGAATGATGCGCGCACCCGACGAACTTCGAGGCGTGTTGTCGCGCCTGTTTCGGAGCGGTAGGTGAAGACGGTGTCGTGCAAAACGACGGGGTCAAAAATGTTTCCTTCGATGGTGCCGATGCGAATCTCTGAGCTTTTTCGCCATGCTTCGATGTGGACGATAACGCGAACGACCCATGGAAAAACGGGTGCCTGTATGGCGATGAAAACGAGCAGCACGAGCCACAGAAATAGCAGTCGGAGTCTGGCGAAAAATCCGCGTTTATGACGTGGGCGCGGTGCCGCTGGCTCGGCGGGTTTGGTCTGCTCAGTCGTGGTTGGTTCAGCGTTTTCGGACACGTTGTGAAATCAGCAACCTAGCCGTATGTGTGAAAAATGGAAGAGCCTCGAAGCACTCCGCGTTGCTTTGCATTAAATCATGCGGCTGTCGTTTTTACGGCAGAGCTTTTCTCCATTTCAGCACTGCGCTGCTGAGGCGGACGACTTGCTCAGTTTGTTGGAGCGCGAGGTTGTTGATTTCATTGGGATCGGCGGCGAGGTCGTAGAGTTCTGCACCCGTTCCATCGGCGTTGATGAGCAATTTCCAACGACCATCGCGGATGGCGAGGTTGGGGCTGCGCGCTTCGGGTTCGCGTGGGTAGCGGTAGTCGGGCTGGCGGCCATATTCCCACAGCAATGGCTCGCTGCGCTGGTGCGGAGTGCCGAGGAACACAGCGCTGGCATCGAGCCCGTCGGCGTGCGCGTCTTTTGGAAAAGCAACTCCGGCGAGCGCGCAGAGCGTGGGGTAGAAGTCTATGGATGCGAGCACACTCTCGGCGTCGGTTTTGCCCGCAGGAATGTGTCCCGGCCAGCGAACTAAAAGCGGTTCGCGGATGCCACCTTCGTAAAGGCTCCATTTCATGCCGCGCAATCCGCCGGTGCGCTGGCGCTGGAAGGATGGCTCCGGGCCGTTGTCGCTCGAAAATACGACGATGGTATTTTGCTCCAGTCCCTCGGCTTTCAGAAAATCAAGGATGCGCCCGATCTCGTAATCATAGCGGCGCAGCACGGCGTTGAAATTGTGATGCGGCTGCGGCGTTTCAGCGACGTGTGGCAGTTCTTTCGGATCGGGAGCATGGGGCGTGTGGACATCCTGCGGCCACAACTCGACGAAGAACGGGCCGCTCTTGTGCCGGTGGATGAAGTCCATCGTTTTCTCCGCCCAGAAACCAGTGAAGTCGTAACGGGCGAGCATTTTTCCTTCGAGCAATTCCGGCTCTGCGCTGCCCCAGCTTTCCATACGTGGGCCGCAGCCCTCGATGTTCACATGATGTTCGTCGAAGCCGTATTCTTTCGGCCACGGCGCATCGTTGACATCGCGCCCGCCACCCATGTGCCATTTACCGAAATGCGCAGTCGCGTAACCAGCATCATGCAAAGTGCGGGCGAACGTGGATGCTTTTGGATCGAGCCAGTCTGCGCATTCGTGCGCTTTGTTGGCAGCGCGTTCGTGGAGATAGTCGTTGATGCGCCATCGTGCGGGATAGCAGCCAGTCATGAAGGCTGTGCGGGAAGGGGAGCAGATCGGCGATGCCACGTAAAACTGGGTGAACCTCGTGCCCTCTTTTGCCAGACGGTCTATGTTTGGCGTTGGCATTTCCTTGTTTCCAAAAGAACCGGGATCCGCCCAGCCCATGTCGTCGGTGAGAATAAACAAGATGTTTGGTTTACTCGAAGGCTTCTGCGCCTCGTCGGCATGAAGCGGCGATCCCGCGAGAACGGCGGAAATGAAAATGATCAAAAGATGCTGAAGCACAGAAGCGTTCTTGCATCCATCATCGTGCGCCGCAATGCCGATGCTCTGCGTTAAATTAAATAGGAATTGTTCTTGATAAGGTGTCGCTCAGGCTCGTATGTGAATGGCCATGGCGACGCACGCTCAACATCAACATTTCCCCGACGACACCATCCACGGTCACGGACTGCGGATGACTGGCCAGCGCCGTGCCGTCTATGATGTGCTCATGGGTGAACGCAACCATCCGACCGCCGTTGAAGTCTTCACCAAAGTGCGCGGGCAGGTGCCGAATATCTCGCTGGCGACGGTCTATAACTGCCTCGAAACGCTGACCGACTGCGGTCTTGTGAAAATCGTGACCCACGAGCGCGGCCCTTCGCGCTACTGCCCGAACCTCGAAGATCACGCCCACTTTTTTTGCGATACTTGCGGGGAAGTTTCCGATCTCCCGCTCCGTTCCCGCAAGCGCCCGGAGGATGTGTGGGAGGTGCCGGAAAACATCACCATCTTGCATCATCATGTCGCCTTTCGTGGTGAGTGCCCGAAGTGCTCCAAGCGGAAAAATTTAAAATCTGAAACCCGAAACCCGAAATCCAAATGAGTCTTGAAATTCGCAATCTGCACGCCCGTATCGCCGCCAATGGAACCGAAATCCTTCGCGGTCTCGATCTCATTGTCGAAGCGGGGAAAGTCCACGCCATCATGGGCCCCAACGGCTCCGGTAAGAGCACGCTGAGCAAGGTGCTCGGCGGTCATCCCGACTACGAAGTAACCGAAGGAGAGGTGCTGCTCGACGGCGTGAACGTCCTCGACATGGAGCCCGATGCCCGCTCCCGCGCAGGGCTGTTTCTCGCGTTCCAGTATCCGATGGAAATCCCCGGCGTCTCGAATGCGAACTTCATGCGCGCGGCGCTTCAGGCACGCCTCCCGGAAGGCGAGGAACTCGAAGCCACCGACTACTACGCCCAGCTTTATGAGAAGATGGACATGCTCGAAATGGATCGGAAATTTACCGCCCGCTCGGTGAATGATGGCTTCTCCGGCGGCGAGAAGAAGCGGAACGAAATTCTCCAGATGCTCATGCTCAAACCGAAGTATGCCGTGCTCGATGAGACGGACAGCGGACTGGACATTGACGCGCTGAAGATCGTCTCAAATGGCGTGAACGCGTATCGCGGGCCGGGCGTCGGCATCCTCGTCATCACGCACTACCAGCGCCTGCTCGACTACATCATTCCCGATGTTGTGCATGTGCTCGTCGGTGGTCGCATCGAACACACCGGAGGCAAGGAACTGGCGCTCGAACTTGAGGCGAAGGGTTATGATTGGATCAAAGACGAAATCGCCGAAACCGCGAAGGCATAATTTCAACAACACAGCAGGACACCATGAGCACCGAACTTCTCGAACCACCCGACCAGGCCCAGCAATTTGACATTGATCGCACGCGCGGAAACTTCGCGTATCCCGAGCAGCACGCATTCGACGCGGGCACGGGCCTTTCGCACGCGACGGTTGACTACATCTCGAAGGTAAAAGACGAGCCGGACTGGATCCGCGAGTTCCGCCACAAGGCACTCGATGTGTTCCTTTCCAAGCCGATGCCGACGCACTGGGCGTCGAAGGATCTGGAGAACATCCACTTCGACAAGATCCGCTATTACCTCGCGAATTCGCAAAAGCCGAAACGCTCGTGGGACGATGTCACGGACGCCGAGAAACGCACGTTCGAGCGGCTCGGCATCCCGGAGCAGGAGCGCAAATTCCTCGCGGGCGTCGAGGCGCAATTCGACTCGGAGGCCGTCTATTCCAACATGAAAAAGGCACTCGGCGACGAGGGCGTGATCTTCATGGGTTCCACCGAAGGGCTGAAGGAGCATCCCGAGATTTTCCGCAAGTGGTTCGGCAAAGTCATCCCGACCGGCGACAATAAATTCAGCGCGCTCAACAGCGCCGTGTTCAGCGGCGGCTCGTTCATCTACGTGCCGAAGGGCGTGAAGGTGAAGCACCCGTTGCAGGCGTATTTCCGCATCAACGCGGAAAATTTCGGCCAGTTCGAGCGCACGCTCATCATCGCCGATGAAGGCAGCGAGGTGACCTACATGGAGGGATGCACCGCGCCGAAATTCGAGACCGCCACGCTGCACTCCGCAGTCGTCGAACTGGTGGCGATGAAAGGCGCGAAGCTGCAATACATCACGGTGCAAAACTGGAGCGCGAACGTCTTCAATCTCGTCACCAAGCGCGCCATCGCGCACGAGGAGGCCGAGGTGAAGTGGATTGATTGCAACATCGGCTCGCGCCTCACGATGAAATATCCCGGCGTGGTTTTGAAAGGCCGCAAAGCGCGCGGCGAAGTGATCTCCATCGCGCTCGCCGGCGACGGCCAGCACCAGGACACCGGTGCGAAGATGATCCACGCCGCCGATGAGACCACGTCGAACATCGTCAGCAAGAGCATCAGCCTCGGCAAAGGACGCTCTACGTATCGCGGGCTCGTCCACATTCCCAAACACCTCAAGGGCTGCAAAAACAACACCGAGTGCGACGCGCTGCTGATCAATTCCACGAGCCGCACCGACACGTATCCCGCCATCACCGTGCGCGGCACGGGCAACTCTTCACAGCACGAAGCAAGTGTTTCGCAAATCTCCGCCGAGCAGATTTTCTACATGCAGCAGCGCGGACTCACGAAAGCGCAGGCGATGAGCCTTTCGGTGAATGGTTTCGTCAACGATCTCGTCCGCCAGTTCCCGATGGAATACAGCGTGGAGTTGAAGCGGCTGATCGATCTGGAAATGGAAGGGAGCGTCGGCTGATGAAAACGGAGAAGAGCGACGATGAACTTTGGCGCGAGCAATGCCGCAGGCAAATGGCGCGGCCGCTGGCGTTGCGCGAGCGATACGGCTTCGTCTCCGTGCATCGCCCAGTGATGGACGATGCACCGTGTCGTGTTTTCAACACGATGGCGGAGTATCGAAAATGGTGCAGCGACAACCTGCCCGAATACCTCGGCTACAAGCTCTCCGAGAACTGACATGGCGAAGGATTTCCGAGTAGCAATCGCCACGGATTTGGGACGCGTCTTTGCCGAGCATGGAGTGGATTATCTCTTCATCGGAAAGGGCGCGGCGATGGTGCTCGGCTACCCTGGAACTACGCAGGATGTGGATGTGTTCGCAGCGAAGAGCGCGGACAACGGACGACGAATCGTCGCGGCACTGCGGTCGCTAGAATTCGTGATTCCCGCAGATATTGAGGCAGGGATTCTCGCTGGGCGTGACTTTGTGCAAATCAAGGACGGCCCATTCGATGTGGACATCGTCTTTGCACCCGATGGCATCGAGAGCTTCGAGAAAGCGAAGACGCGGCGAATCGTCCATGAAGGGCTGAACATCGCCTCGCTCGACGACATCATCGCTAGCAAGCGCGGCGCTGGCCGCCCGAAGGACAAAAACGACCTACCGCTGCTCGAATCCTTCCGCGACGAATACAACCGCCTGCACCCTCGCCCACTGCGGAATGCTTGGGAGATCAACAGCGACGAAATGAAATGAAGACTTTGGAAATGCCATCAACTGTGCCCGCAAACTACGCCCTGTCCGACGCCGCTCCGCTCATGAAAGTGGGGCCGGATTTCGCAGCCCACCCCGAAACTTTCCGCGCGCGCCAGCAGGCTGCTTGGGAAAAATTTGAATCGCTGGCGATGCCGGTGCGCACGGACGAGTCGTGGCGTTTTGCTGATGTGAAATCGCTGAGCATCGCGCCTTTCACGCGCGCCGAAGCAGTGGACGACCATGAGGGAGCCGAGCTTTTGAAAAGATCCACAGGGCTCGTCGAGACGAGCGGGCGGATGGTGTTTGGAAACGACCGTTTGCTGGCGCGTGACATTTACAGCGATGCGCTGCGTGCGAAGGGCGTGTTGTGGCTGCCGATGGAGCAGGCCATCGCGGAGCAGGCTGAGTTGATCGAAAAACACTTCATGCGCGAGAGCGGCGCTCTTGGTTCTGCGAAGTTTGCGGCACTGCACGAGTCGCAGGTGAAGGCGGGGACTTTTCTTTACGTGCCGCGCGGCGTGGAGATCGCCCTACCGATTGAAACGTTCCATTGGCTGAGCGGTGAGGGCGCGAGTGTCTTCCCGCATACGCTGATTATCGCGGAGGAAAATACGAAGGTGACGCTCGTGGATTACTTCCAGTCAGCGAGTGACGACGCGGGCTTTGCGTGCGGGGTGAATGACATTGTCGTGGGCAGTGGTGCGCGCGTCACCTACGTCGCCGTGCAGGATTGGAATCGCAAGACGCTCGCCTTTCACCTCAATAATACGACCGTCGCCCGCGATGCCAGTGCGCTCGCGCTGCGGCTCAATCTCGGTGGTGCGCGGGTGCGCGATGAAGCCGTCTCGCGCTTGCGCGGGCCGGGCGGACGTTCGGACATGCTCAGCATTTCGGCGGCGGAGGGAGACCAGATTTTCGATCAGCGCACGCTGCAAATCCACGAGGCTCCGAACACTGCGAGCGACTTGCTCTTCAAGAATTCGCTGAATGACAAAGCACGCACGATTTTCACCGGCCTCATCCTCGTGGAACCCGGAGCGCACAAGACGGACGCCTACCAAAAAGTCCGCAACCTTCTACTCTCCGACGAAGCCGAGGCGAACAGCGCGCCGGGGCTGGAAATCGAAGCGGACGACGTGCGCTGCACGCACGGCGCGACGAGCGGGCAGGTGGATATGGAGGAAATCTTTTACCTCCAGTCGCGCGGCATTCCGCTGCGGCTCGCGCATCAACTCGTGACGTTCGGCTTTTTGAACGAAGTCATTGAGCGCCTGCCCGGTGAACCGCTTCAGCAAAAGCTTCGCGAGCTATTACACGGCAAACTCGGGTAGCGGTGTTTTAAGCGAGCAGTTTGCGCGTCTCTTGCACGATTTCGGCAAAGCCGCGCGGGTCGAGGCTCGCGCCGCCGACGAGTGCACCGTCAATGTCCGGCTGTGACATGAGCGAGGCGGTATTGGATGGCTTGACGCTGCCGCCGTATTGGATTCGCACTTTCGCCGCGACCTCCGCGCTCCATAGCTCGGCGAGTTTTTTGCGGATGAATGCGTGCGCGGCCTGCGCTTGCTCGGGCGTGGCGGTGCGACCTGTGCCGATGGCCCAGACGGGTTCGTAGGCGAGCACGGTTTCCTCCAATTGATCCGCCGTCAGTCCCGCGAGGCTGCCGCGAATCTGTCGTTCGAGCACGGTCTCCACTTGATCAGCGTCGCGCTCGGCGAGCGTCTCGCCGATGCACACGATCGGGTGCAGCGAATTCGCGAGCGCGGCCAGAGTTTTTTTATTCACTACTTCATCGCTCTCGCCGAAAAGCGTGCGCCGCTCGCTGTGACCGAGCACGACGTAGTGGACGAATAATTCGCGCAGCATCCCCGCGCAAATCTCGCCGGTGAATGCGCCGGATTTTTCCCAGTGCATATTTTGAGCGCCGAGTTTCACAGTCTGCACGTCACGCAAAAGCTCACCAACTTTCGCCAGCGCGGTGAAGGGCGGCACGATGACCACCTCCACTTTTCTGTCTTCCCCGAGTTCGAGAAGGAATGTTTCAAAGAACGCCTCGGACTCGCCGAGGGTCATGTTCATCTTCCAGTTGGCCGCTATGATTTTTTTGCGCATGAAATTGTGTGGTTAAATTATTTGTCGTTGAGCGCGGCGACGCCGGGGAGCGTTTTACCTTCGAGGAGTTCGAGGCTCGCACCGCCACCGGTGCTGATGAAAGTGACTTTGTCCGCGACGCCCGCGCGCTTCACGGCCTTCACGCTGTCGCCGCCGCCGATGATCGTTTTGGCGCGTTGGTTCGCCGCGATGGCCTCGGCGATGGCGAACGTGCCTTGCGCTGCTTCCTTGATTTCAAAAACGCCCATCGGCCCGTTCCAAATCACCGTTTTCGCCTTCGCGATTTCGTCGGCGAAAAGCTTCGCGCTCGCGGGGCCGATGTCCACGCCCTCCCACTCGGGCTCGATGCTCTGGCCCTCGGCTGCGAGCTTCACGTTGCCGAGTTTTTTTGCATCAAAGTCGAACGCATCCGTGACTATCGCGTCCACGGGAATGAGCAGCTTCACGCCGCGCGCCTTCGCCTTTTCGATGGCCGCCTGCGCGATGGGTTCCCACTCGGGCTTGTAGAGACTTTTTCCGATGGCGATGCCCTGCACCAGTTTGCGGAACGTGAAGGCCATGCCGCCGCCGATGATGATCGTGTCGGCCTTTTCCAGCAGCCGGTTGATGACCGCGATTTTGTCATTCACCTTCGCACCGCCGAGGATCACCACGAAGGGCCTCGCCGGATTTTCGAGTTCGTCGTGCAAATACGTGATCTCCTTTTCCATCAGCAGTCCGCTCACCGCTGGCAGGAATGCCGCGACGCCCGCCGTCGAACTGTGCGCGCGATGCGCCGAGCCGAATGCGTCGTTCACGAAAATCTCCGCGAGGTCCGCCATCTGCCGCGCGAGAGCGGGGTCGTTCGTTTCTTCGCCTGCGTGAAAGCGCACATTTTCCAGCACGAGCACACCGCCGTCCTGTAGCGCCATTGCCTTTGTCTTCGCCACTTCGCCGATGCAATCGTCCGCAAAATCCACGGGACGTTTGATCATTTCGCTGAGGCGCGCGGCGATGGGGCGGAGTGATTGTTTCGGATCGCGCTGTCCCTTCGGGCGACCGAGATGCGAGGCGAGAATTACTCGTGCGCCAGCCTCGATAAGGAACTTCAGCGTAGGCAGCGTTTCCTTGATGCGCGTGTCGTCAGTGATGACCATCGCGCCGTCTTTTTCGTCGAGCGGGACGTTGAAATCTACGCGGACGAAACAGCGTTTACCGGAGAGTGAGATGTCGCGAATGCTTTTCTTGGCCATGGAAATTGGGCCGCGAAAATCGCTAGGAAGCTGAAAAACACAAGCTCTTTGGAGTATGCGTGATGTTTCTGCGCGCTTGCTTTGGCTGAGCGCAGTCGCTCTTTTATGAGTGACGGAAACGTCACAGCTTAGCGATTTCACTTTTCACACAACTGCGCTTACAACTCGTCATCCTACATCAACCACATGAACTCAATCATCAAGCGGCGCGCTGCCATTGCCAATATGCGCCTTCTCGTCATCGTCGCCGTCCTGCTCATCCTGTCTCTCGTTGCGTGGAAAATGTGGCCGCACGGTAAAAAGTCCAAGAAGGCTGGTATTGACCACGTTCAAAAGACTAAAAAGCACGGCGGAAAAAAGATGAAGAGCGAGAAAAAGATTGAAGCTACAAAAGCAGAAGAAGCTAGAAAGTCCGGCACTGCGCCTGAGCCTGCTGTCGAAAAGTAAAGCGGAGCAAACTCACTTTGTCGCGCTACGCGATTGATGTGGATGCCGGTGTCAGATCTCCGGCGTGACGCCGAGGACGATGTCGAAACGCGCCGCGAGTTCGCCCGCCTTAGCACCTTTGAGCGGGGCAAAATCTACCGTGATTGCATCGCGCAATTTTTCATCGCTGACGCTGCGCCAGACACCGTCCTTTTCATTGCCGGGGTGTCCTTTGATGTAGCACTGCGTGGTGAGCAGATCTTTGCCCTTCGCTTTCACTTTGTAGTGAATGTGCGGAGTGCGACCGGGATAGGAAACGGGTTTGATCGTGCGGAACAAATACTCGCCCGTGCTGCCCGTGAGGAAGCGGCCAAAGCCTTGGAAATTCTTGTCGCGCTTCTCGGCATTTCCGGTGCCGGAATGGAGGTAGGCCCCGCTGTTGTCGCACTGCCAGATTTCGACGAGCGCGTTGCGAACCGGGTCGCCTTTCGCATCGAGAATGCGCCCGCTCATGTAGGTGATTTCACCGACGGCGGGAGTGACGGCGTCGTTGATGACGATGAGATCATTGTCCGTATCGAGCGGCAGGTGGTCGGGATAAAACGGCCCCTCGGTCTGCGCGGGAGTGCGGGTGAGTTGCTCGGCAAATGCACCCGGCACGGCGAAAAGCGCGAGGCTCATTCCAGCGCGAGTGAGAAAACGACGGCGGTCGAGAGAGAAGAGGTTTTGCATAGTGAATTGAAACTGCGCGGGTGCGGAAAGGTTGTCGAGAGAACGTAAAAAGTTCGAGCCGAGCGCAGCGAGACAATCGGAGAGCAGCCCCGGAAAGATGCAGGGAAAAGTTGTCACGATGGGACGGATGCGGCAAGGATGCGCGATAATCGGCGACGATACAGAATGACGCACACGACGACCACATGTTCCAATTCAACGTCGAACGTTTCCTCGGCCCGTATCCAGACGTGATGCCGACAAAACCATGAATCCAAAACTCTACCAATCCCACATCCTCGCCACCCAGCGCGACACGCTGCTGAGCGGGGAGTTGAGCGTCGCGGAACGATCCGAAAATCCATCGAATAGCACAAATACATCAAAACAATAAAGTCATACTTGCACTAAATCACGTTTATTGGCTTAATATGGCAATGATTGCATCCAAAGCCGAGCTTTTCGCCGTCCTCCGCCAATATAACCCTTGGTGGTCGGGAGCCCGTTTCCCCGACTTGCCGACGTGGCGGCGGGCGGCTTTCTGCGAGATTTTGGCTTGGACGGAGAATCCGCCCGCAGGCCGGGCGCTGCTGCTGAGCGGGGCGCGGCAGGTGGGGAAGACGACGCTTTATCTTCAGGCGATTGATGAGCTACTGAATCGCGGCGTCGCGCCGACGAACATCCTTTACGCGACGTTTGACCATCCGCTGCTCAAGCTCATCGGGCTGGATGCGCTGCTGAAGCTGTGGCGGGAATTTGAGCCGGTGCGCGAGGGGCCGGAGTATTTGTTCCTCGATGAAATCCAGGTGGCGAAGGACTGGCAGACGTGGCTGAAACATCAGGTGGATTTCGAGAAGCGCCGCCGCATCGCGGTGACGGGTTCGGCGACGCCGCTCGTCGCAGAAGGGCAGGAGTCCGGCGTTGGCCGCTGGCAGACTATCCGGCTGGCGACGCTGTCGTTTTTTGAATACCTGCAAATCCGCAAGCTGTCGGTGCCGCCGTTGCCAGCGGTCGGATCGCTGCTGGAGTTGTTTGCGTGGGAGCCGGCGCAATTTGCGCGATGGGGCGAGGAGGGGCGTCCGCTAGTCGGGCTGTTTCACGAGTATCTGCTGCGGGGCGGATTTCCACAGAGCGCCATCGTGGAGAGCATCCACCTCGCGCAAAAACTCCTACGGGAAGACATCGTGGACAAGGTGCTGAAGCGCGACATGACTGCGCTTTTCGGCGTGCGGCGGGTGCTGGAATTGGAGCAGGTGTTTCTTTACCTCTGCCTGCACGATGGCGGGCTGCTGAATCTGCCGGAGCTGTGCTCTAGCTTGCAACTGCAGCGGCCCACTGTGGGGAACTTCATCGCGCTGCTGGAAAGCACGCATCTGATTCACCGGCTACTGCCCTTCGGCTATGGCAAGCAAGTGCTCCGTGCGCGGGCAAAAATCTATCTCGCGGACGCGGCCATCGCGCCGGGCGTGCTGCTGAAGGGCAAGGCTTTGCTCGAAGACCCGGATGCGCTGGGCCGGGCCGTCGAGACGGCGTTCTTCAAACATGTCTTCACGCGCTACTATGCGCGGAGCGTTGGTTTTTCCTATTGGCGCGGGAAGCAGGATCGCGAGGTGGACATCATCGCCGACCTCGACGGGCGGTTGGTGCCGTTCGAGGTGAAATACCGCGCGCCGCAGCACACGGGCGTCGGCGATTTGAAGGGGATGGTGGCCTTTTGTGCTGAGCACAAAATCGAGAAGGGCTACGTCATCACGCGAGAGATGACGGATTTTCAGGTGATGGAAATCGAGCGCGATGGGGCGAAGGCGCGCTTGCTGAAAATCCCCGCGCCGCTCGCGTGCTACTGGCTCGGGCGTTCGGAACTCGAATCGGCGAATCGCAGCGAGCTATGAGCCTCAATGAATCCATTTCAGACGACGCGGCGAATTCCGCGCCTGCTGCGCTTGCACTTGCTGATGGCCGTCGCCACGCTGCGCGTCATGCGCATTTTTGCGATCCTTTTTCTTCTCACCGCACTCGCTCAATCGGACGATGCTCCGAAGCTGCCTGATCCGATTTACGAAACGCGCGAGCAGCATGACCGGAATGGGATTGGGAAATTTTTTATGGGGCGGGAAATTGCGCAGGTCATGGGGCATCAGGCTGCGGGCTGGCTGGAGCGTCCGGAGCGCGAGGAGGAGGAGCGCACGGATCTCGCGGTGGCGGCGCTCGGTTTGAAGCCGGGCGATGCGGTGGCGGACATCGGGTGCGGGACTGGATTTTACGCGAGCCGGATGGGGCGTATCATCGGGGAAAAGGGCGTGGTGTATGGCGTGGACATCCAGCAGGAGATGCTCGATTTACTCATGCGGAGAATGAAGATGCTGCGCGTGGAAAATGTGAAGCCGGTGCTCGGCGCGGAGAAGGACCCGAAACTCGCGCCGGAGAGCTGCGATTTGATGCTGATGGTGGATGTGTATCACGAGTTTGATTTTCCCTACGAGATGACGCGGGCGATGATCCCGGCGCTGAAAAAGGGAGGGCGGCTGGTGTTGATCGAGTTTCGCGGCGAAGACCCGAAGGTGCCGATCAAGGAGGTCCACAAGATGACGGAGGCGCAGGTGAAAAAGGAAATGGCGCTGCATCCTGAGTTGGAATGGGTGGAGACGAAGAGGGATTTGCCGCAGCAGCACGTCATCATTTTCCGCAGGAAATAGCGCACGCATATGAGCAAAGTGAAGAGCACAGGAGCAGGCGCGCGTTTGGTGTGGCGGAAACTTTCGCCGGCGAAATGGGAGGATGTGTGGCAGGAGCGACTGGGCTGGCTCGGGCAGCGGTTGGTGATTTTTGTGCTGAAGGGATTGAAGACGCTGAGGCTGGAGGCGCATCAGCTCACGCGGGCGGAGGCGGATTTGCTGATGCGGGAATTTGGCGGGACGGTGCGCGTGGCCAAGGCGCTCACGAAGCGCGATCTCGAACCGGTGCCGCGTCCGCCGTTGCGTGTGCGCGGCAAGCTCGTCGTGGTCGGCACGGAGAAAGAACGCGCCGCTGCTGCGAAGGAGGGCGTGCCGTGCGTGTTGATTCCCGCGAGTCTTGCATTCGGCACGGGCGAGCACGCGACGACGGCGACATGCCTGCGTATTCTCGCGGATGTTGCGGCGTTGCTGCGCGGGACGGAATGGGACGCGCTCGACATCGGCACGGGCAGCGGGATTCTCGCGCTCGCAGCGCGGCATTTCGGCGCGCGGAAAGTGGAGGCGGGGGATTACGATGCGACGGCGGTTCGCTTGGCGAAAGAGAACGCAGCGGCGAATGGCGTGCGCGGAGTGATCGTGCGGCGTTTCGATGTGCTGAAGTGGAAAGCCGCCCGTCGCTGGCCGGTGGTTTTGGCGAATGTGTATGGCCCCATTCTCATCCAAGCCGCGCCGCAGATCGCGGCGGCTGTCGAGCGTGGTGGCGCGCTGATTCTCAGCGGAATCCTGCGCGAACAGGCGGACGATGTAGTCGCGGCTTTTAAGAAACAGCGATGCCGCTTCGAGCGCATCACATGCCGTGGTAAATGGGTGACGTGCCTTGCGCGCGTTACTTCGTGAGCAGCGATGCGCGGCTGGGCGGGCGCATACAGCACGACTTCACTTCTTCCGTCTTTTGTGCGGCGGGTGTCGCAGGACGCATCGCGGCCCAGACTGCGGCGGCGGCGGCGAGCGCGATGACTGCGAATACGAACAGGCGTTTCATTTGCGGAATTCTGCGGGTGCTCTACACCAGTATGGCTTCGAGGTCAAAGTATGCGGGGTGCGTTTGACAGCCCACGAGCGCGCCCCTAGCTTCGCGCCCACTTTTTTAAATGTCCGATCAATCGCCCATCCCTCGCCAATCGTTTGGCCGCACGTTCGTCGTCGCGGCGACGCTGCTTGGCATCGCGGCGGTGGTGCAGCTTGGGATGGTTACTTGGGCGTTCTTTCATAAAGAAAAAACCGCCGTTGCGCAGGGGGAACTTGAGCGCAGGCCGCCGGAGAAAATTGATATTAAGAAGCTCATCGCTGAGTCGCCGCCGCCGGATGAGCCGCTCAATCTGAATGGCGATCCGCTCGCCAGCGCGCCTGCGGAGCCAGCGCCGGGCATCCGGCCTTTTCCCGTGAGGCCGATCCCGATCATCGAGTCTGCGCCGACGGCGATTCCCGAGAAGCCGAAGCCCGCGCCCGCGCTCGCGGTGCCGGTCGCGAACGCTCCGGGTGCAGGCCCGCTGCGGCCCACGCCGGTTCCGCTGAGTGCGTTGACTCCGAAGGTGGATCCGCGTTTTTTCGAACTCGTGGAGCAGGGGAAATTACTACGCGGCAGTGGCGACACCGCCGGTGCGCTGGTGAAATTCCGCGAGGCTGCGGCGCTCTCGCCCGGCGACCCGCTGCCCATCGCAGAGCAGGCTTACACTTTTGAAAAAATGAGTCTCGGTGACAAAGCCGCCGAGCAGTGGAAGCGCATCCTGGCGATGGGCGAACGGGCCGGTGTTTATTATTCCGCCGCGCAGGGAAAGTTAAATTCTGCCATCGTAGAGACGACGCGGACGGTGACTCCGCCGCAATCCAACGCGGCGATTACCGAAGGCAAAACGCTCGCGCTCGGTTTGTCGCGGATGGAGAACGATGCGACTACGGCGTCGGCGAAAAAGTTCACGCTGGGTGTGCCAATCCGAGCGCGCGCTGGTGAGACGATCACGGTGCGCGACGTGAAAGTGTTCGTGCTCTTTTTTGAAAAACTCAACGGCAAGGACATCGTGCGCACGAGTGCGAACGTGAGCAACCGATGGGGAAGCCCGCCGGCGGATTGGGCGGATGGCGACACCGAGACGCTCGAAGTGAGCTACGATCTTGCCGCTGGCGGCGGACACGGCGAGCCGCGCGAATACTACGGCTACATCATCCGGCTTTACTACAAGGGCGAACTCCAAGACACCCAAGCAGAGCCTGTAGCGCTGAACCAAAAATTCCCCGCGTCCTTCACACTTTCCGAATAAATACTGATGAGAATACTTCTGGTTGATGATGATTCGAGCGTCCTTCAGGCGCTCATCGCTGCGGTGAACTCCATGCCGGGACACGAGGTGCGTGTTTCCGCCAATGCGCAAAAAGCTCACGAGCACGCGCTGACGCTAGGCGGTGTGGATTTGCTGATCACCGATGTGGTGATGGAGCCCACCGACGGCATCACGCTGCGTGGTGAATTGCAGGCGCTCTATCCGAGGATGCGCGCGGTTTTCATCAGCGGCTACGACATCAGCGACTACGCGGAGCACATGGCCGGGGCCGCGATGCTTTCCAAGCCGGTGAATGCAGATGCCGTCCGTGCTTTGATCACTGCGGCGCAGCAGGCTTTGAGCGCCCCGCCGCAGCCGGTCGCTGTGCCGCGTGTTGCCGTCGCCGTTCCGCAAGCGCGGCCAGTTGCAGTCCCGCAAGCTGCGCCTGTCGCTCAGCCGACTGCGGTCGTGCGCGCTGTGCCGCAAGTCGCACAGCCGACGCCAGTGCCAGTCCCACGGCCAGCCCCCGTGGCAGCACAGCCAGTTCCCGTAGTGCGCGCTGTTCCGCAGGTCGTGCCCACACCACAGCCAGTCGCCGCCCGAGAACCAGTTCCCGTTCCCCAGCCACGCGTCGCAGTCCCGCAAGTCGCAGCAGCAACGCCACGCGCAGTCGCCACGCCGCAACCAATCCCCGCGCCCATTCCCCGCGCCGTGCCGCAGGAAGATGAGAGCGCCGCGCCGCCAGACCAACTTGTCGGAGTTCAGCTTGGCGATTACCGCGTGCAGAAGTTTCTCGGCAAAGGAGTCTGGGGTTCCGTCTATGTCGCGATCCAACTCAGCGTGAATCGTCCCGTCGGCCTCAAGGTGCTCGATCCATCGAGCAGTCAGGATGAAAATGCGCACGCACAGTTCCTCGCCGACGCACGCGCAAAAGCCGCCGTGCAGCATCCATTCATCATCTCCGTTTTCGAGGCGGACGAACGCAACGGCCTCGTCTTTTACACCCACGAGTATCTCGATGGATCAACACTCGGAGAACTCATCGCGAGCGGTCAGCGTTTCGATGAAAAAACCGCGCTGCAAGTGATGAAAGCGACCGCCGAGGCGCTCAATTATCTTTGGTCGCACAACTTCGCGCACGGCCCGCTCGATGCACACGGCATTCGCTTCGGCAGCGACAGCATCCCGCGTCTCGCCAACCTCGCCACGAGCATCCCCGACTCCAGCGTTTCGGCATCGAGGGAAATCCAAACACTCTCCGGGATTATCTCGCAACTTGTTCCCGCCCACGCCCAGTCGCCCGGACTCCGCGCACTGCTCGGGCGCATGGCAGGGATTCAAAATTCCATCACGGCATGGCCCGTTGTTTTGCAGGCGGTGAAGGCGCTGGAGCCAAAAGTCATCCCCGTCGCAGCAGCGAAGATCAAAGCCGCCGACGCCGTTGCCATCAAAGCCGTCGAGGCCGCTCGTAAATCGCAGAAGCGGGCCGTCGTTTTCCAGATCACCACCCTCTCCATACTCGTGCTGGTCGTTGCATTTTTCGTTTGGAAATATCTCGTCACCAATGCGCGCAAACTCGACGCGCAGGTGCAAATCCCAGCAGGGAGTTATCCTGTCGGTGCCGAGGGCCGGAAAACGGACATCCTCGCCTTCGAGATTGATAAATACGAAGTGACCATCGGCGAATACGCGGAGTTCATCCAGTATTGCGAGGCTAACGGCGGTGTCGGCGAACATAAATACGATCACCCCAACGCTCCGAAACGCATTTCACACATCACGGATGACGCGAAGACACTCATCGGAAGGGCCGCCCAGCGCGGCGCCTCAGTTTTTTCAGACGCCAAGAATCCCGGAGTTCCCGTGGATATGAACTGCCCAATGGTCTGTGTGACGTGGTGGGACGCGTATGCTTATGCAAATTGGAAAGGCCGCGATCTTGCCACACAGGAGGAGTGGGAAGTCGCCGCCCGTGGTGCTGCTGGCTACAAATATCCTTGGGGCAACGAACTGAAATTTAATAAATTCAATTCAAACATAGGCTACAAACCGCTCGAACGCGGCAACGCCAAACCCGATGACGGCTACAACTACTGGGCTCCGGTGGACGAATTCAGCAGCGACGAGAGCCCTTTCAAAGTCATCGGGATGGCAGGCAACGTCGCCGAATGGACTTATCGTTACGATGGGAAAAGACAGTTTCCAGTCGTCAAGGGCGGCTCTTTCGCGAGCGATCCCATCGCCATGTTTGAGCGTGTGGAAAAAATCCCTGCGGAGGACTGCCACAAAGTTTATCCCGCAAAACAAAAGTCGAAGACAGCCGTTCTGACATCGGATTCCGACGAGTTTTACGTAGGTGATACGATAGACGCCAACACACGCACTCTCTACATCGGCTTCCGCACCGTGAAACGCAAATGACCCATTCCATGAAATACTTTCTTTGTCTCTGCATCCTCCTCGTCGCGGCGGGTAATGCCCGCGCGCAGTTGGATGTTCACATAGACATCAAGCGCCACATTTACGTTCGTGGCGAACCCATCGCGGCAACGGTTCATATTCGGAATCTCTCCGGTCACGATGTCACGCTGCGCGATGCGCCCGGCCACCAATGGTTTGGTTTTGAAATCATGCGCGGGAGCGACACGCCCGTCGCTCCACACAAGGCCGATTACAAAAACGATCCGCTCACTCTGCTGGCTGGCGACAGCGTTTCACGCACCGTGGATTTGCTGAAGCTTTATCCCATCAACGAATTCGCCACCTACAAAGTGCGTGCGGCGATTTATTTTGATGAGACGAAAAAATACATAATTTCCGATACGCTCAATGTGGACATCAGCGATGGGAAAAAAGTTTGGTCGGAGACCGTTGGAGTTCCGAATGGGAAGGAAGGCGCAGGGCAGTATCACTCGCTGTCGCTCATCCGTTTTCAGACGCCGACTCAGCTCATGCTTTATGTCCGCGTGGAGGATGTGACCACCGGCACATTGTTCGGCACTTACCCGCTGGGTCGCCTCATCACCGGCTCCACGCCAGTCGGTGAATTCGACAACGAAAACACGCTCCACGCTTTTCACATGACGGGCCCAAACCAGTATATGCTCACCAAAATCGGCGTGAATGGCGAATGGCTCGGACAAAGCCTGTGGAATGCGCCGAAGGGCCGTGCAACAGTTCGTAAAAAGCCGGACGGCACGATGGTGGTTATAGGTGCCAGCCGCGAGCGACCCGCTGCCGCGCCGATGCTGCCAGTCCCGAAAATCAGCGACAGGCCGCCGATTTCCACGCCGCAATAGTTGTGTGGTTTCGCAATCGCGGAACAAAAACGTCCCCTGTATTTTTGAAAGACGGCTTGCGGATTTTACGCACCGCTTCCGCGCGATGCGCACACACGTCGCACGCAGACAGTCCGATGATTAACGGGGGACGCTGTCGTCGGGAGTTCCATCGGGTTTTGTCTTCTTCGTCTTTGGAGTCGGCTTGGCAGCGGGCTTTGCGTGATTCTTCGGTGCTGCTTTTTCCTTCGGAGGCTTTGGTGCAATGCGCTCTGTTTTCGGTTGTCCCGGCGCTTCAAGCGATGGGGTTTCGTGTTTAGGAGCGGACTCTGGCGTTGGTTTCACTTCGGGTATCGGAATCACTATTTCCTGCACCGGTTGCACGGGCGGTGCGGGTGGTTGCTTCGGCTCGATTACAGGCGGTTCCACCGGCTTCTCCGTGGGCAGCGTTGGCGCGGGAGGTGTCACAATTTTTGGAGCGACGACTTTGGGTGGCGTCGCTTTTCCAATCGGAGGTTTGGCGGGTATCAGGATCGGCGGCTGCGGTTTTACGATCACCGGCTTTTTCTCTGCTGACTGTTTTTGAAATGTCTGCCGCTCGTCGTCCTCAGCTTTGCGGGCCTCGGCAGCGACTTTTTGGCGGATGACTTTTTCCGCGCCGCCATCGGCTGGATTCCAGCCGCGATCAAATTCACGCGTTGTCTTTTTGCGCACCTTTGGCGGCGCGGCAACGGGCCGTTCATGATTGACCACTGGTGCGAGCAATCGCAGCAGCCCGCCCGCGACCAATGACGGAGTGGGGAGGATGCGGCCTTCCGTCATTTCATCCCGCTGCAATCGCACGATTTGAATCGGCGCAGCAGCGTGTGCGTTGACGAAATTCACATCGGGGCCCTCGTTCACGATCACCGTGTTGTTCCCCGAATTTTGGTAGCTGATGTTCGTCACGTTCACCGTGTTTTGGATAATCGTCACGTTTCTCTCCGGCTCCACGATGCGCCCGACATACGTGCGCCCCGCGCCGAATCGCTCGCGCGGCACGAAGTTGTAGCTGCGCACACCGATGTCGAAATACTCATCCACACTCGCGTTGAAGCCGCGCCCGCTGTGCGCCTCGGGCGGCAGTGGTGCCCAGCCGATGTGCGTTTCGCTTTTGCGCCACGATACCCACGCCGGAGCCCACTCGCTGCCCGGCACCCACATCCAGCCTTCGCGGACGTGCCTCACCCAGCGTCCATAGTGGCAGGTCGCCCAGCCGTGAGGTTCATTCGAGCGCCACGTCCAGCCCTGCTCGCTGCGCACCCATTCGCCGTCGGTGTAAGGCCGCCATTTCCTGTCCCGCTGTGCCTCGCGCGGCAGAAAGACGGGGCCGTAGCCCTCCACCTCATCCCAGTCGCCATAGGGATCGAGTGCGGCGTAAAAGAAATCCACATTCCGGCCTGCGCTGGCTGGCGGTGTATTGTGGGCGCGCTCTGATTCACGTCGGGCCTCTGCTGCTTTTCTTTCCGCAGCCTTCACCTCTTCGTCGCGCTTGCGAAGCACAAGCTCCTTCTCCATGCGCTTGCGCTGCCCCTCGATGAGTGCCCGATCCGCAGCAAGCCGGTCTGCCTCCGCGCGGT
>JAYUIF010000023.1:0-6135 GCA_043766295.1 Spartobacteria bacterium | reverse complement strand
AGCCATGAACACGAACCAACTTCCGGATTCACTCGTGGCGCAGCTTCGCTCCTACGAGTTGCGGCTACGAAGAATGGAGACCATCGCCGCATTCGCCGGCGGTCTCGCGGGACTTCTCCTCACCTACGTCCTGCTCTTCGTCGCCGACCGATTTATCAATACGCCCATCGCAGCGCGCATGGTGCTCATCGTGTGCGGCGCGGTGCTCGCGGCGTGGTTCGCGCAATCTTGGGCGCGGTATTGGTTATGGAATCGGCGTGGCCCGGCACAGCTCGCGAAGTTGTTGCAAAAGAAATTTCGCACGCTCGGTGATCGGTTGCAGGGCGTGATCGAACTGACGGAGACGGATGAGTTGCCGGAAAATATTTCGCCAGCGCTGCTGCGTGCGGCGGTGCGGCAGGTCGCGGAGGAATCGGGGCGTTTTAATTTCGAGCAAGCCGTGCCCACGAAGCCGGCGAAGCGCTGGGTGTTTGCGGCGATCCTCGTCACGGGGCTGACGGCTGCGCCTTTCGTGCTCGTGCCGCGCGCGGCGACGAATGCGGTGCAGCGTTGGGCGATGCCGTGGGCGGACATCGAGCGCTACACGTTCACGACCGTCGAGCAGTTGCCGAGTGAGTTGTTCGTCGCGCATGGCGAGGAGTTCCCGCTCATCGTCGGCCTGCGCGCGGACGCTGTGTGGAAGCCGGGCAGCGCGGCGGCGCAGATTGCGCAGCAGCCGAAGATCGTCGCGGAAGTTTTGGAGGGAAAGGCGTTGTTCAAATTTCCCGGCCAGACGCGCGAGGGCACGCTGAGCCTGCGGTTTGGCGACTTTCTAAAAGACATCGTGGTGCATCCGCTGCACCGGCCCGAGCTGAAGGAACTCGCGGCGCGCGTGCAGTTCCCCGATTACCTCGGCTACCCGGAGATGCGTTCGCAGATTCACGGCAGCGCGGCGGATTTCCTCGCGGGCAGCAAGGTCGCGTTCGAGGGAAAAATCAGTCGCGGCGTAGGTAGCGGCGAGATGCGCGTTGGCGAAACTCCGCACGCGGCAACGACGAATGGCGACACTTTCACCACGCCCACCACTTCGCTTGATGATTTGGGAAAAGAGATCGTGCTGCGGTGGGCGGACATCCATGGACTCACGCCGGTGCAGCCCTACACACTGCGCATCGGCACGACGAAGGACGCGGAGCCGCGCATCGAATTGCAGGGTTTGCAGGAGCAGGAGATCGCGATTTTGCCGCATGAAAATGTGCGCTTCACTCTCGCGGGCGGCGATGATTACGGGCTGAAGGAAATTTGGATCGCATGGACGACGCGCCGCCTTGGTGAAAAGACCAACGTCGAAGTGAAGAAGGGCGACGACAAGGATTGGGTCGGCAAACTTTGGGAGGAATGGAATACGCAGACCGTTGCTAAAAAAGCACAGCCCGCCGGGCCGAGTGAGATGCCGCACATCGCAGGCGCGCAGACGATGAAGGAAATCATCAAGCCGATCACGTGGACGCCCGCTGATCTCGGCGTGCCGCAGGATTCGATTGTCGAACTGACGGGCTACGCGCTCGACTACCTGCCGAACCGTGCGCCGAGCCAATCATACAAACTCACCATCTATGTGCTTTCGCCGGAAAAACACGCCGAGCGTATTCGCGAACGGATGGACAAAGTGCTCAAGCAACTCGACGAGCGCATCCGCGACGAAGAGCGCGCACTCGAAGAGAACAAAGCGATCACCGAAAATAAAAAAGACCTGAACAGCGAGCGCGCTGCGGACGATATTAAGAAGGTGGAAGCCAGCGAAAAGGCGAACGAGGAGTCGCTGCAAAAGCTTAACGAGCAAATCGCCGACATCATGAAAGACGCGCTGCGGAACAAGGAAATCGAGCACGACACGCTGAGCGAGTTGAGCAAGATCGCCGAGACGCTCCAGCAAAAGGCGCAACCGGAAATGCAGAACGCGCAACAGCAGATGGCGAAGGCCGGGCAGAGCCAGCAGCAGCGCGAGCAGGAGATGCAAAAGGCGCAGGAGCATCAGGAGAAGGCGCTCGCCGCGATGCGCGAAGCGGCGTCGAAAATGCAGACGACGAGCGAGAATCTCTTCGCGCGAAATTTCTACAATCGCCTACGCCATGCGGCCTCGAATGAGATGCAAATTTCGGACGGACTCAAGAAGCTCGCCAGACGGAGCATTGGGTTGAAGGCCGAGGAAATTGGAGACGGGGAGAAGAAGGAATTCGATGGTGTGGCAGGGCAGCAGGACGGCGCGGTGAAGGACGTGGATGGCATTCAGACTGACATGACGGGATTTTTGCGCCGCGTGCCGAATGAAAAATACCAAACAGTCGTGGGCGAAATGGAAGAGACGCGCGTTGTCGGAGAACTCGGCGAGCTGGCGGGCTTCGTGCGCGCGAATCTCACGCTGAAGAGCGTCGGGCGCGCGAAGACTTGGGGCGACCAGCTCAATAAGTGGGCCGAGATGATCCAGAGCGAGTGCAAGGGCAGCGGCAAGGGCGAGGAGGAGATGGATCCCGACATGATGGAGTTGATGATCGCATTAGTCCGCGCCGCCGTGGCGGAGGACAACATCCGCGAGCAGACCGGCGAACTCGATAAACAGAAGGAGACGAGCGCGACTTACGCAGGTGATTCCGACAAACTCGGCGGCGTGCAGGGCCAGCTCGGCGGGACGATCAAGGAACTGAAAGAGAATCCGAAGTTCGACAAATTCATGGGCGAAGTCGGGCCGCTGCTCGACAAGGTGGAGGAGTTGATGCGCGAGACAGGCGGCTCTTTGCGCAAGCCGGATACAGGACAGGAGACGGTGACGACGCAGGGAATCATCATCGAACTCCTCGTGCCGCCGGACAAAAAAGGAGGCAAGCCCTCCCAGAGCCTGAGCATGGCGCAAATGCAAAAGCAGATGCAGCAAATGATGCAACAGATGAGCAAATCGCGCACGGCTGGCCGCAACGCTTCGCGCAACCCGAGTAATCTCGCAGGCACCAATGCGGAAGGCCCGGCTGTCGGCAAAAAAGCGAACACACGCATCGTGGACAAGACCGGCGGCGCATCGAACGCGGGTGAATGGCCGGAGGAATTCCGTGACGCATTGCAGAGTTACATCCAGTCCATCGAAGAGCGGAAAAAATAGATCCGCTGCAGGAATACATTCGTGGTTCACAATCGCGCGCGGATTCGCTCTAAACTCCCGGCATGAAATACACCCGACTCGCTCTCGTCCTTTCGCTGCTCCCCGCGCTTGCGCACGCCCATCCCGGCCATGGTGCCGATGCTGGCGGCATCGGCAGTGGGATGGCGCATCCTTTCACCGGTCTCGATCATCTGCTCGCCGCGCTCAGCGTCGGGATGCTCGCTGTGCTTTGGCGCCGTGCTTCGCTTGCCGTCGTGTTTCTCGTCGCGGGCGTGCTCGGCGGATTCGCGGGTGCGAAAATTGGCGCGTTCATCGGATTGGAAACCGTGCTCGCCATTACCGTGATCGTCTTTGGTCTGGCGCTCGCGTTTTACAAACACGTCGCGCAATCCGCAGCACTCTTCGTCGTAGCCGCTGGTGCGGCCATGCACGGATGGGCGCACGGCAGTGAAGCCACGGGCGCAATGAACATCGCCGGGATTTTCCTTGGCACCGCTGTCATCGTCTCGCTCGGCGCTGTCACCGCACATTTCATCCGCCATGCACCACGCGCCATCACTGGCCTCGGCGCGGGCATCGCAATCGCCGCGTTCGCCATTCTCGCGGGCGTCCTGTAGGTCGGCTCACTTCGCTCCGAGCGCTGCATCGAGTCGCGCAGACTCCGCCACCAAATCAGCGCCCTCGCCGATGAAATGCGGACGATGGTAGTGCAGCGTGACTTCGGCGAAAGGCTTCGGAATCCAAAGTGCGTCCCATTTTTTGCCGATGTGCCAGCGGCTGCTGATCTGAATTTCAAACGGCACGAGGCCCACGCCCGTGCGCTGCGCGAGAAAAAGAACGCCGGGCGCGATGCTGTAGTTCGGGCCGCGCGGGCCGTCGGGCGTGATGGCGATGTCGCTACCTTGAGCGAGCGTGCGCGTGAGTTCCAGCAGCGCCGCCGCACCTCGCCGCGAACTCGATCCGCGCACCGCGCCCATGCGAAAACGCTCTGCAATCGCCGAGAGCCAGCCGCCATCCTTGCTCGCGCTCGTGAGCACTTTCAGCGGCACCGCATCGCGATGGCGTGCGCGATATTGCCCGAGCGTGCCGCCGAGCAGCCGGTTGTGCCACAGGCAGAGCATGAGCGGCGTGCGGCGACGCGGGTTCAGAAAACCCGCATCATCCACGCAGCGCAGACGCAGCGTGAGACCGAGCAGTTTCAACATTCCCGCAGCGGGAAATGATGCGAACTGCTGGGCAGCGGTGATTTTTGGCGGACTGGCGGGCTTGCTCACGTTTCACGAATGGCGGATGACTGAGCCTGAAAACAATGCCGAACTGCGCAAACCACGTTTTTCGTCATTCGCCAATCCGCGCAATTCCACTACAACACCGCTGCCATGAATCTCCCACGCCGACCACGCCGCCTCCGCTCCACGCCGCAACTCCGCGCCCTCGTGCGCGAGACAGCGCTCAGCGCGGATGATTTCATCCTCCCGCTTTTCGTTTCGGAAAAAGTGAAGGGCCGCGCGCCCGTAGCCTCGATGCCCGGCGTTTTTCAGCTCGATGAAAATGAACTGCTCGCCGAGGCAGGCGCGGCTCACGCGGCGGGAGTGCCCGCAGTGCTGCTCTTTGGCATCCCGGCGGAAAAGGACGAGCACGCCTCGGGCGCGTGCGCGGACGATGGCGTGGTGCAGCGCGCCGTGCGGCGGCTGAAGCGCGAGCTGCCCCAGCTCATCGTGATGACCGACGTGTGCCTCTGCGAATACATGAGCCACGGGCATTGCGGCGTCACCGAGTTTCACGAAGGCGTGGCGCACGTTCACAACGACGCGAGCGTGGAAATCATCGTCGCCACGGCAGTCTCGCACGCTCGTGCTGGCGCGGATGTGGTCGCGCCGAGCGACATGATGGATGGCCGCGTCGGCGCAATCCGTGCCGGACTCGATGACGCGGGTTTTCACGACACGATCATCATGAGCTACGCGGCAAAATTCGCGTCCGCATTCTATGGCCCGTTTCGCGACGCGGCGGAAAGCGCACCCAGCGCGGGCGACCGGCGCAGTTACCAGATGGACGCCTCCAACGCACGCGAGGCGCTGCGCGAAGCGGCGCTCGATGTGGCCGAGGGCGCGGACATCGTGCTCGTGAAACCCGGCCTCCCGTATCTCGATCTCGTGTGGCGCATCAAAGAGCAATTCGGCCTGCCCACCGCCGTCTATAATGTGAGCGGCGAATACTCGATGCTCATCGCCGCCGCATCCAAAGGCTGGCTCGATGAACGCGCCTGCGTGATGGAAATGATGACCGCATTCAAACGCGCCGGCGCCGACCTCATCATCACCTACTGGGCCCGCCAGTGCGTCGAGTGGCTGAAGGTGTAGGACATCATATCCTGCGTCCTTGACCGTATGCGCGCATCGGGCAATTGTCCGCTCATGTCCGCGACCGTTGAGCAAATTACTCACGAGGCACTCACTCTTGCCGAAACCGACCGCGCGCATTTGGCGCAAACGCTTTTGCACAGTCTGGAGCCTGTCGAAGAAGGCGCTGCGCAAGCATGGGATGTTGAAGTGGGGCATCGCCTGGAGCGCGTCAGATCCGGAACGGCGCAAGGTCGTCCAGCGGATGAGGTATTCCGCGACATCCGTGAACGCCATCAGTGAAACAGATTTTTATCGCCGTTGAGGCCGAGGACGACCTCTCGGAATCCGTCGCTTTTTTTGAAAAGAGGCAACCCGGTCTTGGGCTGGATTTCCAGCGTGCGGCAGAAAAAGCGGTTCGGGCGATTCAGGCGGATCCAGAGCGATACCCGGAGCGGCACGATGGAACCCGGCGATTCGTCATGGGGCAGTTTCCATTCGTCATTCATTATATCGAATTGCCCGACACGATCTGGATTCTCGCTTTTGCTCACACAAGCCGGAAGCCGGGATATTGGCACAAACGAATCTGATTAATTTCTACAGTCAGGTCGCCAATTGGCGCGTAGCGCCAGCCACTACGGTAGCCGTGGGTGAAGC
>JAYUIF010000022.1:0-14579 GCA_043766295.1 Spartobacteria bacterium | reverse complement strand
CAAATTCCGGGTGGTCTTTGTGGTGGTAGTTTGCAACCGCCGAGTGGAAGACCTGTGCAGACGTTGCGCCGCTATATGTCAGGAATTGCTCGAACTGGTGCGAGCCAATGTCCGTGATGATGCCGCCGCATTTTTCCCGACTCCAAAACCACGCGGGTCGCGTTGCCGGATTGCTGCGGTGCGGGCCGATGCCCATGACTTGCACGACGCGCCCGATGGCACCTTGCTCGATCAGTTGCCCGGCTCGGACGCTCGCTTCCACATGGAGTCGCTCGCTGTAATAGACCATGTATTTTTTCCCCGTGCGCGCGACGTTGGCGCGGGCTTCTGCGAGTTGCGTCAGCGTTGTGAAAGGAGTTTTGTCGGTGAAATAATCACGACCCGCGTCGAGCACGCGGCAGCCGAGCGGGCCGCGTTCATTCGGGATTGCGGCGGCGGCAATGAGACGCACTTCGGGTTGGTCGAGCACTTCATCGAGCGAACGAAGAGAACGTGCTGCAGGAAACTTTTCACGAAATTTTTCCACCTTCACCGGGTCTGGATCGAACACATAGCGACACTCGCCGCCGGCCTCCGTGAGGCCCTGGCACTGGCCGTAAATGTGACCGTGTTCCAGCGCGACAGCGGCAAAGACAAACTCTCCCGGTTTTACCACGGGGGAGGGTTTCCCGACGGGGGCGTAGTTCATTCCATCGGCCTTTTGGTGAGACATAAAATTGGCATACTTGGTGTCCAGGAAAGGTGCAAAATCTTTCACCAAAAAAGCCCTTGCCATACCTATTGGCGGGGTATCTCCTTCAAATCGTCGCGACAAAATAGCGCGGCAGAAGGGTGGGGATGACTGGGTCGGATTCTGGGGGGAACAACCGATTCGGCTCCCCACCCTTCTGCTGAATTTTGTGAGGAAGGTGGATTGGCTACGTAAAAAATTCGGTCACTTTCGTGATGACGTAATCTTGTTGTTCGGCGGACAACTCCGGGAAAATTGGCAGTGCCAGAGTTTCGCGTGCGGCTCGCTCGGATTCGGGGAAGTCGCCTTCGCGATAGCCGAGATCGCGGAAGCACGCCTGCTGGTGAAGCGAGAGCGGGTAATAGATTTCCGTGGCCACGCCAGCGTTGGTGAGATGCGCGCGCAGTGCTTCACGTTGCGGCGTGCGCACGATGAACTGATTGTAGATGTGGTGATTCGCCAGCCCGCTCGCTGCCCACGGCTCGACTGGCAACGTGAGAGGGAGATTTGCGAACGCCTTTCGATAAATCGCTGCGCGCTCACGACGGCCTGCGCTCCACGAATCGAGATGCGGGAGTTTCACGCTGAGCACGGCGCTCTGGATCGCATCAATGCGGAAATTGCCGCCGATCCATTGGTGGTAGTAGCGCACTTCCATGCCGTGATTGCGAAATGCGCGCAGCTTTGCGGCGAGCGCGGCATCGCGGCAGACGACCATTCCGGCGTCTCCAAAAGCGCCGAGATTTTTTGTCGGGTAAAATGAAAACCATCCAGCCTCACCGATGGCCCCTGCGCCGCCGAGCGGATGCACGGCACCGAGCGCCTGCGCAGCGTCTTCCAGCACAGGAATGCCGTGCGTCATTCCCAGCTCCACAAAAGCCGCCATATCTGCGCAGCAGCCGTAAAGATGCACGGGCACGATGGCTTTCACGTTCGGCGTTTTTTTCAAAACCTCCGCCGCCGAGCGCGGGCAAAGATTGTAAGTCACGGGATCTATGTCTGCAAAAACGGGCCGCGCACCAACGCGCGAGATGCAACTTGCCGTGGCGAAAAATGTGTAGGGCGTCGTGAGCACTGCGTCGCCCGGCCCGATGCCGAGCGCCATGAGGAGCATGAGTTGCGCATCCGTCCCGCTGCTGCACGCGATGGCGTGTGGCGCACCGCAGTAGGCAGCGGTGGCTTTTTCAAAAACTTCCGTCTTCGGCCCGAGCACGAGGGCCTGCGAATCACACACCTCCTCGATGGCGGTCATGAACTGTTTCTTGAGCGGCGCATATTGCGCGCGGAGATCCAAAAGCGGGACTTGCATGGTGGAAACAGATGCGAGTCGGGCGCGTCGCGTCGAGTTTGTTCTTCACGAAAACGGTTTGCGCCCGCAGGTGTCGCACGCTTTCACTTCGCGATATGCCTACGACTCTCATCAAGCTTTCGTGCCCGGATCGCGTGGGGCTGCTCGCGCGACTCACCGCATTCATCGCGGAGCACGGCGGGAATCTCGACGAGGTGCATCAGTTCACCGATCTGGAGGCAGGCTGGTTTTTCACGCGGATGGCAATCGAAACGCCTACGCTGCGAATGCCGCTGGCGGAATTGCGCGCGGTATTCGCGCCTGTCGCGGCGGAGCTGGGCGCGCAGTGGAGCATCCGGCGCGAGGCCGATAAAATGCGCGTGGTGCTCATGGTTTCGCGGCTCGGGCACTGTCTCTCGGAGTTGCTATGGCGATGGAGAGCGGGGGAGTTGGGCTGCGACATCGCGTGTGTGATTGCGAACCACGAGGACTTCCGCGGAGTCGTCGAGCGCGAGGGGATTCCCTTTCATTACGTGCCGGTGAGCGCGGAGGGAAAGGCGGCTGCATTCGCAAAAATCGAGCATCTGTGGGAGGATGCTGGTGCGGATTTAGTGGTGCTCGCCCGCTACATGCAGGTCGTGCCGGAGGAACTTTGCACACGATGGGAAGGGCGCGTGATCAATATCCATCACTCGTTTTTACCATCGTTCGTCGGGGCAAATCCATATCAGCGCGCGTGGGAGCGCGGTGTGAAACTCATCGGCGCGACCTGCCACTACGTGACGGCGGAATTGGACGCGGGGCCGATCCTCGAACAGGAGGTGATTCGCGTGGAGCACTTCCACTCGACGGAGGATTTGCTGCGGCTCGGTCGCGATTGCGAACGGCAGGCGCTCTCGCGCGGTGTGCGCTGGCATCTCGCGGATCGCGTGCTTTTACATGGCAAACGCACGGTCGTGTTTCGAGATTGAGGCCAGCGCCGTCCCGCCGCTAGTGTCCCGCGCATGAGCCTGCTTGCCCAATTGGAAAACGACATCAAAGACGCCATGCGAGCGCGCGCGGCAGATCGACTGCTCGTGCTGCGCGGTTTGAAAAGCGCGATGAAAGCGACGGCGATGGAGAAGGGGATCGCCGAC
Source organism: Spartobacteria bacterium (assembly GCA_043766295.1). Lineage (GTDB taxonomy): Bacteria > Verrucomicrobiota > Verrucomicrobiia > Chthoniobacterales > Chthoniobacteraceae > SXWH01. Next base: position 11,425 of record JAYUIF010000022.1, on the reverse strand, counting down.
GAAGCAGTGGACGATGCGATGGCGATTGCGATCATTCGTAAGGAACTGAAAAAGCGCCAGGACAGCATCGAGTGTTTCGAGAAAGGCGGTCGCGCCGACCTCGTGGCGAAGGAGCGCAGCGAGGCGGAGGTGCTGTCCGCCTATTTGCCGAAAGCGCTCTCGCAGGAGGAAGTCGAGGCTCTTGTCCGCGCAGTCATCGCTGAGATGGGCGCGACATCGAAAGCACAAATGGGCGCGGTGATGAAGGCCGCTGGCGAGCGCGCAGCAGGCCGTGCGGATGGCCGCACGCTTTCAACCGTTGTCGGAAAATTGCTCCCATGATCAGCGCCATCGTCGTCGCCGCCGGGAGTAGTCGCCGCATGGGGTTCGACAAGATTTTCGCCCTGCTGCACGGCAAGCCCGTGCTCTACTGGTCGCTGGCTGCGTTCGAGCAGTGCGAGTGTGTGGATGAAATTCTCGTCGTCACGCGCGAGGAACACATCGCCGCCGTGGAGAAAATCGTGCGTGCGGAAAAACTCACGAAGGTGCGCCGCGTCGTCGCTGGCGGAAGCGAGCGGCATCTTTCAGTTTGGAATGGTCTGAAGGCGGTGAAAAGCGAAGGCAGCCAGTTTGTGGCGATCCACGATGGCGCGCGCCCGCTCGTCACGCCGAAATTGATCAGCGACTGCATCGAACTCGCACGAATTCATGGCTCCGCCTGCTGCGCGGCGCCGGTGCCCGATACGGTAAAGCGCGCATCCTACGAACAACTGGTGACCGAAAGCGTCGAGCGCGAAAACCTGTGGGCGATGCAGACGCCGCAAGTTTTCAGCAGCGCGCTCATCCTTCAGGCCTACGCATCGCTCATGGCGCGCAACGAACTCGTGACGGACGAAGTGAGCGCCGTGCAAAAACTCGGCAAGCGCGTCGCGCTGCTGCGCAATGACGATCACAATTTCAAAATCACATTCCCCCGCGATCTTCCGATGGCGGAGCAGGTGATTGATATTCGCGCCGGAAAAGACCGTCCGGTGATTTAGCGCGCGAGTTTTTCCGCAGCCGCGCGTATCCACTCGGAATCCGGCGTTGCGTAGGGGCGGAAGGTTTCCAGCGTCCCTTCCTGCTCGTTGTAATAGAGCGCGCGGTGAAGCCCGAGCGTGCTGGCCTTGGGCGAATCAATGAGGCTCGCGGAGTCATTCGCACCCATTTGAAAAACGACCCGCATTTCAAATTCAGTCAGCGTCTTTCGCGACATGGCGCGGTTCACATTGTTGAACGTGTCCACCGTGGCGATGATGTGAATGCCATGCGTGCTGCCTTCGGTGATGATGTCGTTGAACTGCGTGCCGGGGTTCGCCTCGCTGTCGCTGGATGAAAATGAAAAGTCGTCTTCGTGGCGGAGTTTTTTGAATTTCTGCAACCCGTGGATGAAAAAGAAAACGGACGGTGCGTCGTCTGAATGCTCGCCGGATGCGCGGGCTTTTTGCGTCGCTGCGATTTCGCTCATCACTTCCGCGATGTCGTTTCCCCGCACGATTTTGATTTCATGCGGAATGGCGGCGGCGATGCGATCGATGAACTCCGCATCCGGCGAGCCGGGATTTGCGCTGTGCAGCAGAACAAATTTCGCCGTGCCGATGGGATGTTGCGCAGCGAGCGCGAGCATCGAGACGCCGATGATGGAAAGCGCAGCCTCTTCGCGCTGGCCGACGATGAGCAGGTGATTTCCGCTTTGCCGGCGGAAGACAACTTCGGTCGGGCCTTTGATCGAATTCGGCGCACCGAGCCAGCAGCGCGAGGCGAGCGGCGCATTTGTGGGCGCTGTGTCGAATGCAGAACTGAGCAGATCATTTTCGCGGAGATCCGCAGGTGCATTGCCTTCGAATACGATGGTGCCGGGATGTTTGTCGTGGCGCTGCGCGGCGAGGGCGCTGACTTTGTCGAGCCACTCGTCGCGTTCGTCGTCGGGGAGCCAGACGACTTGAAACGGGCTGTTGCCTTCGAGCGCGCCGCCCGCGTCGTTGTAGATGCCTTCGCCGGGGCGCGAGAGCAGTCGCGGCGCGGAGTTGCTGTCGTCCATGATAAGATACGCGTCGGCCTCGTTGCATTGCAGCGCGACGCGGATGACCATCTGGCCGAGCGTTGCGCGGGCGAGCGAATATGCGCCGCCAAGACTCTGCGATCCGAGCAGCACATGGATGCCAAACGCACGGCCCTGACGCACGATGCGGTCAAACAACAGCGAGGCCGTCTGCGCGATGGTGTCGTCATCCACAAAGAACTCCTGGAACTCATCAATGAGCAGCAGCGAGCGCGGCATCGGCTCGGTGCCGCCCGCCTTTTTGTAGCCCGCGATGTCCTGCACTCCCATTTTACGAAAGAGGTCGCCGCGCCGCTTGAGTTCTTCATCCACGCGCTGGAGCACGCTGAGCGCAAACTCCCGGTCGCTCTCGATGGCGACGACGCGCGCGTGCGGCAGACGCTTCGTTGCGTAGCATTTGAACTCCACGCCTTTCTTGAAATCTATGAGGTAAAACTCGACCTGATCCGGTGAACACGCGAGCGCGAGATTGGTGATGATGACGTGGAAGAGTGTGGATTTTCCAGAGCCCGTCTTGCCCGCGAAGAGCGCGTGCTGGCGTGTGCCTTTGCCGATGGCGAGCATCTGCATTTTCGTCGCGCCAGTGCGCCCGATGGCGATGCGAAGTTCCTGCGTTGTATCGCTCGTCCACATTTCCGAAGGTGGCGGGGCGATTTGCGCAAAGGGCACTTCGACGCGATTGGAATCCACACTGCTCTTGCCGATTTTGTGGACGAGAGCGGCTGCGAAATCCGGCAGTGGTGGCTGATCGAAAACAAGCGTCGCCCCGCTTTGTTCCTGCTCACGCGAGAGCATGAAGTTGCCGTTCTCCGCGCGAATGCACACGCTGCTTTTGCGGAGTTCTTCCATCGCAAAACCATCGGGCAACGGCTGGCGCTGATCCCAATGGATGAGAGTGAACACGCCGCATCGCGCTCCGCTCGTCGCGATGCTTTGCAGTCGCTTCGCCGTGGTTTCGCTGAAGCCCGCAGGGAAATCCGACACGACGAGGAAGTGATATTTTTCCGCCACGCTCCCGGCCTGCGCGTTGTATTGCGTGATCGTTTCGTATTCGTTGCGCAGATACATCTGGATGACTTTCTCGATGTGCTCGCTCAACTCCGCGAGTCGCTCTTCGATTTGATCGCGCTGCGTCCAGATGCGGCGGTTGATGAGCGTCTCCTCGTAGTCGGAGAGGTGCATCAGCCCCGCGAAACTCTGCCCGAGTCCGACGGGATCAATGATGGTGAAACTCAGTTTGCCCGGCGGCGTCGTCGAGAGCAGGCGGAGGATGATGTTGTTCAGCGTGCTGAGGACGGTGTTGTTGCCGCTGTCGTTCGTTTCAAAAAGAAGCGATCCCTGCTCCGGGAACGCGAGCGTGAGCGGAACGGACACCTGCGCGCCGCCGGGCAATGCGAGTTGCTTCGGCATCGCATCAGTGAGATCGAGGTTGAGGTGTGCAAATTTCGCAGCAGGTGTGAATGTTTTTGGAGGCATCCACTTTTCCACGAACGCGGAATCCCAAGTCGGGAAACTTGCAGCCGTCGTGTTGCTCATCGCTTGGATGTCCTCGTGTATCGGCGTGATCGTGCGCATCCAATCTGCGCTCAATGTTTCCGTGAGGGTTTTTTCCTCGGCATTCAGTGCAGCGGTCTCGGCCTCGTGAGTTGCGGTGAGATGCGATCTGCACGTCCATGTATCGCTGTTGATGCGCTCCAATTGCGCAGCGCGTTCGCTTTCAATGCGCTGAAGTTTTGGGCGCATGAGCCCTTCGTTTTTGGCCAATGCACGCGGCACTTGAGCACCCAGTTTGTTGCGCGCTGCCTTCGTGAATTTTTCCTCGATGCCGCCCGCCTCGCCCCACTGCTCATCAATCGCCGTCTTGGTGCGCGCGTATTCCTCCTCGATGCGATCCCGTGCATTTCTGTGATCGGTGGCGGACGCAGCAGCGCACGCCGCGTGTGTGCTGTGGGCTTTTGCGAGTGCGGTGGTGATGGCCACGGCAGTCGGTGCGGCCTGTTGTCTCCCGGCAAAATACAGTCCGCAAAAAACAGCCAGCAACAGTGCGCCGCCGCCGCCGCCGATGCCGATGCCGGCTGTGCTGTGAATACCAAGGACAAAGGCGGTGATGACCGCACCTGCGATGACAAATGGTAAAATAACCGCAAGCGGCAGAGCCGCAAAAAAGCGGGGGAGTAGAAATTTTTTGAACGCGACGAGTTGCTCATCCGCTGCGCTGACTTGACTGCGCAATTCGCCATACATCTCGCTCACATTTCCTGCGGCGTTTGATTCAACATTGCGACCGAGCAAATTCCGAAACACACCGTAGCCGCCGAAAAACTCAGACGCGCAATGTTCAAGACTTGCGAGCGCTTCAGCTTTCACCGCGAGCCGTGCGCTGAATTGCGCAGCCGTCGCATGGGCTTCTTCGAGCGCTGCAACTCGACTGCGATCCGCATTGATCTGCCGCATTTGCAATGCACCCAGCCAGTTTCCTTTCGCCTCCTGTGCGCGTCTCGGCAATGTGCGGAGTGCGGCGGCATTCATCCGTTGCATCCGTGTGATGCGTCTGTCGTGCAGCGTGCGAATCCGCTGCTCCTCGCGATGGTAGGCGGACTCGACTTCATCAGTCTGCGCTGCAAATCGCTCGGTCATCCGCGCCGTGGCATCATGCTGTTTCCGTGTCAGCGCATGGCGCTTCGCACGCAGGTCGCGGACGATCAGTTCCTCCTTCTTTCCAAAATCAAAAACTGTCTGCTTGAGTTGCCCCAGCAGTTCGAGACTACGACTCACACATAGATTCAGTTTGTTACTCACAGTCCCTCCTTACTTTTTTTAAAAGCGCATCCACTTCCTCCATTGCCCCTATCGCCTGCGCGACATCGCGGGGCAGGCTCTCGATATATTTTTGCTCAAATTCAAAACTCTTCGCATCACGCCACTCCTCCTTCACTTGATGCCATGCTGCGGACAGATTTTTCATCGCTTCCTGCAAATTCGAGGCGCTGCCCTTGGTGCTCATGATTGTGAAATTTCCACGTTGCCCGGTTGCCCGCCGCCGTCGGGTTGCGATGGAGTGGTGTATGCTTCGAGAATTTTTTGAGCCTGCGCGAGAAATGAAACAGCGCCCGGCATCTGACGCTCAATGAATTGGCGCAGACCTTCCAGCCCCTTTGCCAGCGGGTCGGTGGCTGCGTCGTATTTTTGATTCCAGTGCTTGATGGCGCGCAGTTTTTCCTCGGCTTCCGCGACAGCCTCCTTCGCCTTGCGCACGGCAAGCTGGCGCGTGCTCGCCTCGACAAATTTCGACAACCGCGCGCTGAACAACTCCTGCTCGGCCTGCTCCAAAACACGTCGCCTCCTTCGTATTTCGCCCTCCCAATACATCCTTCGATCATTTTCGATCCAATGTCTGGTGCGGCGGATTTCATCGCCGACTTCATCCAATGAGCGCCGGGCCTTGGTCAAAAAAACAATCAGCGACGCCCGGAAAGTTTCCAGTGCATCCAGCGATGTGACTTTGGCTTGGGTCGCCATGTTTTTAACGCTGATCCAAATACTCCTCGATGCGCTGTGCTTTGCGCAGGAGATACGGCGTGTGCTTGTCCGCGATCTCCACAAATTTTTTCAGCACCTTCATCGTCGTGATGAATTCCTCCGCGAATTTTTCCGCCTCCTGATCCTGCCACGAACTTCCGAGCGCTGCGAATCGCGCCTGGAGCGATGCCGCCTTTGCCTGCACGTCATCATTGAAACGTTTCATCTCCTTCGCAAAACGCCTCACCTCCTCGGGGTCCATGATCGCTTGAGCCATAGTATTTGTTCGGGTTTGGGTGTGAGATTTTCTGTTCTGCTTGGAGTAGAAGCCCCGTCTTTCCACGGCGCAACAAGCGTGGCAAGACAGTCTTGTTATTTAGTCGGGCGATTGCGTCAGCTTTTTGCGCAAAGTCACGCGATTCATTTTTGTCTCGCGGGCGAGCACGGTGGGTTTGCCGTCGAAATGTGCGAGCAGATGTTTGAGCGCCATCGCTTCGAGGGCGTCGTGCATCGTGTCGTAGTCGGAGCCGGCGGCGAGATGGGCATCCAGCCACTCGGCGAGCGGGGCTGCGAGTCGCGCGTCGAGGTCGGGCACGCCGCCGTCGCGCAACTCTCGCGGGAGATGCGATGGCAGAATAATCGGGCCGGTGCAGACGGCGGCTGCGTGTTCGAGCGCATTGCGCAACTCGCGGAGATTTCCCGGCCAGTCGTGGTGCTGGAGAATTGCGAGTGTCTCGTGCGCGAGGGAAAGTGGGCGCGCTGCGGCTCGGAGAAAATTGGCGGCCAGCGCAGTTAAGTCGGCGCGGCGTTCGCGCAGCGACGGCATTTGAATTTCGAGAACATGGAGACGGTAAAACAAATCCTCGCGGAAACGCCCTGCTGCCACTTCCTCGCGAAGATTTTTATTCGTCGCTGTGATGAGTCGCAATTCCACGCGGATGTCCTCACGTCCGCCTAGTCGCGTGAACGCGTGCTCCTCGACAAAGCGCAGCAATTTCGCCTGCACCGATGGTGAAATGTCGCCAATCTCATCGAGAAAAAGCGTCCCGCCGCGTGCGCGCTCGATATGCCCCTCGCGCGACGTGAGCGCGCCGGTGAACGCGCCCTTTTCGTGACCGAACAGCTCGCTCTCCAGTAATTGCTCCGGCAGCGCCGCGCAGTGCAGCACGACAAACGGTGCCGCCGTCCGCGCCGAATGTTCGTGGATGGCGCGTGCTGCGAGCGTCTTGCCCGAGCCCGTCGGCCCGCTGAGTAAAATGGGCGCGTCCGTCGTCGTGGCGTGCGCGATTTCCAAAAATACCCGCTGCATCGCAGGGGCCGAACCCAGCATCTGCGCGCGCGCGCTTTGCGGCTCTGTTTGCGGAGCGGGCACTGCGGTTGCGAGCACTTGCTGGAGCGTCTGCTGCACCTCCGCGAGGTCGAGCGGCTTTACGAGATACGCCGCCGCACCGAGCTGACGCGCCGCCACTGCGTTATCGAGATTGCCGTGCGCCGTGATGATGATGACCGGCACGCCCGGCGCGGAGGCGCGTGCAGATTTCAAAACCTCCAGCCCGCTCAAATCCGGCAGACCAATATCGAGAATCGCCAGCGCAACGCCGCCCGCCGCGAGCGCATCGAGCCCAGCGCGACCGCTCCCGCAAGTGTGCGCATCGTGGCCGAGCCGCTTGCACGCCGAGGCGAGCGCAGAAGCAAGCGATGGCTCGTCTTCGATGATGAGAATGTTCATGGCAGATAGTGAATCGCGGATCGCCCGACATTCAGCGACCGTTTATTCAAGGAAAGCAAAAATCATCTTGCTGAAAAAAGTTCGCCCGATAGCTTGCGCGCTCCAATGGAAATCGCGGGGTGGAGCAGCCCGGTAGCTCGTCAGGCTCATAACCTGAAGGTCGTAGGTTCAAATCCTACCCCCGCAACCAATTTGAAATTCTTCAAAATTGGTTTCGCTTCAACGATTGCTGCTGAAGCGGCGGCGTGCGTGCGCTCAGACGATCTCGACGGGGCATTTGGGCAGCGCTTTTAGAAAGGACTGGCCGTAATTTTTCGTAAGGACGCGCGGGTCGAGGATGACGACGATGCCTTTGTCGCTCTTGGTGCGGATGAGGCGACCGACGCCTTGGCGAAGTTCGAGGATGGCTTCGGGCAACGAGTAGTCGGCGAAGGGATTTCCGCCTGCGGCTTCGATGGCTTCGAGGCGGGCTTCGATGAGGGGCGTGTCAGGCACGGCGAAGGGGAGGCGCGTGATGATGACGTTCGAGAGGGCTTCGCCGGGGACATCCACGCCGCTCCAAAAACTTTTCGTTCCGAAGAGGACATGGCGTTCGTTTTTTTTGAACTCGGCGATGAGGCGCGTGCGCGAAAGACCGTCGCCTTGGAGAAGAAGTTTCAGGTCGTGCTTTTCGTCGAAAGGTTCGCGGCAGAGCGCGGCGACGTTTTGCATCGTGCGGTAGCTGGTGAAGAGGACGAAGGCGCGCCCTTCCGTCATCGTGACGAAATGCGTGATGCGTTCGGCGAGGGCTTCCTCGTAGCCGGCGTCGCGCGGGTCGGGCATTTTTTTTGTGACGTAGAGGCGCATCTGCCGCTCGTAGTCGAAGGGCGAGCCGACACGCAGTCCCTCCACATCTTCGCCGCCGATGCGCGCACGATAGTATTCGAGATTTTCGCCGCCGACGCTGAGTGTTGCGCTCGTGAGGATGCTCGTGTGGTCTTCGCGGAAGAGGAGTGCGCGCAGGTGCGCTGCGATGTCCACGGGGGCGGCGTGGAGATTGTGAAAGGATGAAGTTTTTCCCGTTTGCTCGACCCAATAGACGTGATCCTCGGCGTCTTGTTTGAGGAAGGTGGCGAGGTGCGAGCGCGCGTCGCGGATGCGTCGGCCAAGGTCTTGCAGTTCGGCTTTCGTTGTTTCGTCCTCGATGGTCTTGATGGTTTGGACGATGCACGTTTGCAGGCGCGTGAGGTCGCCGCTGAGCGTGTCGGGCACGAAGTCCGGCTGGCGCACGCGGAACTCTCTTCCTTTTTTAAAGTCCGCCCGCTCGCCCACCTTCGCAAAAAACTCATCGGCTTTATCGAGCGTGGCGCTTACTTCGCGGACGCCATCGGGATTGCGCAGGACTTGGAAGAGGCCCTTTTTCGTCTTCGGATTGTAGAGCCGTTGGAGTGCGTAGCGCAGGCCGTATTGCGAGACGTTGAGGCCGATCATTTTCGAGGCGACGCCTTCGACGGTGTGCGCTTCGTCGAAGATCACGAAGTCGTTCGCAAATAAATATCCGTTCTCATTTTCCTCCGCCTCGGAGATGCCGCCGAGCGAGAGAAAGAAAAGCGTGTGATTGAGAACGACGACATCTGCGGAGACGAGGGATTTGCGCACGCGCTGGTAATGGCAGCGCGGATTTGCGCCGCACGTTTTCGTGGTGCAGATGTGCGGCTCGCTGCACACTTGCTGCCACACGGCGATATCGGGCTCGACGGCGAGGTCGCTGAGCGAGCCGTCCTGCGTGGTCTGCGCCCACTGCCAGATGCGTTGGAGTTCCTCGATTTCCGTGGAGGTGAAAAGTTCGCCCGCCTGCTGCATCGCGCGTTCGAGGCGGAGTGGGCAGAGGTAATTGCCACGGCCTTTCCACAGCATCGCGGTGAAGCTGTCTTCGCCCAGCGCCTCGGCGAGCACTTCGCGCACGATGGGGATGTCTTTATAAACGAGCTGCTCTTGCAAATTGATCGTGTGCGTGGAGATGACGGCTTTTTTCTTTTGCTCCTTCGCCCACAGCACGCTCGGGATGAGATACGCGAGCGATTTACCAACGCCCGTGCCGGCTTCCACGACCAAGTGCCGGCGCTCTGCCAGCGCCGTCGCCACGGCCACGGCCATCTGTTGTTGCTCCGGGCGAAACTCGAAATTTTCCGACTTCGACAACAAACCATCCGGCGAAAAAATCTGCCGGATGCGTTCTGCAAAATCGCTGCCTGTGCCGCTGCCAATGGAAATCACGCGCTGCGAATACGCGCGCAAGGCGGACGCGGCAAGCGTGGGCTTGCGCACAGAGCGCTGGCCGCGCGGCGATTTGGCGGACAAACTTTTTGCCATGATGAATACGCGACATTTTTCACGGCGTTCCTTTCTCCAATCCACTGCGGCTGCTGTGACGGCGTTGGGTTTTCCGGCCATCGTCCGCGCGCAGTCGCTGAACGCGGAAATTCGCGTTGGCATCGTGGGGTTCAATGGACAAGGGGAGAGTCACATTGCGGATTTGCTGAAAGTGAAAGGCGTGAGGATCGTCGCGTTGTGCGATGTGGATGAGCGCGTGGTTGCGAAGGGCAGGCAGCAGTTCGCGACGAACGGGCAGGAGGTGGAGATTTTTACGGACGTGAGGAAGATGCTCGACTCGAAAAACGTGGACGCAATTTCGACCGCGACTCCGAATCACTGGCACTCGCTCATCGGCGTGTGGGCGTGTCAGGCGGGGAAGGACGCGTATGTGGAAAAGCCGGTTTCGCACAATGTCTTCGAGGGGCGTGTGCTCGCGGAGGCGGCGAGAAAATATGGACGCATCGTGCAATGCGGCACGCAGAGCCGCTCGGCGATGGGGCTGCGTCAGGCGGTGAAATGGTCGCAGGCTGGGAATCTCGGCAAGCTGCTGTGGGCGCGCGGGACTTGCTACAAACCCAGGCCGAGCATCGGGAAAGTGGACGCGCCGACGCCGTGGCCTGCGGGGATTGATCAGGATTTGTGGTTCGGCCCCGCGCCGGTGAAGCCGCTGATGCGAAAGAAACTTCACTACGACTGGCATTGGGTGTGGGACACGGGCTGCGGAGACATGGGCAATCAGGGGATTCATCAAATGGACATCGCGCGTTGGTTTCTCGGCGAGCAGGCACTTTCACCGAAGGTGTGGAGCGTGGGCGGGCGGCTCGGCTATGTGGATGATGGCGAGACGCCGAACACGATGTTCACGGTGCATGAATACCAAAAGGCACCGCTGATTTTTGAAGTGCAAGGGCTGCCGGAATCGAGCGGTGCGAAGGGCATGGGGAAATTCCGGGACACGTTCAGCATCGGCGTTTACGTGCAGTATGAGGGCGGGCACATCGTGGTGCCGGATTACAGTTCGGCAGCGGCGTTTGGAAAGGACGGGAAGATGGTGCAGCGGTGGGGAGATTTCCCCGCGCCGAAGGATGAACTCGATCCCGGAAAGCCGGACATTGCGGAGCAAGGGAGCCATCACGAAAACTGGGTGAAAGCGATCCGCTCCCGCAAGCCGGCGGAGCTGAACGCGGAGATTCTCGAAGGACATCTATCGAGCGCGCTGTGTCACACGGGGAACATCTCGTATCGCCTCGGCAAGAAGCAGGTGCCGGGTGTCATCCTTGAAAAGATGAAGGGCAACAAGGAGGCTGCGGACAGCTACGAGCGGATGGCGGAACATTTGAAAAAGAACGGCGTGGACATCGAGAAAGAGCAGCTCGCGCTCGGGGAATTCCTGACGATGGATCCGAAGACGGAAAAATTCATCAGCAACGCCGAAGCCGACAAACTCCTCACGCGCGACTACCGCAAACCCTACGTGGTGCCCGCTGTCGCGTAGCTCAAAACAAAGAACCCTGTGGCGCTTGGCACCACAGGGTTTTTGTAGAGTTTTGTTATGGCAACGCGGTGTGCGTTGCGTGGGTTTTAGTAGCCTTCGCCGCCGCCGCCAAAGTCGCTGCGGCCACCGCCGCCGCCGCCTTTGTAGCCGCCGCCACCACCGCCGCCGCCACGGTATCCACCACCACCACCACCGCCGCCGCCGCCACCACCGCGATAGCCACCGCCACCGCCGCCGCCACGATAGC
>JAYUIF010000021.1:0-6163 GCA_043766295.1 Spartobacteria bacterium | reverse complement strand
CCCTCCTTGTAAGGTCGATCCCACGGCGACCAGAAAACCAGCGGCACAGCCCCGTGTCGGGAAATGATCCGCACGTTCGCATCAGGAAAAGTCTGCTCTCCCCAATACGACGACGACGCCACGATGGCCTGACGCTTTCCGACGAGTTGCTCGAACGCTTCGATTTTCTCCAGCGTCACCTCGTCCTCACGTTCGCCAAAATCCATGTATGCACCGGTGTAAAGACCATGCTCCGGCGTCACCAGTCTGCTCCCTGCGTTGTTCGTCTGCGGTGGTGGCGAGACTGGCTGGGCAGGGCGGTCACACGCGCCGAGCAGCGCGAGAAACATCATCAAAACAATGCGGATTGTTTTCATGTGGCGGATGCTTCGCCCGTGCGTTCGAGTTTCCCCCAGCCGACCAGTGCGCCGCGAATCACACGACGGAGTGATTTCCAGACGACCCACGAAAGCAGCCAGCGATAGGCGAAGCGCATGGGCAATATCAGCAGCGCACGACGCAGCGGAATGCGCTCAAGCACGCAGGCGAGCATCGCGAGCGCGAGGTCGAACAGCAGGAAGATCGCGAAGTATTTCCAAAACGTCGCCGCGTAGTTTGTGACCAGTGAGCATACGAGAATTGCATCGGCGACTGGCGTGATGGCCACGAGCAGCACGTGGAAAAACCAGATGCTCGGGAGCGCGAAAAGACCGAGCGCGCCGTAGCGCGGATTGAGCGTCATGTCGCGATGCTTCCACAGGCATTGCATCGTTCCGAATGACCAGCGCACACGCTGCTTTGCCAGCGCACGCCAAGTCTGCGGCGCCTCCGTCCAAGCGATGGCATCGGGCGCATACGCGATGCGATAGCCGAGACGGTGCAGCGTGAGCGTCATGTCCGTATCCTCCGCGAGCGTTTGCGGTGAAAAGCCACCCGCCTCTGCGATGGCTGCACTGCGGAATGCGCTGATCGCTCCCGGCACCACGGTCACACAGTTCCAGTGCGTGTATGCGCGCCGATCCAAATTGTAGCCGCAGACATATTCGAGCGCCTGACAGCGCGTGACGAAATTCACCCTATTACCTACGCGTGCGTTGCCGGAGACGGCCGCAACGCGCGGGTCGGCGAGTTCCTCCACGAGTTTCCGAATCGTCGCTTTCTCGAAGAGCGTGTCCGCATCGAGAAAAATGATGACCTCATGCTGCGCAGCGTCCAAAGCCCGGTGCAGCGCTGCGGATTTTCCGGCGTTCGCCTGCCGCAGCAGCCGCAAGCGCGAATCACCCTCGGCCACGCACTCAACCTCGGCGGCTGTGTCGTCCTTCGATCCATCGTCCACCACGATCACCTCCATCGCCCCGGCATAGTCCGTATCGAGCACCGAGTGCAGCGTGCGCGTGATCACTTTTCCTTCGTTGAACGCCGCGATGAGCACGCTCACGGCAGGCCATTTTTCGACAACAACAGGCGCTCGTTTTTTGTAAGCACGGCCCTGCCGCCACGCCAGCCACGCGAGCAAAAGCGAACGCAGCACCACCAGCACCGTGGCAAACATCATGAACGCCCACATCGTCTCCACCAGCCAGTGCCACGCCCGGAAGCCCGTCGTCGCGACCGCGCGCCAGCCCGTCTGTTCGCCGTCACGCACCGGCGGCATGATGTCGTCGCGCGGGATGTTGATGAGTTCGCCGAGCGAAACCACACGGTCGCCGCGTTCGGCCAGCCAGTCGAGAATCCGTGGCAGTGCTTCCACCGTCTGCGAGCGATCACCTCCCGCATCGTGAAGCAGGATGATATTCCCGTCTTTGCGCTGCTCCTTCACCCGCTGCAAAATCATATCCGCCCCCGGCATCCCCCAGTCCTGCGGATCGATCCGTTCGAGCACCACCGTGTATCCGAGTTCGTGCTCGGCGAAACGCAGCGGCTCCAATTCCGCCATATCGCTCGGCGTTGCATCCGCGTTGTAAGGCGGACGAAAGAGCGTGGTGGAACGCCCCGTGATTGTTTCGATGAGACGCTCGGTGGCGTCAATTTCCAGACGCCAGCGCCACTCGGACATCTCGGCGAGATTCCCGTGTGAAAAAGTGTGATTGCCGATTTCGTGCCCCTCGGCGGCGATTCGTTCCACCAACGCCGGATAACTTTCCGCATTTTTTCCCACGAGAAAAAACACCGCCTTCACTCCGCGCGCCTTGAGAATATCGAGAATCTTCGGTGTCCACTTTGGGTCCGGCCCATCGTCAAAAGTGATCGTCACTTTCGACTTATCCGCCGCCCCCTGATGGTAGAGCGCGGGGTAAGTCGGCGCATCCGTGTATTGCGCGTGCAGCCTGCCATCCGGCTCACGCACCACCGTGCGCGCGCCGTCATCGCGGCTTAAATCCACACTCACAATTTCCCCGCGCCCCACATGCGTCACCGTCTGATCCGTGGGCAATTTTGAAAGCGATGCGATGAAAGCCGCATCCGCATCCGCCGGGCCGCGCGCCAGCACTGGCCACACCGCCGGGTCCTCCGTGCCGAGGCGATAGAGCGCGAAATCCCGGAAGCCCAGCGCCGCTGCTGCGCGGAGTTGATTGTGAAAACTCACCGCATCGAGGAACCACACCTCGTGCTGCCCGTGCTCCTCCTCGTAAGCATAGTGACCGTTGTAGCTCGGCGCATCCAGCGCGAGCGTCCCCTGCTCATCCACACCCGCGTAACTCGCCCGGCTCATCGCATCGCGAAAACTCAGCCCCTCCACTTCCCCACGCGTGCGGTTCCAATCGTATGCATGAGTGCCCAGCGCAATGATCCACTGCTCCGGCTCGCCAAGGCCGGCGACCACCTCCAGCCATCCATCCAGCCACTTTTGCGAAGCCACAGGCCCCGGCTCATCGCCCCCCGTGTGCTCATCGAAAACCAGCGCCACAAAACGATCCACCACCTCCGTCAGCGCCGCGAGATCGTAAGTTCCAAATTCATCATCCATCGAAACCGCAAACCACAACTCCAGATGCCGCGCGTGCAGTGCCTCCGCGATGTTGGAAAAAAGCACGGTGAACTCCGGCTGAAGCGCGGGATCGAGTTCGTTAAAATCCAACAGCACACCCGCAGCGCCCAACTCCACCAGCTTGCCCGCCAACGCCTGTGCCCATTCCTTTTGCCTCGCCACATTGGCTCGCGCCAAACCCTCCACCGCCTCCGGTTGCCAGATGTCCCCCGAGAGATTCCGAAGCAGCGGCATCACCGCAAGACCGTTCGCCCGGCAGAAAGTCAGCAACTCCGGATCCGGCTCCGCGACCAGCGTGCTGTTCACGCCCGACACCGTCAGCCACTCCGGCGCGAGATGCGTAAGTTGATCCGCGTGCGCATGGAACGAGATCACCGCGTTGGGATCCCAGTCCACATAAAAACCAAGCCGCACCGCGCGCCCGCTTGGCGCCGCGTGCCCGAGCTTCGCGCGCAGTTTCGCCAGCCGCTCCTGCGCCGACTTCGACTGCGCCACATAACGCTGCCAGTTCTCCGCTTTCGGATCCGGCACCGCAGTCGCCCGATCCGCCTTGAGCCGCCCTTTCAACTCCCGCACCACCGCCGGCAAACGCACCTCGGGCCGGATAAAAACCGCCGCGATGAAAAGCACAATCCCCAGCGCCAAAAGCGAAGCACACCAAACCGCCACACGTCGAAAACGCGGCCACCGACGACCTTTCAGATCGAGAAAGACGAATTTAGTTTGAGGCATCTCATCGCATCCTGCGCAGACGAAACACGAAGAGCAAGCCGACCTCTGGGTAGTGGCCCGATTTAGGATCTTCTGTCCTTGTCATGCTCCTGCTCGGATGACGGTCACTTTCAGAGCATGAGCGAGACAAAGAGCAGGAACCTCGTTCACGGGCCTTGCCTTCATTTTCAGGGATTTTTAGAGCCCATTTCGCCCACTGTTTTGCATGGCTGAAATGGCGCGTTTTTCAAAAACACGACACCCCACATCTTACGCTGTAAAGTGCTGTAAATAAAAGCATTGGTCGTGCGCCGATGCTCCAAATCGCTCTGAAAAAACCCTCCCGAGCGCTCGGGTGCCCCGCAACGCGCCAAAAAAACCCTCCCGAGCGCGCGGATGCCTCGCTGCGCTGCGCGCTGAGGCATCGGTTCATCGCATTTTGGGTAAAATTTCCCGCCTCGATCCACCCCGCAACGCCGACTGCCAAAAATCCCCGCCCCCGCCCCCATCCCTTCCTGCCTTCCTGCCTTCCAAATGAAAAAGCCCCCCCTTTGCGCCTCTGCGCCTTTGCGCGAGCTAAAATCCGCCACCCGGCAACGACCGACGCCAGAAAAATCCCCTCCGCGCCTCCGCGCCTCCGCGTGAGCCACACCTCCGCATCTGCATCTGGGAATGCTCTATTCCGCGAGGATGGCTAGATCGATCCACTGTCCCTTGCCTCCTTCGTGGGAGTGGATGGCGATGGTGTTGGTGCCTTTCTTTAGTGCCTTTTTCATCGGCTCAGTGACCGGGCACATGGAGTAACCTTTGGAGCCCGTCACACTCAGGATTTTCTGTCCGTTGATATAGATTTCCGCGCTGTCGTTGTGACGAATCACCACGCCGCCATTTTTCAAAATGCTGCCGTCGTATTCAAAGGTTTTTCGGAAATAGATCTCCGATGTTTTCCATTCAGTCCGCGTGTGGTTCCCATTACCGAAGGGCGCAGCGCCGGTCTTCCACGCACTGTCGTCAAACCGTTCCTGCACCCAGTCGTCGGCAGGCTTTTCGGTGCTATAGCGATAGGGCGTGCTGAGCTTCCCATCCTGCGCAGCACCGATCAGCACTCTCCACTTGGCGCCATCGATCTTTTCAATCGGCTGGGGAGCCATCGGCTCGCTGCGCTCATAGGCCGCCTGACGCGCGGTGATGTCGTGAAGTTTCTTCACGTCGAACTTCGGTTTGCGGTCGTAGAAAAATAGGCCGTTTCTTTCCTGCTCGATGTCGGTGAGCTGCGTGTAGCAAAAGCCAAACAGATTCGCGTTATCGAGCATGGCATCCACGGTGCCTTTGTAGCGGACGTAAAACTCATCGAGCGTTTTCGGCCCGTTGCCGTAACTCCAGCCGCCTTCGGTGGCCCAGCCGATGCCGCCGATTTCACTGATCATAAATGGAACGCCGCGATCCGCGTTCGATTCCGACGGATTGGAATAGCGCAGGGGCGGATGCGGGCCTTCGGGCGGGGCGGAGAAAAAATCCGCCCATCTTTTCCTCAAGTGTTCCGGCTCGCCGGTATAATCATGCGCGTCCCGGACTTCCGGGTGCGGCAGCGTGTGCGCCCAACCGCTGGCTTCCAGCGCGGGCCGCGTCGGATCAATGGCCTTGGTAAGATGCCAGATCATCTGTTGCAGTTCGCCAGATGCCTCGGGGTTTTCATTGAACACGCACCAGCCCACGATGGCGGGATGATTCCGGTCAGACAAAAGAATCTCCGTCCATTCATTGACAACGGCGGAGAATCCCTCGCGCTGGTTGTTGTAACCGGCGTTGGGATATTCGCCCCAGACCATGTAGCCAAGTTTGTCCGCCCAGTAGAGGAAGCGCGGCTCGAAAACTTTCTGGTGCAGACGCGCGCCGTTGTAGCCGCAGGCCATGCTCATCTCGATGTCGTGCTTCAACGCCTCGTCCGACGGTGCGGTCCAGAGCCCATCGGGATAAAAACCCTGGTCGAGGATCAGCCGTTGGAAAACCGGTTTGCCGTTGATGAGAATCTTGCGCCCTTCGATGGCGATCTTGCGCAGTCCGAAATAACTCTTCAACTCGTCCACTTTCGTTTTGCCGCTGAATAGCGTGAACTTGAGGCCGTAGAGGAATGGCGTGCCGGGCTCCCAGAGCTTCTTTATTTTAAGAGGAATGACCAAGCGCGCCTGCCACGGGCCAGCGGCGGTGTCCGTGCCGGCCAATTGACCATCGGCAAATGCTTCCGCTGTGAGCGTGAGGTCCTTGTCCGCACCGTTGATTTTCACATCAATGAGCACCCGCGAGTTGTCTGGATCAGGGACTACGGAAATGTTTTCGATAAACGACGAACCCACGGCTTCCAGCCACACCGACTGCCAGATGCCGGTGGTGCGGGTGTAGAAACAGCCTGCGCTCTTATCGCTCTCCGACTGCTTCCCGCTGGGCTGGAGGCCCGACGAAAGATCGTCCAGCACCTTCACCACC
>JAYUIF010000020.1:0-6165 GCA_043766295.1 Spartobacteria bacterium | reverse complement strand
CACCCGCCAGCGTCCGCCGATCTGGATGGCCGGAAGCTGCCCGCGCTGGACGAGGTAATATACCGTGGGCAGAGGAATGCGCAGATAGGCTGCGGTTTCCTTCACGGTCATCAAGTTGTGATCAGGCATGGCGCTTTTGTTGGGCATTTGGCTTTGACGGCTGATGGGGACGCTGAGATTGCGGCGGAAAATGCGCGATAGGAGAGGGGGTGTCAACGCGGGATTCAGGCGATTGTAGATTCGGCGGTGGACATCGGACGTTGGAAATTGGCAAGTGGCGCGATGTATAGCGACTCTTCTGCTCTCGCAGCCGCACTCGTTCCGCTCGGACTCGACGAGCGCGCCATTGCGTTTGACGGGAATTTTCCAAATCTCACGGAACTGCGGCTCGACCTCACGGACGCTCGTTTCCATCGCGAGCTGCGACTCCCGGATGCGGCGACTCCCGGCGAGCCTGCGTTCGTTGCGCGCATGGTGAAAGCGAACGCCGCACCTGCGTATTTTGAGTCGCTGCCGTTCACGATTTCCCTGCAAGCGGAGGATGCCGTTTTCTCATCTGGGCCTGCGTTGATTCGCAGCGGCAAGGGCACGCTCGAACTATCAGCGACTCTCGCGGATCTTGAAAACGCATTACTCAGCGTCGTGCGCAGTGCGGCGGAAAAGCAGGGGGCGGAGGCGGAAAGTGTGCATCTCAGCCTGACTGCGGAAGGCCCGCGCGCGCTGGTGGTGCGTGCGACGGCAACGGCGAAGGCGATGTTTTTCACCGCCACGCTGACCATCACGGGACGCATCGAAATCACCGATGCACTCGAAGCCCGGCTTTGCGCGCTGACGTGCGACGGCGATGGGATGATCGCAAATCTCGCAGCAGGCGCACTGCGCCCGAAACTCGCGTCGCTCGATGGCCGTGTGTTCGCTCTGCCCACGTTCATTCCCGCGCTGAACTCGCTCGCATTCGACACAGCGAAGGGATTGAGGTTGCGCGCAAAATTCGGCGAATGAATCGCGCTCCACATCGCATTTTCATCAAATGGCAATCACGACTTGGGTAAAAATTTTGTGAGTCGTGCAATTTTTTCTTCCCATCTTCGCGCCCTTCGTAAAAAAGAAACCGCTGATTCGTTCCCGACAAAAAAAGTAATTATACAATCTGCCCTCGGTGCCATGAAAATTTTCTCCACATTCTTCGCAGCAGTCACACTCCTCTCGCTTTCGTTGTCCGCCCAGGTGCAGGTGCCCATCACGGCGAAAAACGTGAAAATTGAAAAGATACTTCCGTCTGTGATCTCGAGCCCGGAGTTCACTTTCAGGGGGACGGACAAGCGGGCGGAGTATCTCAAGTGGTTCGAGATCGAGGTGGAGTTTGAAGTGGATGGCGTGGAAATGGTGGATGAGTTGACCATCCAATATCTTGCGGAAATCAACGGGAAGCTGCTCCCGGGCGAAGTCACCCATGTGAATATCCCCAAAGGAAAAAACCATTTTTCTGTGATGTATATTTCGCCCCGCTCCCTCGACCGCATCACGGGCGGCAAGCAATTGAATCCGGGAATGATTGGGAACATTTGGATCAAAATCGAAAAACAAGGTCAGGTTTTGGCGGAGAAATCTTCGCAGCAGAAACCGCCGCCAAATTTACCGCGCATGACCGGCCTCATGGTGCCAAAATCCGAAACGCCCTTTCAGGTTCTCTGGTGGGATCGCTACGAAGCTGTGAAAGCCAGCCCCAGTCGTTAATTTTGCAGGCAACCGAATAATGGCCGCACCAAACCGCATCCTCGCCCTCAATCTCGGCACGCAGACGATCAGTCTTGCCGAGTTTCAAACCAACCCGAGCGGGGGAATCGTGCTTGTGCGTTACAAGCAGGTCGAAATCCTCGGCGACCCCGCTGCTGATTCTACGCGCGTCGCGCAGACCAAAATGCAAATCCAGCAGTTGGTCTCGGAGTTTGCACTTAAGCGGCAGCAGGTAAATTACGCCATCGCCTCGCATACGATTTTTACGCGTCCGGTGAGACTTCCTGTCGTCGGAGACGCCTCGCAGGTGGAGCAGATTGTGGCATTCGAGGCGGCGCAAAATGTGCCTTATCCCATTGATCAGGTCGTGTGGGACTGGCAGCTCCTCGACGAGGGCAAGGGCGGGCAAATGGAGGTGATTCTTGCGGCAATCAAGGCTGACTTGCTTGATGAGATCAATGACGCGGTGCAGTCTACGGATCTTCGGACGGGCGTCGTGGAGATCGCGCCGATGGCTCTCTATAATGCGCTGCGTTACAATTACGCGGACGCCGATGGCTGCACGCTGTTGGTGGACATTGGCTCGCGCACGACCAATCTGCTTTTTTGCGAACCGGGTAAAATTTTTCCAAGACGCCTGAACATCGGCGGCAGCACCATCACGACAGCCATCGCCAAGGATTTGGGAATTGCCTTCACGGAAGCTGACAAGCGCAAGGTGGACGATGGTTTCGTGAGCCTCGGAGGCAGCTACGCGGAACACGACGACGCTGAGATCGCGCGCATCTCGAAAATCATCCGCAACCAGATGACGCGCCTGCATCAGGAAATTGCGCGCAGCATCACCTTCTACCGCAGTGAGCATGGCGGCTCGCAGCCAGTGCGCGTGCTGCTTTCCGGTGCGACATCTTCGCTTCCCTATATGCGCGAATTTTTCCACGAAAAATTCCCGAGCATGGATGTGGAATACTTCAACCCGCTGCGCAACGTCTCCGTCGCGGACACGCTGGATGTGGAGCAAGTCGGACGCGACGCCCACACGCTCGGCGAACTGGTCGGCCTCGCGCTCCGTGGCGCGGTGAGTTGCCCGATGGAATTGAACCTTCACCCGGTCAGCGTCACGAAGGCAGATCGCATATCGGCGCAGCGCCCGTTTCTCATCGCGGCGGGCGTGTGCGTCCTCGCCTGCCTTGCGGGATGGTGGCAATATTACGAGCGTGCCGCCAAGATTACCGACGAGATCACGGAGCAGATCAAAGAGAAAACCGCGCCACTCGAAGAACAGGAAACAAAGATCAAGAAAACGCTGGGCGAAATCGAGGATATTAAAAAATCCGTCAAACCTCTTTTGCAGGCCGTCGAAGAGCGGGAATACTGGGTCAAAGTCATCAACGACCTCGGCCAGCGCCTGCCTCAGGATTATATTTGGATCACGTCATTCGATCTCCCCATCCGCGAGCCAAAGGAAGCAGTCGCACAGACCGAAAAAGGCAAGACCCCGCCGGTCATTCTCACCGTCCAGGGCCTCTACCTCAGCAAAGATGCTGGAAACAATGATCGGACAAAAATCGTGGATCAATTTTTAAAAAATCTCGCTGACTCGCCCTACGTGGAAGCACCCAAGGACGAGACGAAAATCATCCGGGGAAATGACGACACGTCCCACTGGGCATTTCCCTATTCGTTTCCGCTCACACTCAAAAACCCGATTGACTTGAAATGAGCTGGATCACCCAAAATAAATTTGTCGTGGGGTTTGGAGCCGTGATGCTTCTCGGCACGGGCGCGTTGGGCTATCTCACCTACGCAGCGAAGGATCGCTGCACGACAGCCAACGAAAGTTACGAAGGCGCCATCAGTGAACTCAAGCGACTCCAAAGTGGCCACCCATATCCCGAGGAAGAAAACCGGAAGGAACTTGTCGGACATAAAGCCGCATATCAGGAAAAAATCGCCGCATTTCAAAAGCAGCTCGCGGATACCGCGCAACCCGTGGAGCCCATGTCGCCCACGGAGTTTCAGGACAAGCTGAAGGAAACCGTCGCCCGCGTATCCGCCAAAGCTGCCGGCGATGGGCGCCTCACTTTGCCGAGCGGCAAGCCTCCGGATAAGTTTTACATGGGCTTCCCCGAGTATGCCGACAGATCGCCCAAGGAAACGCAGGTGACGCAACTGCGCCGTGAACTCATGGCCTTTGAATCCATCATCAATCTCATGCTCGCCTCCAAGGACGTGGAGCTAAAGGAGCTCTCCCGCGCAGAGACGAAGGAGGATAAAGAAGCGGAAAAACGGGGAACGGGAGCCGCGCCCGCAGTGAATGCCAAAGCCGAACGAAAACTGGTTCACCACACGAGTTTCACGTTGAAGTTTGAATCGAGCGACATCGCATTTCGCAGCATCCTGAACGGCATCGTCGGCAGCAAAGATCACTTTTTCATCGTGCGACGGATCTCGGTGAGCAGCAGCAAGCCGCAGGCTCCTGAAAAAAAGAACGAACTCGCGCCTCCCAAGTCTCCCCAAACACCATCCAACACGCCAGTCCTCACGCCCGAGCCTCAACAACGTCTCGAATACATCTTTGGCACGGAGCGTGTGAACGCGCATTTGGAAATCGAACTCGTGGACTTTGCAAAGCCCGAAATGCCGGCAGTGAAAGCTGACAAAAAACCGAAGGAGGCGAAGTAATTCATGGACTGGATGAAGAAAAACCCGGCGCAACTTGCTCTCGCGCTTGTCGCCGCACTCACCCTCGCCGCCGCCATCCTGCTTTACACGAAAGTGGATGAATTCAAGGGCGCTTTCAACGGACTGAACATCCCGCCCATCAAGGACAATAAAATTTCCGCCATTGATACGGGAACCATAGACAAAGCGATCACAGCGATTGGCGCACCCACGCTTTGGGAATCTGGAAAAGCTAAAGACGCGGGAATTCTTCTCGTCAGCAAAAAATACGTCCTCAAAGACGGCGCACTCGTCAAGCCGATGAACTGGACCTTTAATCCCCCGGTCCCCAACGCATGGCTGGAAGCACACGGTTTAGATTACCTGAATCCTGCCGTGCTCGACGAAGATCCTGACAAAGACGGATTTTCCACAAAACTCGAATTCCTTGGAGCGGATGCGCAATCCCACCTCGACATGACTGGCCAGCCTGTTTTCGGCAAAGATGGCAAGGCACTCGCGGACGATTCGACAGACCCTTCCGATCCGATTTCGCACCCCCCATACCACACCCGTCTGACGCTCAAAAAAGTCAACATGATCGCCTTCCGTCTGCGCCTGATGTCCTACGACGCCAACAAAGCCGGCGTAGTGGACACCGTGCAGATCAACACCATAGACCGTGGAAACAGAACCATGTTCGTCTCTCTCGGCGAAGCCATCCCCGGCACCAAGTTTAAAACGGTGAGCTTCGTGAAAAAAGAAGTGCCCGACATTGATAATACGAAAAAGGACGTTTCCGAAATCACCATCATCAATATCGAGACCAACGAAAAGCTCGTCCTTGTCCTCAATGTCGTGCGCGATTCACCCGAGAGTAATGTTGACCTCGCATACAACTGGGTCGGGCCGGACGGGCAAAGAACGCCCGACATGATGACATTGCAGAAAGGTGCCACATTCAGACTTCCCCCCGAGAACGACAAAATCTACAAGGTCATTGACATCAAAGCACCAGATCCGCAAAACGCTCCGCATGGTGAAGCAAAAATCCAGCTCCCGAGTGGGGAGATGATTATTTTGCGCCCCAGATAGCCTGCCGAGCTAGACATCTCCTCAGAACACCGCCAACTCACAACCCAATTTAAACAGAAACCATAAAAATACGCCCATGACACGGCCGCTACTTGCAGCACCCATCGCCACGCTCCTCATCGCCAGCTTCATGCTGCCACCCAATATCGTGCGGGGGCAGGATCTCGCCGGCGAATCCACTGAAGCCGCAGCCACACGCGCCCTCGCGCGCCTGATGCAGCGCGAGCAACTCGGCAGGGAGGAAACCGCGAAGGGCGATGAAGCGCTCTCCAAAAAAGATTACGAAGACGCCTTCGCGCATTATAAAAATGCCTGCGAAGCGATCATCATCGCCCCAGCCACACATTCCAGCCGTCGCTCCGCTGTCAACGGACTCACCACGTCAGGCCGCAGACTGGCCGAGCAGCGCGTCACCGAAGGATATTACGCCAGTGCGGTGCAGATCCTCCAGGTCGTTCTCATCCACAATCCTGACGATTCGGGAACCCTCAAGCTCCTCGCCAATATCGAGGCGCCCGATTATTTCAACAAGCAGATGACCCCCGGCCATCGCGAAAAAATCGAAAAAGTGAAGGCCCTCTTCATCGCTGCGGATGGCTACAAACAACTCGGACGCTACGAACTCGCGCTGCAAAAATACGAGGAAATCCTCAACATTGACTCCGGCAA
>JAYUIF010000019.1:0-14658 GCA_043766295.1 Spartobacteria bacterium | reverse complement strand
GCCGGAACGATGCAGTTGAAATGGCGCGAAGCGGCGACTGTGGCTGCGACGCCCCCGTCGCAACATGTATCCGAGGCGCCCTCGCCTCGTGGTTCGTGTGAGGCGCACCAAATCGTGATTCGCCAATCACGCGGCGGTGGCGCCGCAGATACATGTTGCGACGAGGGCGTCGCAGCCACGGCTTCGCTGCCGCGCTCCGCGCAACTGCATCGTTCCGGCTGAGGGAAAACCGACTACCGCAAGAGCGTCTCAAGCTGCGTCTGCCGGGCGCGCTCCTCGGCGTATTGGCGGGCGAGAGTTTTTTGCGGTTTCACGGGGTGGATGAGTTTGCGCACGGGAATTGGGTAGCCGAGTTTTTCGAGGGCGAAGACGGCGGCTCCACGCAGCGAGGCTTCGGGTTCGTCGTTGGGATAAACGGGCTGGCCGAGGATGTTGGCGAGACGCTGGAGAGAGCTGGGGGATTTCTGGATGCCGCCGCTGACGATGAGTTTTGGCGGTGTGGTTTCGTCTTCAGCGAGCAAGTCGTGAATGCGCGCGATGCGATGGTAGGTGGCCTCGGTGAGAGCTTGGAGGATGTCGAGCGCCGTGGTGCTTTGGCGAAGGCCGTGGATGGAGCCGGTGGCGTCTTCATTCCACATCGGCGCGCGCTCGGCGGTCCAAAATGGGAGGACGGCGAGACCGTGTTGCGGGCCGGGGCGGGCGGCGAGTGCGGCTTCGAGTTCGGGGCCGTCGGTGAGGCGGAGTTCGCGGAGGCACCACGCGCGGAGGTTGCCGGCGTTGCTGACTGCGCCGCCGACGAGATGACGGTTCGCGTCCACGCGATAGCAAAAAAGGCCGAGCGGTGCGCGTGCGCCTTTGCCACTGCGCATGACGCGGATGGCGGCGCTGGTGCCGACGTTGATCGCGGCGAGGCCGGGTTTGGTTGCGCCGGAGCCGAGGTTCGACGCCGCGCCGTCGCCGATGCCGGGAAACCACGGCACGTCTTTCAGCTCGGGAAATTGCGCGGCGAGTGCGCCGTTGACGGGCGTGGGATCGTCGCTGAGCGGGCGCATTTTTTCCGGCGAAAGATGAGCGAGCCGGAGCATGGATGCATCCCACGCGAGTGCGGCGGGATCAAAAAGGCCGGTGCCGCTGGCCATGGAAAAGGAGCAGTTCGCGCCGCCAGCGAGTTGGAGTTGGAGCCACTCGGCGGGCGACATCCATTGCGCGACGCGCTGGAAAAGGCGCTCGTCACTTCGGTCGAGCCAGCGCATTTTCGCGGGCCAGAAACTCGCTCGCAACATGCAGCCGGTGCGGGCGTGGACTTCGGCTTCCTTGCGATCTTTGCGCAGGCTCGCGGCAGCATCGCAGCAGCGCGAGTCGGCCCATGTGATGATGCGCGTGATGGCCTCGCCCTTCGCATTGCAGCCGACGAGGCTGTGCCAAAAACTGGAAACCGCGATGGCGCCGACGGGCCGCGTGCGAAGGAGCGAATCGGTGCGGCGTTTCGCCAGCGTCTCGGCGATGCAGTTGCGCACCGCTCCGAGCAGCGCGCCGGGTTCGATTTCGGCACCGCCTTCCGCCGAAGTAAAAAGGGTGTAGCTTTGCTGCGCAGTCGTGCCCGGCTGTCGCTGCGCGGTGATGTCGAACAACGCGGAACGCGCGGATGATGTGCCGAGATCGAGCGAGAGAACAAGCGGCGTGGGCATGGTGGGGATTACGAATGACGAATTACGAATGACGAATGAAGCAGGAAATTCGGGAAACGTGAATTTCTGGCTTCCTTCATCTTCGGTCATCGGTCATTCGTCATTCCAAATCATGCCCGCCGAAGCCCGCATCACGAAACTTTGGACCCAGCAAAAAGGAATCGTCCCCCTCCTGTTCCTTGCCTACGCGGCTTGGTTTTTGTGGGATGGCTTCATCGGCTACCCGCGCAGCAACGAGCGTTGGGACAAGCACGAAGTGTTAAAAGCCGACACGGTAGCTTGGGAGAAATATTGCGCGGAGCGCGGATGGAAGACGGAAGTGCCGCACCGGCGCCTGGAGCGCAAAGACATCATCGGGCAGTTCGTAGTCGGCGGACTCACCGGCACTATTGGGCTGTTTGCTTTGATTTACTGGCGGCGGCAGCGTCGCACCGTGGTGCGCTCGGATGAAGAAGGAGTGACCACGCCGAGTGGAAAGCGCGTGCCCTACTCGGCGGTCACGCACGTGGATAAACGGAAGTGGAAAGCGAAAGGACTCGCGACGGTGCGCTATGCACTGAATGGGGAAAACGGTCAGTTCACGCTCGATGACGCGAAGCACGATCCGAAAGCTCTGAACACCATCCTCGACGACATCGCCTCGCGCGGGGCCGCGAAGGTGGAGGAGTAATCCCATTCGGGCATCTTTGTTTTTTAGAAACAACCTACCGCTTCTTCGTCTGCGCTGCTTCGAAAATGCGGACGCCGGTGATGTAATCAAGCGCGCGCTGTAGGACGATGTCGCGCGGCGGGGGCGGAGGCAGCGGGCCAATGGCTTTCAGTTTTTGCTGTTCTTGAACGGCATCAAGCTCGGGATTTGTGCCGGCGACGAGCGCGGCTTCGTTCATGCGCGGGCGCTCCTTGTCGGCGACCAGCGGCGCGACCCCGGCGACGAACTCGGACGCGAGGATGGCGTCGGTTTTTTCCTGCGAAAGCGCGATGGAAAGATCAGGCGTAAGACCGCCGGGAAAGACAGGCGAATTATCCGGCAGCGTGACTTCGCCGATGGCGACGCGGAGCACTTTGCCACTGGGCAGCGGCAATTCCTCAAACTGCGCTGCTTCACCCTGCGTCTGCTGCCCGACGATGTAGGCGCGGACGTGAGTGCGCAGGACTGCGGCGATGACTTCGCCAGCGCCAGCGGTGTCGCCATCCACGAGCACGACGAGCAGACCGTGCCAACGCGGGTCTTCGCGCGATGTGAGGATATCTTCGTCGTTCACCTTCGGGCGCTTGATGGAAAACAGCACGCGGCCCTTCGGCGAAAATCGGCGCGTCACTTCGGCGGCAAGATCAAAGTCCGTGCTGTGCGGCGTCGCGCGCAAATCCAACACGAGCGCGGTGGGCGGATTGGCGGAAAGGTCGTCGAACGTTTTGTCCATCGCCGCGATATTTTCCTGCGCCAGCGCGCCGAGGCGGATGTAGGAAACTCCGCCATCGAGCAACTCGCTGCGAAAAGGACTTGGCTGATCGCTCTCAGCGTCGCGTTTCGCATAAATGCGCGCGCCCGCACCAAGACGATCCAGCACGCCCTGCACATTGGCGCGGGCGAGAGACTGTTCGCTGAGCCCGTCGGGATGGATGTAATTTTCGCGGAGCATATCCACGACTTTGCGGAGTTCATCGTCCGTCAAAACATCCGCCGCCTCACGCGAGCCGAGCGGCAGAGCTTGCGCCGCCTTTGGTTGCGGCGGCGTGACTTTCATCACGGGCTTCGGATCCGGCAGGATTTCCTGCGCAGAAACGAGCGCGGTGGTAAGCGCGAGGACGAGAGCGATTCTCATGGCGCGCCAAGGTAGGCACACACGCGGCGGATTCCAAGCGAGCGTTCCGCCCTTCGCTCAAAGACCCTTCGCCGCGATGTCGGTGCGAAATTGCGCGCCGTCGAAAGTGATTTGCTTCACCGCCGAATAAGCCCGTTCGCGGGCTTGCGCGAGCGTGGGCGCGAGCGCTGTGACGCCGAGCACGCGACCGCCTGCGGTTACGAAAGCGCCTCCATCTTTCTTCGTGCCCGCGTGGAAAATTTTGGCGTCCGCATTTTCCAAACCCGTGATCACTTTTCCGCCCGCGTAAGCGCCGGGGTAGCCGCCACTCGCCATGATCACGCACACCGCAGCCTCCGCTTTCCATCGCGCCGACACCGCATCGAGTCG
Source organism: Spartobacteria bacterium (assembly GCA_043766295.1). Classification (GTDB taxonomy): domain Bacteria; phylum Verrucomicrobiota; class Verrucomicrobiia; order Chthoniobacterales; family Chthoniobacteraceae; genus SXWH01. The sequence goes on along the minus strand of JAYUIF010000019.1, from coordinate 10,778 downwards.
TTGATCCATCGTCGCTTCGAGCAACTCCACGAGGTCGCTTTCCAATCGCGTGAGCAACACCTGCGTCTCCGGATCGCCGAAGCGGCAGTTGAATTCCAGCACCTTCACGCCATCGCGCGTGATCATCAGGCCGGGAAAAATCATCCCTCGAAAATCCAGCCCGTCGGCGCGCGCACCGACGACGAAACGCTCCAGCACCTCCACGCGCACGCACTGCTCCAGCGCTGGCGGCAGCACTTTATCGGCGGGAGAAAATGTGCCCATGCCTCCGGTGTTCAAGCCGCAGTCACCATCGAGCGCGCGCTTGTGATCCTGCGCGCTCGGAAACATCAGAAAACTCCGCCCGTCCACGAGCGCGTGGATGCTACACTCCTCGCCTTCGAGAAATTCTTCGATCACCACCTCCGCGCCCGCGTCGCCAAACTTCCGTTCCTCCATGATCTCGCGGATCGCAGCATCCGCCTCCGCGTGCGTCGCCGCGATGATGACGCCTTTGCCGAGCGCCAGTCCGCTCGCTTTCACCACGATGGGCGTATTCATTTTCTCGGCGAAAGCACGCGCCTCCTGCGCCGAGGAAAACTGCCCGCTCGCCGCTGTCGGAATTCCGTGGCGGAACATAAACTCCTTCGCAAACACCTTCGACGATTCCAGCCGCGCTGCGCTCTGCGTGGGGCCGAAAATGCGTAGCTCTTCGCTTTGAAAACGATCCACGATTCCCGCCGCCAGCGCATCGTCCGGCCCGACGACCGTCAGACCGATGCCCTCGCTTTTTACGAACGCAACCAGCGCATCATGCTCGCTGATTTTGATCGGCACGCACGTCGCCACTTCCGCTATGCCGCCGTTTCCCGGTGCGCAGAAAACTGCGGTCACGCGCGGTGACTGTTTCAATTTCCAGCAGAGCGCGTGTTCGCGCCCGCCACTGCCAAGGACGAGGATTTTCATGCGAGGGCGCGGACGCTAGCGACGCACCTGCCTGCGGGCAAGTGGCTCATCATTCCAAACGCTGCGATGAGGGCCAACGGCCCGAATTCATACCAGCCTTGGGCAACGCCCAAGGTATGCTTGCCACCACAAACAAAGGGCTGAAAGCCCGGCACCATTTTGGGAGATGGGTCGCGTGGATGGATCGGGCCTTCAGCCCTCTTGCTGTCTTTGTTTGCGGACCTAGGCCGACGCTCGTTCCTCGCTCTGACCTAGGCTGGTATAGTCAGGGCCTTTGGCCCTCAAACAAACATTCAGGATCATTTCTCCGTGAGCGTGAATGAGCCGTCCCAATCCGGCGGCGGTTCCTTCGCGTAACGGTCGCAGCGCGTGGCATACATCTCGCAAAGAAAATCATCGCCGCCGATGCGCGACTTCACAGCGCGGAACAGCGCAGCGGCCTCGGTAAATTTTCGCTCCACATAAAGCGCGCGCGCGTTGTGATAATCGGCCAGCCACTCGGGCGGCGGGGTCGTCAGATCGCTGAGCGGGATGAAAATGTTCACGGGTTTGTTCTTCCCTTTCACCCGCACGAAATCCACGTGCCGGTAAACAAAACGATCGCGCGTCAGCACCTCGACGCTCTCGCCCACGAGGCAGTCGGTGTGAAATTGCTTCGTCGCCGATTCCAGTCGCGCTGCGAAGTTCACGCCATCGCCGAGCACCGTCCATTCGCGGCGCTCGGGGTGCCCGGCTTCACCGACGACCACATCGCCGTGGTTGATGCCCATGCCAATGCTGATGACGATCCGATCCTCGCGCTTGTCCCATCCGGCATTCAGCTCACACAGCGTGGCGCGCATGGCTATCGCTGTTGCCACAGCACGCTCGACATCTACGGGGTAGCCGTAGCTATGTGTGTCACCCCATGTGGCGAGGATGGCGTCGCCGATGAATTTCTGCACGTTGCCCTCGCGCTCCTCGATGTGCGTCACCGCGCGCTCGAAGTATTCATTGAGCTGGCCGACGAGATTTTCAGGCGCCGCGTTTTCCGACCACGATGTGAAGCTGCGGATGTCCGAGAAAAACACAGCAACCGGTCTTTTTTCACCACGCCGCGCGTGCTCGAATTCCTCCGCATTTTTCAGCACCACCGCCGCGATGCGCTTGGAAACAAAACGATTCAGCACCTTCCGCGTGTGCGCCTTTTCCCACTGCTCAAGGAGGAATTGATACACCACGCCAAGCGCGCCCGCGACTGCGAGCCCGAAAATCGCGGGCACCGAGGGCACCAGCACTCCGCCATTCGTAAATGCGAGCTGCGTGCCAATCGCAAAGAGCGCCCCGACGCCGAGCACAGCGGCGACTTGTGCAAGCGCGTTTGGAATGAAGAGCACCGCAAGCGCGGCAGCGAGCACACACACGAAGGCGACACCGCGCGCGACGCCGGGGGAAGCGTCATGGAGCGTGCGGCCTTCGAGCAAACTGGCGGCGAGCTGGGCGTGAACTTCCACACCGGGCATCTCGCCGGGAAAAGGCGTGGCGTGGACATCGTGCAGGACCTCGGCAATCGGGCCGATGAAAACAAGTTTGTCGCGAAACGCCTCGCCATTTCGTGTGCGCGGGTCCGTCGCCCACGAAGATTTGATGAAGAGATTTTCTATCGGCACCGAAGGGTAGCTGCCGAGCGGGCCGCTGTAGTTGATGATCCCGCCGCCGCCCGCTGGCGCCTCTTTGCCTGTAAATCTCGCGACAGCAAGCGGTGCGAAAGTGATGAGGTCCATCGTGTCGTCCTCATACCCCGATTCCCGCATCACCGAGGTGCGGTAGGAAAAGCGGCGCATCACGTCATCGGCGTCTTTGGAGTATTTTGCGAAGCCGATATTCTCATCGCTGAGCGCGGCGGCGAGTTGGGTGTTCGGGCGAAAGAATGCGAACTCATTTTGGAGCGTGCCCCCAGCGGCATCGCTCTGCCGCACTTGCACGATGGAGGCGAGGACGATGCGCCCCGGATACTTTTTCAACACAGCGGCAAGCTCCCCGTCGTCGTCGCGCTCGCTGGCGAAAACAACGTCCACCGCAACCACGCGAGCACCGGCGGCGAATAATTTTTCAATGGCTCTGGCGAAAACAGTGCGCGGCCACGGCCAGGTATTTGCAGCCATCAAACGCAGCGCATCGGAGTCGCCGATGTGGCTGGCGTAGCCCTGCTGATCGAGGCTCGAAGATTTGATGCCGACAACCACGATCTCCGGATTCGTCGCACGCGCTCCCCGAAAACGAAAACGAATATCGTGCGCCTGACCTTCCCATCTCTCCACAGTTTCGCGCGCACGGAACCACGCGCTTTGCGTGAGCAAAAAAACTGCGAGCGCGACGGCGAAAATCACCGCCATGCGAGCCTGACGCAGCCAGCGAAGCAATGGCAGGCGGCCTTTCTGTGCGGGTTGAGGGCTCATCGTCGTGCGCATGAATGCACCAGCGGGCGGGCCGATGTCACGCACCGAGGCGCTCGACGGTTACGCGGGCTGCTGCTGCGTGAGGCAGTGGAATGCGCCGAGTCCCCAGATGAGTTCGCGGCAGTCTATGCCGATCACTTTCCGGCCGGGGAATAGGCGCTCAAGAATCGCCGTGGCCCAGCGGTCGTTAGCGTCGGCGAACGTGGGCAGGAGCACCACATTGTTGGCGATGTAAAAATTAACGTAGCTCGCGGGCAGGCGCTGTCCGTCGCGCATGAGTTTGCGCGGCATCGGCATTTTCAAAATCTGAAAGCGCGGCGTGGGCCCGTCCTCGCCGTCGTCTTCGTCCTCGTCAGCAACGCGCTTCTTTTTGGAGTGAGGTTTGGCGTCCTCGGTGATGCTGAGGAGGTAGTCGTGATTCGCTTTGAGCGGCTCGAAGTTTTTGTCGCTCTCATCTTCTTCGATGGCGCAGACGATTGTGTCTTCGCTCACGAAGCGCGCGATGTCGTCCACATGGCCGTCCGTATCGTCGCCCTCGATGCCGTCGTTGAGCCAGATCACTTCGCGCACGCCGAGAAAATCGCGCAGCTTTTGCTCGATGTCGTGCTGCGTCATTTCGGGGTTGCGGTTCGGATTCAGCAGGCAGCTCCGCGTGGTGAGCAGCACTCCCGTGCCGTTCACATCAATCGAACCGCCTTCAAAAATCATCCCGGGATACTCGACGGGTAGGCCGAGTTTTTGCGCGATCGCGGTGGGCACGTAATCGTCGTCGTCGAACGGCGGGTATTTGAATCCCCATGCGTTGTAATCCCAATCGAGCACGAGTTGTTTCGGCTCGTCTTTGCGCGTGAGAAAAATCGGGCCGTGATCGCGGCACCACGGTTCGTTCGTCGGGATGTGGTGAAAGGTGACGTGCCCGTGCTTCGCGCCGATCTTTGTGAGGATTTTTCTCACGTCCGCTTCGTGCGCGGCGTCGCAGACGTTGATGTTCACGGGATCCGAATCGGCGAGCGCGTGGACCATCTTCGCGAGTGCGGGCATCGCTTTGTCATACGCGCCCTTGCCGGGAAATGAGATGCCTTCGCGGCGCGGCCAGCTCAGCCACGTCGCGGCGTGCGGCTCCCACTCGGCGGGCATTCGGTAGCCGCGCGCGGCAGGCGTCGGCGTCTGGGGAGCGTCGGGCGTTGGTGTGGTGTCGCTCATTTAATCAATAAATCGTTTGGTGATGTCGCCGTAGGCGTCAATGCGACGGTCGCGGAGGAAGGGCCAGTGCGTGCGCTGCACATCGAGTGCTTCGAGGTCCACTTCCACGAGGAGGTTTTCCTCCTTGTCCACGCTCGCCTTTTTTAAAATCTGTCCCGTCGGATCGGCGACGAAACTCTGCCCCCAAAACTCCAGCCCAGGCCCGCCGTCCGGCGCTTCGTGACCGATGCGGTTCACGGCGGCGACGTAGCAGCCGTTGGCAATCGCGTGGCCGCGCTGGATCGTCTCCCACGAGGAATGTTGCCGCGCTCCGAACTCCGCTTTTTCCGCCGGATGCCAGCCGATGGCCGTGGGGTAAAAAAGAATCTGCGCCCCGCTGAGCGCCGTGAGCCGCGCGGCTTCGGGATACCATTGATCCCAGCAAATGAGGACGCCGATTTTCCCAAAGCGCGTCTGCCACGAGCGAAAGCCGAGGTCGCCGGGCGTGAAATAAAACTTTTCGTAAAAGAGCGGGTCGTCCGGGATGTGCATCTTGCGATAGCGACCGAGCATCGTGCCGTCCGCGTCGAGAATTGCCGCCGTGTTGTGATACAGCCCCGCGCTGCGCCGCTCGAAAAGCGACGCGACAATCACCACGCCGTAATCCTTCGCCACCTTGGAAAGCACTGCCGTGCTCGGGCCGGGAATTTCCTCCGCAGCGGCGAAGTATTTGTGATCCTCGATCTGGCAAAAGTAGTGACTGCGAAACAGCTCCTGCAAACAGATGATCTGCGCGCCCGCCTTTGCCGCCTCGATGGTGCGCTCGACGGCGTGATCGAGATTCGCCGCCAAATCGGGACCGACGGCGGTTTGCACAAGACCGAGTGTGACTTTACGGGACGACATGAGACGGTGGGTCTGCGAGCGGTAGTTTCAGCAGGTGTTAAAGGGGATTACTTCGCGGGTTCGGCGGGAACGATCTTGATGCTCTCCACATTCACGCGCTCCTTCGGCTTGCTCTCCTCGCCGCCGCGCGATGTGCCGACGGGCGTTTCGCCGAGTTTTTTCAGCACGTCCTCACCTTTGATGATCTTGCCGAAAGCAGTGTATTTACCATCGAGAAACGACGCCTCGCCGAGGCAGATGAAAAACTGCGAGCCCGCCGAGTCGGGGCTGGCCGAGCGCGCCATCGAGAGCACGCCGGTCACATGCTTGCGGTCGTTGAACTCCGCATTGATCTTGTAGCCGGGATCGCCCGTGCCCCACTCTGCTTCGAGTGCGGCGTCCTTCGACTTTGGGTCGCCGCCCTGAATCATGAAGCCCTTCACGATCCGATGGAACGCGGTGCCGTCGTAAAAACCTTTTTTCGCCAGCGTGATGAAATTCTCGACGGTCTTGGGAGCAACATCGGGCCAGAACTCCACGACCATTTCGCCAGCGGCGGTCTTGATGACTGCGACTTCCTTTACGGCAGCAGCAGCAGGCGCGGCGGGTTTGGCTTCATCGGCAGCGAAGGAGCGCGCACCGATCACAGCGACAGCTAAGAGAGCAGCGAAGAAATTTTTCATGGAGCGAGAAATACACGCGAGTCCGTGCGTGTCACGCGGAGAAATCACACAAGGCACTACGCGACTGCGCTCAATTCCTGCGCGACACGCGAAGGAAGTGTGAGTTCGAAAGTCGTTTCGCCGGGGTTGCTGGTGTGATGCAGCTTGCCGCCGAGTTGCTGCGCGCAACCGATGGCAACCGTGAGACCGAGACCGGCGGAATGTTGATTGCGCTTGGTCGTGTAGAAGGGCGTGTAAATTTTTTCCGCGTTCTCCAAGGGAATGCCCGCGCCGTCGTCGGTGATGCTGATGTTCAGCCAATGCTCCGGCTGCACGCTTTCGGCTTGGAAAAGCTCGCCCTGCACTCGCCCGTCATTTCCCGTGACGCGAATGGTGACGCGACTTTTCGCAGCCTCGCACGCATTGCGAACGAGTTCGATCAGCGCGAGGCGGACGCGCGAAGCATCGGCCCAAACGTGTGGGAGATCATCGGCGCATTCAATCTCGATACGAACGCGGGGAGGGCATGAATTTTCAAACGTGGGGCGGAGCTGATGAAACAATTCGGCGAGACTAATCTCGCGCCAGACCGAGGAGCTGGGACGAACGAGTGAGTTGGTGCGCTCCATCAAGTCGGTGGCCGCGCGGGCGCCGTCCTTGATTTTTTGCAGACCCTGACGTGCGACAGAATCCAGCTTTTGATCATCCATCAACAGGCCGAGGTAGCCGTGGAAGAGGGAGAGAATGTTATTCATCCGGTGGGACAGCCCGCGAACGAGTTGGTCTTGGAAATCGGAGGTGAGACTTTGCATATTGGCTGTGCTGACAATGCGAATAGCAGGGGGTGTGCTTGGTCTGCGGATTTTTTAAAACAAACCCGTCACGCAAGCAGGCGCGTGCGTCGTGACTTCGCCAGCCGTCATGCGCTGGAGCGTGCCGTCCACGAGGCGGAGGAGGAGGTTGCCGTCGGCATCGAGCGACTCGGCGGTGCCCTCAAAATGCACCGCGCCCGAGTGAAGTCGCACCCACGATCCGAGCAGCGCACTGCGGCGGGTGGCGTCGGCGAGGAGGCTGGGGAAATCGTGCGCGACAGCGGCGATGCGCGCGGAAAGTGCGCGTAAAATTGCGGCGGCGAGCGCGGGGCGTTCGATGGTGCGGCCCGTGATCTGGCGGAGGGATGCGGCGCGATCTGCGATCTCGGGCGGGAAATCGGCTTGGTTCACATTCACGCCGATGCCCGCGACGATAAACGGTGCGCCTGCATCGTCGTTCGCACTTTCGATGAGGATGCCGGTGACTTTTTTACCGGCGATCAAAATGTCGTTCGGCCACTTCAACTTCGCTGGGATTCCGGTGAATTGCTCGATTGCCGTGGCGACAGCGACGCCGGCCCAAGTCGTGAGGCGCGGCCAGTGCGCGGTCAGCAACTCCGGACGCAGCAGCAGCGAAAACCACAGCCCCGCGTGATCCGCAGAATCCCAGCGCCGACCAAAACGCCCGCGCCCCGCCGTCTGCCGCTCGGCGAAAACTGCGAGCCCGCCCGCGTGCCCCTGCCTGCCGAGGCGCGAGGCCACATCGTTGGTTGAGCTGGTCTCGCTGAAGACGAGAATTTCGCGAGCGAGCGAGCAGTCACCGAGGCGCGCGTGGAGGTCGTCGGCGATGAGGCGATCCGGCGAAGTGAGCAGGCGGCAGCCGAGCCCGGGCTTTGTCTCGATGTCGAAACCGGCATCGCACAGACGGGCGATCGCGGTCTCGATTTCGACGAGCGGCACGGCGAGTTGCGCAGCGAGATCGCCGGGCAGCAAGTGAACTCCAGCGGCTCGCAGCGCGACGAGCAAACGAGCGTCGGTGGTCATGCGCGCACGAGGTCGAGCGAGAAATCAATCGCTGGTGCCGAGTGCGTGAGTGCGCCGACGCTGATGAAATCCACACCCGTCGCAGCGATGGCGTTCACCGTCTGCAAATTCACGCCGCCGCTGGCTTCCAGCAACACAGGACGATCACCGCGCAGACGCACGGCCTCGGCCATTTCGCTGAGCGAAAGATTGTCGAGCATGAGCACATCCACGCCTTCGAGCGCGAGGAAGTCGCACACTTGCGCGAGCGATTGCGCCTCGATCTCCACACGCACTCCGGGTTGCGCTGCGCGGAAACGGCGGATATTTTCCTGCAAATGCGCGGGGCTCGCATCGGCGGCGTAGTGGTTCTCCTTCACCATCGCCATGTCGAACAAACCGAAACGGTGATTCGTGCCGCCGCCCGCGATGACCGCCGCTTTTTCCAGCGCGCGCAGGCCGGGCGTGGTTTTGCGCGTATCGAGAATGCGTGCGCGATGCGGCATTGCGGCCTCGACAAAACGATGCGTGAGCGTGGCGACGCCGCTGAGCCGCTGGATGAAATTGAGCGCCGTCCGTTCCGCCGTGAGCAGCGAACGCACAAGCCCGCTCGCCTCCAGCGCGGCGTCGCCGACAGCGAGCGCGCTGCCGCTCGCGCGCACGATGCTCACCTTCGTCGCCGCATCCACGAGCGTGAATGCGCGCGCTGCGACCTCGACGCCCGCTGCGATGCACGGCTGCTTCGCAAAAATACGCGCGTAACCTCGCTGCGCCGCATCCACGAAAAATTCGCACGAGAGATCGCCGCTGCCAATATCCTCGGCGAGCGCGAGCGCGACGGGATCGTGAGTTTCGGATTGCAGGTTTGGCATCGCAGCGATGGTGGTTGGAGTCATCAACAATTCAAAACAACTCCGGCTCGGCGGAGCGATAGACGCTGCGGCCACGGACGAAAGTCTCCAGCACGGCATGAGGGCCGCCGCGATAAATGCACAGTGAGAGAATGTCCTCGGAGCTGAGTTCATCGGGCTTTGTCGCGCTGCCGCGATAAGGAAGCAGGATCGAGGTATCCATCACGGTCACGTCGGCCTCTTTCCCGATCTCGAAGCTGCCGATGACGCCGCCTTTTCCGAGCGCATCCGCCGCGCCCTGCGTGGCGAGGTGGAGCGCTTGCGCGGGCGAGGGCACTGCGATTTTTGCTTCGTAGAAAGAGCGCGCCTTTTGACTCTCGATGGTGCTGCGCATGACCTGCCACATATTCAGCTCCGGCCCGGCGGCGACATCGCTGCCGAGGCCGATGCGGAGGCCGGCGGCTTTGTGCTCGGCGAGAGGCATGATGCCGCTGGAGAGATAGAGATTTGCCGTGGGGCAATGCGCGACTGTCGCACCACTCGCAGCCAGCGCGGCGCGCTCGCGTTCGCTGAGATGGATGCAGTGGCCGAAGACGGTGCGCGGCCCGGCGATGCCGAATTTTTCATACACCTCCGTGTAGTCGCGGCACGCGGGGAACATGTGGCGGACGCGCTCACATTCCTCGCGAGTCTCGGCGAGATGCGTCTGGATGTAGCAGCCAAATTGCGCGGCCATCGCGGCGGCTTCGCGCATGAGCCGTTCGCTGCACGAGAGGGCGAAGCGCGGGCTGAATGCGTATTCGAGCAAGCCGTCGGCGGCACCGTGCCATTTGCGCGCGAGGCGCTCGCTTTCCAGCATCGAAACGCTGATGACTTTGCGTGGCTGGAGCGTCCCATAGGTGCCCACGTCCATCATCATTTTGCCCATGATGATGCGCAGCCCCGCGCGCGCCGCCGCCGCAAAAGCCGCGTCGCACGAATCCTCATAAATCGCCGTGTAGAGCATCGCCGTCGTCGTGCCGTGCCGCGCCAGCTCGGGGAAAAACGCAGCCGCCTCGCGCTGTCCGGGCGGGCCGGTGAAAGTGCGTTCGCGTGGGAAAATGCACGCGTGCAGCCAGTCCAGGAGTTGCCCGCGACCACGCGCCACAGCGGGGTATTGCGGGACGTGCGCGTGCAGATCGATCAAGCCGGGGAAAATGGCCGCGTGCTCCGAGTGCAGCCAGCGAATGGGCCGGGCGCGCGATTTTTTTCCGAGGTGCTGAAAGTCGCCGACCTCCGCGATGCGACCATCGGCAATGACGACGCCGCCATCGCGCCAAGTGCGGAGCTTGCCGTATTCAGGAGCGTCAATCACACAGCCGCGAAGGCCGAGGAGCGGCGTGTCAGATGTCATCGGGCTCGGATAGTAATGGGAGAAAACAGGAAATGCCAAATGGCGAATGAGCCTCCCGGATGAAAACTTTGTCCTAAAAAAATGCCGGGCCGCCGACGGAGAAACCCACCCCTGAATTTGTTCCGTCGAGCGGCCCGAACCACCCCTAACGCGAACTATGACCGCGCCAGTGGCCGGGCGTTCAAAAGAATTTACCCGCTTGTTTACCACTGGGGCAAACCTTCGACGGATTCACCGCGCGGCAGAGAGAACCAGCTCTGCGCAGCCGAGGATGCATTGACCGTATTTAGCGCACTCTTGCCATTCGGAAGTCGCGTATTACGCTGTCCTACATGAAATCCGTTTTGACCATTCGACTACTTCTTTTCACAGTCTTGTTTTTTACGCAGACAATTGTAGTTGGCGAAGGTAACAGGGTTGGTTGCGGGGGCGGGGTCGATGGCGGGGGCGAGCCCGCGAGTGATTTAGATACAATTTCGATTGATCATTTTGAGGTGGACCCCGAAATTCGGGCCAGAGGTTAAGGTATAAAATGGCGGTGGAAGGCGTGTTCAAACACAACACAAAGAACCACCAAAATATGAAAC
>JAYUIF010000018.1:0-6229 GCA_043766295.1 Spartobacteria bacterium | reverse complement strand
GCGACTTCGGCACTGCGCTCGGATCCGGCCAGACGCACATGTTGATCCTTGTCGCTCTCCTCCATCGTGCCGATGACCAGACTGAGTGATTGGATGTGTTTTTCACGCTGCGAGGATTCGGCTTCGAGTTGTTCGGCGACGGCCTTTGTTGAAAGGATCGTCGCGCGCATTTCTTCAAACTCCGTCTCACGCTCCAATACGCGCTGACGTGCGGCGTCGCGCTCTTTGAGAGACGTTTCGTGCTGGTGCCTGACTACACTCAATTGCGAGTCGTGGGCCTTTCGGAGTTCATCGAGTTTATTGGTGAACTCCTCAATCTCCGCATCGCGTTCCTTGGTGAGCTTCTCGATTTCCACACGGATTTCCTTCACCTCGGCTTCGTGCTCACCGTTGGCTGCGCGGAGTGCTTTGATCTCAACGTTGATGCGATCCTCGGATTCGATGAGCGTGGTGTTTTTCTTTTTGAGGGCCGCATTCTTTTTCTTCAGCTCTTCGACCTCCGCAGCAAGCTCCTCCAATTTTCTCGCCTGCTCGTCACGGACGGTCACGGCATCCTCGATCTGCTTGTGCAGCGCAGCGGCATCGGCCTCGGAATCCGTAAGCTTTCGCGTGACCGCGTCGCGCTCGCTGGTGGCTTCGTCGAGATGCGTTTGCAGTTTCTCGGTAATAGCCACCGCCTGTGTTGTCGCCTTGGCTGCTTTTTCGAGATCGTATTCGAGATTGGCAACTTTGTCTTCGAGTTCGCCGACGTTGTTTTTAAGCTCGGCGACTTGCGCAGCCGATGCGTCGCGGGCCAGTCGCAGCGCGGCGTAATGTTGCTGGATTTCCGTGTCGGCCTTCTTCGCGTCACCGGCATTTTTCTTCACGCTGAGAAGTGCCTTGTGCGCCTCGGCGAGTTGGCGCTGGCTCTCCGTGAGTTTTGCCGTGGCTTCGTCCTTGTCCTTCTTCGCCAAATCACGCTGGCGTGCGACGGAGTCACGCTGCTTCACCGCTTCGTCCCTCGATGTGAGGCTGTCCTTTAATTGCTTGCTGGTATCGCCGTGCAGCTTTGTTTTTTCGTCCCGCTGGCGCAGTGCATCCAGCCGCTGGCGCTCTGCTGCTTCGAGCTTCTGTTTCAGCTCGGCGACGATTGTTCCGTATTTCCCGTGCTGTTCGGCGAACGTGTCGCGCTCACGCTGGAGCACCTTTATTTTTTTCCCGAGATCGCGTGCGGCGCTGATGTCATTTTGCGAACGCGCCAGCTCATCCATCGCATGATCGCGCTCTTCCTCCGCCATGCGCTGCCGTGCCCGCGCATCGCGTGCGGCGTCCTGAAGTTGCTCGATTAAATTGCGCAGTTCCTTCGTGGGGTCTCTGTCTGCGCTGAGCATATTGCCGGACGCGATAACCGCCGCGACGGGGAGGGGTTCATCGTCTGTGACGGGGAAGCTGGATATTTTTGCTGAAAGTTGAGCCATTTAGAACCACCTCAAGCGGGCTGACACTCAAGTTGGTAAATGTGGAAAAGCAGAGCCCATGCCCGAGGCTAGCTTCTCAAATGGCGCCCTACACTCCTGCGACCTGATAGCCTTCTTTTTCCAGAAAACCGCGCACCTTTGCAGCCTGGTCTCCCTGCATCTCTATCGTGCGATCTTTGACAGTCCCGCCACTGCCGAGGGCCTGACGCAACCGCTTGGCGAGCACCTCCAGTTGCGCGTCGGAAATTTCTGACGGGAAATCATGGATGACAATAACCGCCTTGCCGCCGCGATGCGCTGTCTCACGCCGCAGGATGACACGTCCGAGGCGTCGTGCTTTCTGCAATTCCGCAGACTTTGTTTGAGTAGGGCCAGCGGGCAGTGGCCCCAATTTCAGCCCATCGAGCATACCGCCGAGACCGGCGAGGCCCTGCTGGGCGGGATTGATTTCTACGCGCTTGTTTTTTTCGGGACGCATGGCGGACTGCTTGCTTTGCAGAACGGGCGTGGTTTTGCACTCAAAGAAACTGCAACTCCTTCGCAAAAGCAGCGTTTTACAAATGAACAAACACCGCTAACATCCCGTCTCAATCGGCACTTCCATGCACCGCCTCTTCAAATTTCTCAGCGCAATCCTGCTGCTCGCAGCAACACCACTCGTTGCGCAAAGCGTCAGCCGGCCAGCGGTGATCGGAGCGACATTGACGGAAAAATTTCCTTACTCGATGGCTGGGCAACTTATTTTCTCCAGCGGCGACTACGACTTTCAGGGCAGCGGCACGGTGATTAATAAACTCAGCGTGCTCACCGCCGCTCACAACATCTGGGATGTGGACGCTGGATGGAGCTATGACATGGAATTCAACCGCGCACGCAGCGGGCAGAAAATCGCCACGCACGTCATGGCCAACCGCATCTTTGTTTTCGGTGGCTACCAGAACGCCGTCACACGCAATGGCGCGGATTCCGTGCGCGCCTTTGCCTACGACCTCGGCGGCGTCCGTTTCAAAACGATGCCCAGCGATGGCTCTTTCGCTGGATGGAAATCGGACCTCTCTCTCATCACCGGCAGCATCTATAATATCTGCATCGGCTACGGTGCGGAAACGCACACCGGCGACGACATGCTTTTCGTCGAACCGCGCAGTAGCTTTTACCAGACATTCAGTGCGTTTTATGAAAACGACACGCTCACTTTCGAGGGCGGTATGTCCGGCGGCCCGGTCTTCGCAACGGTTGCTCCCAACGATCTCCGAATCGTCGGCGTCATCGTCGCAGGGAGTGACGACCCGCCCACCGGCGGCATCCGCGCCATCAATGCAACCGGCGCGCGATTCATCTCCACTTATCTGCGCTATTAAAGTAGCGGCACGCCGCAGCGACGGCGCATTTTCACGGTGAAAAATCTCCGCCAGCTTGTTGTCGTCACGCTCGTTCTCCTCTTCGTTTTCGTCGGCGCTTGGCTCATCTTGCTGAAGCAAAATCGCGCGGAGCCCGGGCAGCAAACACCGCCTTCCACCAAGACCGAAAATCCCGCCGACGCAGCGGGAAAAACCACGCCCAGCACCACGCCGCTCGACCTTTCTCCCGCCGCACAACTCGCCCGCATCCTCGACAAACTCCGCGCCGGCACACACTCGCCCGCTGAACTCGACGCCTTCCGCCGCGCCCTCCTCGCCGCCGATCCCGCGCAAGCCATCGCAGCCATTGTGAAATTTCTCGCCACCGGCCAGGACGCGCTCACCGGCGAATCATTCGCCCTCGGCAAAGGCGGCGAACTTGGCGGCGCACCCACTTTACGCGTCCTACTTTTGGATATCCTTGGCCGCATCTGCAAAACCACCGAAGGCCCGGAAGCCGCCGCAGTCTCCCGCGCATTGCTGGAAAAGAAAACCTCCGCCGACGAATGGGCCGTCGCTCTTCGCAACGTCGCGTGGGGCACGCCGGGCGACCGCGCATTTCTCGCCGCCAAGTCGCGCGAAATGCTCCACTACCAGCCGTGGCGGCAGCAGCCGAGCGGTGGCTTCCTCGAAGCATTTGATGTGATCGTTTTCTCGCGCGACGCCACCTTCGTCACCGACCTCGCGGAGATCGTCCGTGGCGATGACAAAACACTTCAACGCGGCGCCGGCATGGCCCTCGATCGCCTCGCGGAAATGGCACCGCTCGACGTGATGAATTTCCTCAACACCAACCGCGCCGAACTCGCCGACAAACCATTCCTCCGTGCCGACTATTTCAGCAAAGCCGACCTCTCGCAGCCCGCGCAGCGCGCCGCCCTCGAAGCCTACCTCAGCCGCACCGATGTGGACGCGCGCGAAAAAGGAAAACTCCTCGCCGTGCTGGCCAGCCCCGGCAGTTTTGCAGGCGACACGCTCGTCACCGATCCACCGCCCGAGGAAGATCCGCCACAGCGCAGCGCAGGACTGAAACAAGCCGTCGGCGAATGGCTGAAAACAAACCGCTTCCCCGAACTCAACCCCTCCCTCCAGCAACTCCAGGAGCGCCTCGCGCAATAACTCCGCTACGCCTCGCGCCGCAGCCGCACGGAAACAAACTCGGTGTCCGGCAAAATGTATTTCCGCACCTCCACCTCCACCGCCGCGAGCGCGTAGTTTACGAGTAAATGCGCCGCGATTTCCTCCGCCAGCGTCTCCACCAGCAACCGCTCTCCCTCCGCCGCGAGCGATTTCACCGCGCGCGACACCGCATCGTAATCCACCGTATTCGCCAGCGTATCGCCGAGGTTTTTGAAATCGCGACGCGGCTCCAGCACGAGCGAAACGCGGAGCCGCTGCGGACGTTTTCTTTCCTCCTCAAACGCCCCGATGAACGCCGAGACACCGAGCTGTGAAATGACAATCTGATCGCGCATCGCCGCACGCTGAATCCGCATCGCGCCTTCGGCAATCAATTACCCAACGCGAAACTTCACATCCCGCACCGCGCGCCCGAAACGCAGCTTCAGCTTCTTCACGATCTCGGGCCGCCAAGTCCGCTCCAGTTCGAAGTGCATCGAAGGCTGGAGCACCCGCACATACAGCACGCCCTCCACGAGCTTCACCGGCTGCGAATGTTGCGCGAGAAAATCCCCCACCACCTCACGCCACGCCGCCACGATCTCCTCCTCGCGCATCCGGTCTGCGAGCCCGAGTTGCGCCATCAACTTCGCCACGAGCACGCCCACCGGCTTCGATGTATTCTGCGGGAACGGCGTCTCCGGCAGCCCCCGCCATTCGGCGATCACCCGTGCGCGCAGTTGCGGTTTCATGCGCGCAGTGTTTGCGAAAAGACACGCCGCACGCGACAGAAATCCTTCATCATCATCGAAAGAAAAAGCCCCCGCCCATCGAGGACGGATGCTTTTGAAAAAATCGCAGCGTCGCGGGCTTGAATCAGCGTTTCACTAAACGCCGTCGCTGCCGATGGCCTCCACCGGGCAGCCATCCATCGCCTCTTTGCACAGCGCCTCTTCCGTAGGATTTTCGGGCTGCTTGTAGAGATAGCTGTGACCGCCGTCATCGTTGCGTTTGTAATTCGCCGGTGCCGTCTCGCGGCACAGATCACAATCAATGCACTGGTCATCCACATAGAATTTCCCCTGCACGTTTTCCGGATATTTGTTCGCTTGGTCAGCCATAATAAAGGGCGCGCAACGTAGCGACCCGCCCCGCGAGGGCAACGCATTTTTTCGCCATCCCGCACGACGGTTTGTTTTACAACGCCCCGCTACGGCTGCGGCCCGCTGGTGAATTTTCGCCATGCTGATGTCGCCGCTCCAGCTCCCGGCCCCGGTTCGCAACCCTCCTCGCCGCACTCTTTCAAACAAACAGCCATATCAACGACACCAAGCTCAGCGACGGCGGAGCCGTTGGCGCAGCCCCTTTCCATCGTCGCGGAAGCGGCGGTGGAAAGGAACGCTGCCGCTCGCCGAGATTGACAGCCGCAGGCTGCCCGAAGGGCGAGGACGCCGAGAGGGGCGTCCGAGTCAACCTTGGATGCCCAGCGCTTCCGTTGTCCCGCTCAAGGCCGTTCGCAAAAGCCCCAAAGTCCCACCTCACCTCCGTATGTAACACTCAAAGATCCCAATCCAATTTTAATTTTCCCTACGCTCCACCTTGACACCTTTCATAGGGGTTAGGCGTCATTGGTTGACCCATTTTGGAAGGTTTTCGGCAGTGAACCACTTGTAGCTGCGTTTCGGATCGTCAATAAACATAAACCGGCCGAAACTCTTCTTGGCGAAGTCCCGTGGAATTGAGTCCCGGTTGACTTCGGAGATGTCGCCTGTGCCGACATCGAGCACAAAGCCGTTGAGAACACCATCGACAATGGTAATGCGAGTGCCGTCGCGGAGAAAATAGAGGGATGCAAAGCCGCCAGTGTCCACGAACTCCTTGGTGGTAATGAGCTTGTCGCCATGAGTGACCTGAACAACCTTGCGATACTCCGCGAGAAACGGATGGATGGAGGTAAGATCAACATGAATGGTGTATCCATCGATCTCAGCTTGAGCGGAGTAATTGGGAGTGGTTGATGGTGGGCTTTCTTGAATCGAAACAGGTTTGCAGCCGATGAGAGCCAGCAGGCTTGCCGCAAGGAAGAAGATGGAAAGTGATGCTCTCACGAGAAACGATGCTATGACGCCTAACACAGTATTGAGCCGCAGTGGCGTTGGCAGGGGCGGAGTGCGGTTGGCATGGCGGGCGGAGGGGAGCGGGTTCGGGCTTCTTTAGCAACTGAAAATCTGAGTTGGCATATCCCCGATATAC
>JAYUIF010000017.1:0-2602 GCA_043766295.1 Spartobacteria bacterium | reverse complement strand
CCCTCATGCTCCCGCGCGACACGCACTGATGACTGGCCACGCACCGCCGATTCCTGCTCACTAAAAACGTGCGCCTGCTTTTCATCAGCAACCTTTTCCCCGACATGCGCGAGCCCTATCGCGGGCTGGATAACGCCGCCGTGCTCCACGCGCTCTCCTCGCGTTGGGAAATCCACACACTCGCACTGCGGCCCGTGCTGCCTTGGGCGCGAAAAGGCTGGCAGCCGCGCGCGGCGGATGTGGCGTTGCGGCCCACGTTCGTGCCCACGCACTACGTGCCGAAATTTGGCTCGCTCTGGAATCACCAACTCGCCGCCCGCGCGCTGCGCCGCCACCTCCATGCCGCGCGACGCGAAGCGCATTTCGATGTCGTGCTGTGCTCGTGGCTTTTCCCGGATGCGTGCGCCGTCGCGCGCTTGCAGGAGGAATTTCACTTCCGCTTCGTCGCCATCGCCCAGGGCTCCGATGTGCATCAGTATTTGAAAATGCCCGCGCGCCGCAAAGTGATGGCAAAACTCCTCACGCGCGCATCGGCAATCATCACACGCAGCGCGGAGCTGGCCCGTCTGCTCGCGGAGACAGGACTGCGAAAAGATCGCCTGTTCCCCATTTATAATGGCGTGGACGTGGGCGCATTTCACCCGCCCACCGACGCCGAGCGCACCGAAGCCCGTGCCGCGTTTAAACTTCCCGAGCGCGCGCCCATAATCCTCTTCGTGGGAAATTTCCTGCCGATCAAAAACCCGCACGCACTCCTCGAAGCCCACGCCCGCCTGCGCGCAATTCCCGAGCTGCGCGAAACTCAACTCGTCCTCGCCGGCGGCGGCCCGCTCGAAGCGGAACTGCGCTCGCTCGCGGAAAAACTCGGCCATGCGTCGGGTGTTCATTTCACCGGCAGGCACGACGCCAACGGCATCGCCCGCCTCATGCGCGCCGCCGATGTGCTCGCATTGCCGAGCGACAACGAGGGCGTGCCCAACGTCATCCTCGAAGCCTTCGCCAGCGGCCTGCCTGTGGTCGCCTCGCGCGTCGGCGGCATCGCCGAAGTCCACCGTCACGACTTCCTCGGCCAGCTCACTCCGCCCCGCGATGTGCCAGCACTCGCAGCCGCCCTGCAAAAAACTTTGCTCACCCCGCCGGACAAAAAACGCATCGCGGAATACGGCAGTGCTTTCACATGGCAGGCTGCGGCTGAAGCTTACGATAGGCTGCTGCGTTCATAGAGAAACGCGACCGGGAAAATAGAGGGACGAGGCAATGGATATTTCTCTTGCACTACGTATTCCTACGGCCATTTTGACCAATCGCTTTTCGCATCTCCACCGAACGGATGCCTTGAGCCGTCAGCTCCAAACATTCCCAATCCCTTTTCTAAATGAACTCCAACGGACTCCTCGGAAAGCACTGGTTCCAAGTGACCATGCACTTCCTGTTGGATGCGTTCCTCTTTTGTGCGAGCTGCGTCATCGGCGCAAATATCGCCATCAACTACACGGACTTCACCGCAGCCCTCGTGGTGGAGAGATACTGGCCATCTTTCGCCATCGCTGCGATGGTGTTTTCCTCCTCCATCTACATCACCGGGCTCTACACCTCGCAGAGCCTGAACAAGAGCGCAGCGCGACGCTTTTTCCTGCTCAACGGCTGCATCCTGTTTTCGATGCTGATGCTCATCGGCGTCGCCTACGTTTTCACCGCACACCCTCTGGGCCGCTCGTTCATGGCAGTCAACGCGGGCGCCCTCATCATTCTCTCCATTGCCCACCACGCCTACCTCCTCCACTCCCTCAAGACCGCACGCGAGCGCGTCGCCTACATCGTCACCAGCGCCTTCGACGAGGGCGAGACGCACATCTTTTCCGACATCGGGCTGAAGCACCTCGATTTCGTCGGCGTCGTGGCCGGCCTCGGCTACCAGCCCACCGCACGCCATCCGATGCTGGGAAAAGTGGACGACCTCGCCGACATCATCCGCATCCATAACGTGAATCGCGTGCTCGTCACCGGCAAGAGCCTCAACAACGCCTCACTCAGCCGCCAGTTTTGCAAACTGCGCTATTCCGGCATCAGCGTCATGCCGCTCATCATCCTCTGCGAGGAAATTGACCAGCACGTCCCGCTGGAATTGATCTCTCCTGAATGGCTCCTCAACGCCAGCGGCGAGCCGCATCTTCTCTATATCCGCAAAGTCAAACGCCTCTTCGACGTCGTCACCTCCACACTCGGTTTGATCCTCGGTCTCCCCTTGCTCCTTCTCGCCATGCTCTTGGTGAAACTCACCTCGCGCGGCCCCATTCTTTTTCACCAGACACGCAGCGGACGCTTTGGAAAACCCTTCTCGATGATCAAACTGCGCACCATGTGCATGGACGCCGAAAAAGCCGGCGCACAATGGGCGCAAGGCGGCGCAAACGGTAGCCGCGACCCGCGCGTCACACGCATCGGCAGCATCCTCCGCCGCTACCGCATTGATGAAATCCCGCAACTCTGGAACGTGCTCCGAGGCGAAATGAGCTTCGTCGGGCCGCGCCCCGAGCGCCCCGAAATGATCACCGAAATCGCACGCCAGGTTCCCTACTACGAAGAGCGCATGATGGTGCAG
>JAYUIF010000016.1:0-14962 GCA_043766295.1 Spartobacteria bacterium | reverse complement strand
GGGAATGTGGACGCACTTCGCCACCGTCTCGCTGTAGCCGTTCTCCTTCAGCCAACCCGCTGCGGGGTGATACTGCATCGGATGCAGCCCCGCGTAGTCGAGGTCCAGCTCGATGGTGATCGCGCGCAACTTCTCCAGCGCTTTCTCCGGCACCACGATGGTGTTCGCGACGAGTCGCGCATTCAGCAACTTCAGCGCACGCTCGCCAATCGCCGCCCCATCTCCTTTTAAAAGCCGGTCATCCACGCGCACATTCCATCCCTCGATATTGCGCGTCGTGTGAGCCTTTGGGATGCCCGCCTTTTCCTCCGCGAATGCGTGGATGGAAAGAAGCGAGAGTAGCGTGATGAGGATTTTTTTCATTGGTTGGATCGTAGGTGAATGGATGAGCTTGGCAGTTATGTGGACACTTGCGGAAAGTTCAATGCGCTACCGCATCAAATGCGTGAGCACCCAGAGGACGAGGATGCACGCGGCGAGGAGACCGAGGATCGCGGCGGCGGCTTTCACGCCTTCGCGGGAACTCATCTTGTTACGCGAGCGCCAGTCGTCGTCCATCAACGGGTTCCTTTTGTGTAACCAAAAAAGCCACGGGCTTTGATCAAATCCGCCACTGCGGCGGGCACCATTTTCTCCCACTCAGCATCGTGCGCTGCGATGCGATTGAGGACATCGCGGCTGAAGATGGAGAGGTATTCCTGCTTGTAATTATCGAGCCCCACGAAGCTGCCGCGGTCGCGCAGATACTCGTAGAGCTTTTGCAAATCGGGCGCGACTTGCAGCGTTTCCACGGTCGAGAGCATCCCGCCGATCTGCTCCTGGAGCGGATAGACAAAGAGCTTGAGATCATTTTTAAAAAGGCGACCGAAGCTCTCCAGAATTCCGCCGGGCAGTTGCGCGTAGTATTTTTCCTGAAAAATTTCCAGCAGCGTGGGCACGCCGAGCACGAGGCCGATGCGTTCCTTCGTAAGACGCGCAAAATACGCGGCGAGGCGGAAAAATTCACTGTAGTCGGAAACCATCACGGTCATCCCGCAGGCACTGAGCACGTCGGTGCGCGCGAGGAAGTCCTTTCGATCCATCGCGCCGGTCGCGAGAAGATTGTTCATCGTCAGCTCCATCACCTGCACCACCGGCTTGCCAGCGACCGATGGCTCGGCGGTGAATTTCTCCATCGCACAGCGCATCATGTCCACGTTCACATGTGTCACTGGGCGGAAGCTGCCGCGCTCGACGAGCACGGCCTTGTGGTAAAAAAACTCGCTCGGCTGGAGCACCGCGCGATCCGGCCCGAACATCGCTGCGCCACTGAGTCCGACTTGCACGAGCTTCAGCGCCATGAGCCGGTTGTCCACCGTGCGAAACTCGATGCCGTTGAATTCGATCATATCAATCTCGATGCGGCCCGTGGTGAGATCATCGAGCAGGCTCTCGACGAGCTTCTCCGGCACATGGTGAATAAAGAAGCAACCGTAGCAAAGATTCACGCCGACGATGCCGAGTGCCTCTTGCTGCGCGGCAGCGTCGGTATCGAGCATCCGCACGTGGATGATGACCTGACTCGGCTCGTCGTGCGGCTGCGCCTGAAATTTCACACCGAGCCAGCCGTGACACTCGTTCGTGCCGGCGAAATTGCGCGTCGCCACTGTGTTTGCGAACGCGAAGAACGAAGTGCTGTCACCACGCGATGCCGAGAGACGCTCGATGTTGAGCGCGAACTCATGATCGAGCATCGCCTGCAAACGCGAGCGCGAGACGTAGCGATCCGCCGTGCCGTAAATCGCATCGCTCACCGCCATATCGTAGGCGGACATACTTTTCGCCACCGTGCCGCTCGCCCCGCCTACGCGAAAAAACCACCGGACTACTTCCTGCCCCGCGCCGATTTCTGCGAAGCTTCCATACCACCGTCTGTCGAGATTCACCCGCAGCGCTTTCTGGTGAGTGTTCAATGTTTCTTCGATCATGCGCGCAGTTTCAAAAATCGGGCCGCTCTGTCGAGCACCGAGGTTTTAAACTCTTTCACTCAAACGCTAATTCCTGCGGCGAATTTGGATTGTCACCCTGTAACGAAACAGCGGTTGCAGCACGCCAGTATGGGTGCTAAACAGCCTGCAACAACTCACACACCATGAACATTCCATTCACACCCGTGCTCGCGAATCTGTCGCCGATGACGATGCTCTTCGTCTTCTTCATCCTCTTGATGATGTTTGGCGCAAAAAAACTGCCCGACCTCGCCAAGGGTCTCGGCCAGGCCATCCGCGAGTTTTCAAAAGCGAAGAACGACATTCAGGATGAAATCCTTCGTGAACCTACGCCGCAGCCGGCAAAACAAATTGAAACGCAAACCGTCCAGACGCAGGCAGTGCCCGGCACGCAGCCCATCGCCAGCCAGCCAGCCGCGCCCGTGAGCACCGACCATCATTCGGGAACGGTCGCTTAATCGCACACTCCAAATTTCACAGAAACAGGCTCGCCAAACCGGCGGGCCTGTTTCTTTTTATCCCAATCCATGAAACACCTCCTGCTCCTCCTTTTCATCGCGGTCACACTTCGCGGCGAAGAACACGATCCCGCAAAGGGCATTATTTTTTGCGCCTACAATGTTCGCAATTATCTCGGCGACGACCAGACCGCTCCGGCGGATCATCGCGCGAAGCCGAAGACGGAAAAGGAAATCGAAGCGCTCATCACGGTGATCAAGGACATCAACCCGGACATCCTCGGCGTCTCCGAAATGGGATCGCCGAAGATGTTTGAGGACTTCAAAGCGCGACTCGAAAAAGCGGGCCTCGTCTTTAAAGACAGCGAGTATCTCCAAGCGGGCGACCCCGACCGCCACGTCGCGCTGCTCAGTCGTTTCCCCATCGTAGCGCGCAATTCCACGAAGCACGTCACTTTCACCCTCGACGGCAAAGATCTCGAAATGAAGCGCGGCATCCTCGACGCGACTGTGCAAATCACACCCGAATACCAACTGCGCTGCGTCGGCGTGCATTTGAAATCCAAACTCCCGACTCCCGAGGGCGAGGCGCTCATCCGCCGTCACGAAGCGGCGAAACTTCGCGAGCATCTCGATGCCGTCCTCACAGCCGCGCCCGAAACGAACCTCATCTGCTACGGCGATTGCAACGACACGAAAAACGAACCGATGTTTGCCGAGATCACCGGCGCGAAAGGCACGCCCACCCACATGAGCGACTTGTGGGCGAAGGACTCAGTCGGCGACCGCTGGACGCACTATTGGAAATTCGCCGACCAATACTCCCGCATTGATTACCTCTTCGTCTCCCCCGGCCTCTGGCCCGAGACGCGCCGCGAAACGGCGACCGTCTATCGCTCGCCAAATTGGTTCGACGCCAGCGACCACCGCCCGATCTTCGTCACCATCGTGCCGGTGGAAAAATCACGCTAAACAAAACGCCCGCCTTCGCGGATGCAAAGGCGGGCGTCGTGAAAAATTTTCGGCGCGTTACTTGAGAGCGTTCTCGATCACGCTTTCGTTCAAGCTGGCGGGATGTCCTTCCCACACAATCTTGCCGTCCTTTCCGACGATGAATGCGTGCGGAATCCCAGTGATGCCAAATTGCTGGCTGAGTTTGCCGCCTTTATCAATCGCCACGTTGTATTCCATCGGCACGCCTTTGCGGAATTTTTCCACAGCGCCTTTTTCCTCATCCGTGATGCCGATGACAACGAGCCCCTTGGCCTGGAATTTTTTGTTCAACTCATTGAGGTGAGGAATGGACTGGCGGCACGGCGGGCACCATGTGGCCCAAAATTCAACGATGGTTGCATGGCCTTTCACATCGGGCGCTTTCCCCATGTAATCCACGCCGAGCGCGGGCAGTTCTTTGCCGACCCAATCCTTGGGC
This sequence comes from Spartobacteria bacterium, assembly GCA_043766295.1. Lineage (GTDB taxonomy): Bacteria > Verrucomicrobiota > Verrucomicrobiia > Chthoniobacterales > Chthoniobacteraceae > SXWH01. The sequence goes on along the minus strand of JAYUIF010000016.1, from coordinate 11,084 downwards.
GCGGCGGTGCAGGCTTGTGTGAGGCCGAACGCCAGAGCGACGGCTGCGAATAATGCGATGTGTGTTTTCATAGTTAGTGTGTGTGCGACGCGGAGAATGCCGCCATCGTTCAAATTTGGGAGCAAAAAGATGCGGGCATATTCCCCCCGTCTTGCATCTGCCTGCGCGCATCCGGCATCTTCATCCCATGCGCCCGCTTTTCATCCTGCTCCTCGCTTCATCCGCCTTCGCTGGCGACGTGCGCGAGGATTGGGCGCACGTCACCGCTCTCGACGCCGGCCCCGGTGTGCAGCCACAGACTGCCGTGGAAGCCCGCCAGCTTTCGCTCGCTCATTTGGAGAAACAGGAGCACGCACTGCGCGAATATATCGCAGCGCATACCGGCGATGAAAATGCGTGCGATGCGCGACTGCGGCTATCGCGTTTGCTCGGTCTTCGTGCCGAGTTGAAAGACGAGCCAGCCCCCGCAGAAGCGGCCCGCTTGCTGAATGACGCGCAGATTTTCGCCACCACTCCGGCACAGCAGGCGGATGTGGATTTCGCCAGAGTCTCCGAGCAAATGCGCAGGTTGCGCGGCAAGCGCCCGACTGCAAAGGAACGCGACGAAGTGCTCGACGCCGCGCAGGATTTTCAGCGCAAGCACGGCGAGGATCACCGTCTTGGTGCCATGCTCGCTGAGGTCTCCCGGCTTTTCGATAGACAGCCAAAAACGAAGGAGACCCTCCTGCTCTCCGCGCAAAAACTCGCGAAAGACCCCGGCACTCTCGCGCAAATTACGGACGACCTGAAGCGCCTTTCGTTTTTCGGAAAGGTGCTTCTTTTGCACTTCACTGCGCTCGATGGAACGCCCGTGGATGCCAAGGACTGGCGCGGCAAACCCGTCATCATTCTCTTTTTCGCAACGTGGAGTGCGCCGTCAAAAAAAGCGTTCGCCGACTTGCAGCGCGCCTCGGCGGATGCCGTGTTCATCGGCATCAGTCTCGATGACGAGCGCAAGCCGCTGGACGCATTTCTTGCCGGGCAAAATGTGAAAACTCCCATCGCGTGGGATGGCAAAAGCTGGGACAGCCCGCTGATTCAAACCCTCGGCATCAACGCCCTGCCCACCGCGTGGATACTGGACAAAGACGGCGTGGTGCGCTCGCTCGACGCGCTCGATGAAACTGCGGAGCAACTCAAAAAACTCACCCGCTAAAACCACACGGCGATTTAGGCCCGGTGGGCCGCGCCGAAATTAGCCGGCGGCGTCAGCCACCGGATCACGCCCACAACAAACAACAGCCCCGGCTGGGCACGGGGAGCTGGAGCGGCGATAGGAATGTCGCCGCTCCTTGCGCAAACACTGACCGCAAAGTTTCACCGATCGGTCCGCACATTTGGCATGGATTCCACCCGCGCACGCACGCAGGCGAAACCTTGCATTGCGCATCAAGAAAGACCACAACCCACCGAAACCTCCAACCCGCCGCTGAAGCATGAAATCCATGAACTCATCACCCACCAATGACTCTCGTAGGAAATCCACGCCCGCTCCCGTGCCGGGCGACAACGGCAACGCCACCCGCTTGCTGGCGGCGGGGTTGACCGTGCTGGCCGCCGTGAACGGCTGGGCCGCAGAGTCGGAGTTTGGCAGCATGGGGTTCGAGGAGCTTGGTAGGATCAAAGTCACGACCGTCGCGCGCTCGGAGAGCACCGTGCAGCAATCCCCGGCGGCGGTCTGCGACGATGACGCGCTCTTCGTTCAGGGCGTGATGATCAATTTTTTGCTGGTGAAAGACACCGTGTGTTTTGAAGTGAAACTCGACCCTGCGGCACGGGCAGGGATCAAGTTCCGCTCAGATCTGCTCGGCGCGGCCAAGCGGGTCTGGCCCAAATCCGGCAGCGATGCCCCACAGCCATGAAGCCCTTCCGCGACATCTCCATCCGGCGCAAGCTCACAATGGCCATCCTTGCTGCGAGCATCGTCCCGCTCGTGCTCGCGGCGGTGCTGATCTTCGGTTACGAGATGGCCAATCTGCGCACGCGCGTGGTGAGGGATCTGCAAGCAAGGGCGGAGTTGCTCGCGGTGAGTATGCGATCCATGCTGGAATTCGATGATGCGGATCGCGCCGAGGAGACGCTGGCGACGCTTCAGGCCCGTCCGGAGATGGTTGCGGCTGCACTTTATGAGCCGGACGGCAAGGTCTTCGCCAGCTACCGCCGGGCGGATATGGATGCGTTCGCCTTCCCGGCGCTGCCTGCGGGAAACTTTGGCACCCCCCGGTTTCTCGGCGACCATGTGGAATTTTTTCACCCCATCCGCAGCGAGGGGGAGACGGTGGGCCACATTTATCTACGCTCGGATAGGGCCGAGTATTACGCGCGGCTGAAGATGGAGGGGTGGATCGTGCTCGGTGTGCTGGCCGGATTGGTGGTGCTGGCCCTCTGGCTTTCCAGCGAGTTTCAGCGGATAATCTCTCGTCCGATCTTGGCCCTGACCGGCACCGCGCAGGCCGTGGAGGAAGGGAAGGATTATTCGGTGCGGGCAGCGAAGCACGGCGACGACGAAATCGGCACGCTCGCGGACGGCTTCAATCAAATGCTGGCAGGCATTCAAGAGCGCGACCGCACTTTGCAAACCGCCAGCGAAACTCTGCGAGCGAGCGAGGCCCGAGTGCGGCTTGCCACGGAAGCGACGGAGGTCGGCATCTGGGAATGGAATCTCCTCACCAACGGTATCCGATGGGACGCGCAGATGTTCCGAATTTATGGCGTCGCACCGACCGTGGACGGCTTTGTGCCATACAATATCTGGAGCCAAGCCGTGCTGCCGGAGGATTTGGCCGGGCAGGAAGCGATATTGCAAGACACGGTCCGCCGCGTCGGGCGCAGCATCCGCGCCTTCCGTATCCAGCGTGCGGATAACCGGGAGCACCGCCACATCGAGGCGGTGGAAACTGTCCGCACGGATGCACACGGGCAGGCCGAATGGGTGGTGGGAACGAATCTGGACATCACCGAGCGCAAGCGCGCCGAGGACTCGCTGCGCGTAAGCAAGGAGCGGCTGCGGACGGTGATGGACCTCGTGCCGCACTTCATTTTTGCCAAGGATGCCGATGGGCGCTTCCTCTTCGTGAATCGGGCGCTGGCGCAGGCGGTCGGATTGACGCACGAAGAAATGATCGGACGCACGGATGCGGAACTCCTACCCGACGCGACACAAGCCGCGCATTTCCGGCAGGACGACATGGAGGTGATCGAGAACGGTCGCGCGAAGTTCATCGCGGAAGAGCGGCGGACCGACCGCGCGGGCAATACGCAAATTTTGCAGACGCACAAGGTGCCGCTGCCAATCCCCGGCTCGGAGAAGCCGGCGGTGCTTGGCGTGTCCGTGGACATCACCGAGCGCATACACGCCGAGGAGGAAGTCCACCGCCTGAATGCCGAACTCGAACAGCGCGTGCGCGAGCGGACGGCCCAACTGGAGAGCACCAACAAGGAGCTGGAGGCATTTTCCTACAGCGTCTCGCACGACCTGCGCGCACCGCTGCGTGCCGTGAACGGCTATGTGCGGATGCTCGAAAAGAAACACAGCGACCAACTGGATGCGGAGGGTCTTCGTCTGCTCGGGGTGGTGACCAGCGAGGCCCAGCGCATGGGCTGCCTGATTGACGACCTGCTGGCCTTTTCGCGCATGGGCCGCCAGCGCGTGGAGAGTGCTGATATTGATATGACCGCCATGGTGCGCGCCGAGTTTGAACGACTGACCAAGGATGCGCCCGCACCCGCGCCGCGCCTGGATCTCAAACCGCTGCCACCGGCGCAGGGCGATTCTGCGATGCTGCGGCAGGTCTTCGCAAATCTCCTCGGCAATGCCGTTAAATTCAGCCGCAAGCAAGCGGCCCCGGCCATCGAAGTCGGGGCCACGGGCGACAACGGCACGACGACTTATTACGTGAAGGATAACGGCGTCGGCTTCGATGAAAAATACCGCGACAAGCTCTTCGGCGTCTTCCAACGCCTGCACAACGATACGGAATATGAAGGCACCGGGATCGGCCTCGCGCTCGTCCAGCGCATCGTTCACCGCCACGGCGGAACCGTCCGCGCCGAGGGGAAAGTTGGCGAGGGGGCGGCGTTTTATTTCACCATACCGACACGGAGGGGGAGTAATTTATGATTTGGGGCGGTCGCTCGCCATCGTCTCTCATGCTCCGAACCCTCATCTCCGAAGCCAAAAAATCCTCACCACAAAACGGCGAACCGCCGCCGTCCAAAATCGTAAATCATAAATCGTAAATCATAAATTTCACCATGAACACCCATCCCGAAATCGAAATCCTCCTCGTCGAGGACAACCCGCGCGATGCCGAGCTGACTCTGCTCGCGCTAAAAGAACGCAACCTCGCCAACCGCGTCATCCATGTAATAGACGGCCAGGAGGCGCTCGACTGGATATTTTGCACCGGTCCCTACGCGAGCCGCGATCCAAACTCTCATCCCAAGGTGGTGCTGCTGGACTTGAAGCTCCCGAAGGTGGACGGCCTCGAAGTGCTGCGCGCCATTCGCACCAACCCGCGCACCAAACTCCTGCCCGTGGTGGTCATGACTTCCTCCAACGAGGAGCGGGACGTGATCGAGAGCTACAAACTGGGCGCCAACAGCTATGTCGTGAAGCCGATGGATTTCGACAGCTTCTCCGCCGCCGTCGCCGAGCTGGGCCACTACTGGCTGCTCGTGAACCGCGAAGCGACGAAAGGGGGCAATTTATGATTTATGATTTACGATTTATGATTTGGGCGGACGGTGCTCGTTCGGCTTCGTGGATCGTTTTCCAAAATCATCAATCCACGCCAGGCGGTGCGTTCCTGCCGTTGCGTGCTCTCCAAATCATAAATCATAAATAGGAACGCCCGTATGTCCAAAAGCCTCGCATGGTTCGTCTGGGCCGCCACGATTGCGCTGCTTGGCGCGTTCTTCGTCTGGCCGCTCGTCACCACGGTGCAGCGGGCGTTCTTCGATTGGGATGGGCACTTCACCTTCGCCTACATCGCGGAGGTTTTTAAAAACCCGATCTACGTCGAGGGATTGCGCAACAGCTTCCTACTCGCGCTTGCCAGCACCGTGGCCACGCTCGCCATCGCGATGCCGCTCGCATTCCTCAGCGACCGCTACGATTTCCGTGGGAAGAAAATTCTGAACGCCCTCGTGCTTGTGCCGATGATCCTCCCGCCGTTCGTCGGTGCCATCGGCGTGCGCGCGATGCTCGGCCAATACGGCGCGCTCAATACACTGCTCACGCAACTCGGCATCCTCGATCCCGGCGCGACGATTGACTGGCTGGGGCGCGGGCAATTCTGGGGCATCGTGATATTAAACGCCCTGCACCTCTACCCCATCCTCTTCCTCAATCTCACCGCCGCCCTCGCAAACCTCGACCCCGCGATGGAAGAAGCCGCCGCGAACCTCGGCTGCACGGGCCTCCGCCGCTTCCGGCGCATCACGCTTCCGCTCATCATGCCGGGCCTTTTCGCCGGCGGCACCATCGTGTTCATCTTCGCATTCACCGAGCTGGGCACGCCGCTCATCTTCGACTACGCGCGCGTCACCAGCGTGCAGATTTTTTACGGCATCAAGGAAATCTCCGGCAACCCGTTTCCCTTCGCACTCGTCGTGGTGATGCTCACCGCCACGCTCCTGCTCTACCTCGCGAGCAAGCTGCTTTTTGGCCGTGGCGAGCACGCCATGTCGGGCAAAGCGACCACCGCATCCGGCGCACGCACGCTCACCGGCGCAAAGGGCACACTCTGCGCGCTCGCCTTTGCCGGCATCACATTCATCGCCCTCCTGCCGCACATCGGCGTCGTGTTGGAAAGTTTCGCGGGCGACTGGTATCGCACCGTCCTCCCGGCGGAATTCACCACGCGCCACTTCGCCGATGCGCTCGGCCACTACCTCACCGTCCCCAGCATCACCAACTCCCTCAAATACGCCTCCTTCAGCGTCGCGTTCGACATCATCCTCGGACTCGCCATCGCCTACGTCATCGTCCGCACAAAACTGCCGGGCCGCCATTTGCTCGACGCCATCGCCATGCTCCCCCTCGCCGTCCCCGGCCTCGTCCTCGCCTTCGGCTACCTCTCCATGACGCAACCCGGCCACACCTTCTCCTTCCTCAATCCCAGCAAAGACCCCACCCTCCTCCTCATCATCGCCTACGCCGTGCGCCGTCTGCCCTACGTCGTCCGCAGCGCCGTCGCCGGGCTCCAGCAAACCAGCGAGACCCTCGAAGAAGCCGCGCAAAATCTCGGCTGCCCTCCCCTGCGCACCCTGCGCCGCATCACCTTCCCGCTCATCGCCGCCAACGTCCTCGCCGGCGCACTCCTCGCCTTTTCCTTCGCCATGCTCGAAGTCAGCGACTCCCTCATCCTCGCCCAGCAACAGCAGCACTACCCCATCACCAAAGCCATCTACGAACTCTTCCAACTCATCGGCGACGGCAAATTCCTCGCCGCCGCCCTCGGCGTCTGGGCCATGCTCTTCCTCGGCCTCACCATCGCCATCGCCAGCAAAGTCCTCGGCAAAAAAATGGGCGCTCTCTTCCGGGTGTAGCAGACATACCGGCCTGCTCGCTGTCCGGTTATGCGTGCGAACATCAGTGAAGGCTCGTCAGCACCCAAGGTTTGCGGATTACTCGCGCGATGCGACTGCTCCTCATTGATGGCAACTACTACGTCTATCGTTCCTTTTTCGCGATCCGCGAGCTGAGCAATTCGCGCGGCGAACCCACCAACGCGATCTACGGTTTCGTGAAAACGGTGCGCAGGATGTTGAAAGACCTCGCGCCCGATCTTGCCGTCGTGCTTTGGGATCAGGGCCTGCCGAAACGCCGCACCGAACTTCAGCCGGAATACAAAGCCACGCGCACGGAAATGCCCGTGGAGATGCGTCCGCAGATTGGCTTCATCCGCGACATCACGCCGTTCCTCGGCATCGCCAGCATCGGCGTGCCGGATACGGAGGCCGACGATCTCATTGCTGCATACGCCGTCGCAGCGCGCGCTCGTGGCGATGCCGTGGTGATCGCCACGAACGACAAAGATCTCTTCCAACTCGTGGACGAAAACTGCCACATCTATTCCACCAACAAGACAGACCTCGCAGCGCCGGGCGATGGTTTTGCGCTGCTCGGTGCGGATAAGGTGCGCGAAAAATGGGGCGTCTCGCCAACGCAAATCGGCGACGTGCTCGCGCTCATCGGCGACAGCGTGGACAACATCCCCGGCGTGGACGGCATCGGCCCCAAGACCGCCGCCGCCCTCCTCACCGAGCATGGCAGTCTCGATACGCTCCTCGCAAATCTCGACGCGGTGAAAAGCGAACGGACCCGCGAAAAACTCCGCGCAGCCCTCGCGCAAATCGCGCAGAACCGCGAGATGGTGCGCCTCGACGACGACCTGCCGCTCCCCACCCCGCTCGACGATCTCCGCATCGCCCCGCGCTACCCCGAACTGATCGCTGCGTTGGAAATGTGCGACTTCAAAGGACTCCTCGCCGAAGTGAAAGCCGAGGCTGAGAAGAATCAACCAGCCGCCGTCGCCGCACCGCAAGCAGCGCCCGCACGCCCCACGCAGGGGGAGTTATTTTGAAAAACGTAGTCCACGACTTCAGTCGGCTAGGCGCGGCACTCGGGTGTTGCGTAGATTTCTCAAGCGTGATGCCTGACTGCGAAGCGTTCCTTGCATTGCTGTGCGGGAGGTTTAGCCGACTGAAGTCGCTGACTACTTTTGCAGCGGTTCAAAAATCCCCGTGAAATGAAACGCTGGATTCCATTCGTGGCGTGGCTGCTCTTCGTGGGCGTCATCATCGTCTGCGCGGATCGCTCGCTCGCACGGTGGCTGTTCACTTTCATCGAGCGGTATCCGGGGAGCGATAAGCTCGGCCACATCTTCCTCATCGGCACCCTCGCCTTCACGCTCAACTACGCACTGCGCGCCCGCACCGTCCCGCTGAAATGCTGCCGTGTGCAACTCGGCGGCATCATCGTCGCGGTGGTGATGACCATCGAGGAATGCTCGCAGAAATGGATTCCGAGCCGCACTTTCGACTTCCTCGACCTCACCGCAAATTACGCCGGCATCCTCTGCGCAGGCTGGCTCACGCGGCGCTTTTTATTGAGCGTGAATGTGCTGAAATCCGATCCATCCAGCGGAGTATGAATGTGGAATTGCCGGTATTGCGATGCGGGCGCGCGAAGTTCGCGGAGCTTACGGCGGATTTTACGTCGGCGATGTGGAGCAGCGTTGCGGCGGTGGAATTGCGCGAGGCTGTCACGGGTGCTGCGCCGAAGCAACGGACGTGGGTGCGTTCGGCGTGGAATGACAGCGAGTGGCGCGTGCTTTTTCACTGCGAGGATGCGGATGCGTGGGCGACGCTGACGGAGCACGATGCGCCGCTCTACACGGAGGAAACGGTGGAGGTGTTTTTTGATCCGGTGGGTGATCTGGAGAGTTACTTCGAGATCGAAGTGAATCCGCTGGGCACGACGCTGAATATTGTTTTTCGCAAGAGCCGCAGTGGCCACAAAGGAGACTGGGCTTGGGATTGCGCGGGGCTGCAAACGCGGGTGCGGAAATCGGCGGGGGCGTGGACGGCGGAGCTGGCGATTCCATTCCGCGCGGTCGCGGATGTGCCGCTGCCGGGCGCGCGGTGGCGGGCAAATTTCTGCCGCATTGATCGTCCGTCGCGCGATGGCTCGCTGCCGCGCGAACTCACGGCGTGGTCGCCGCCGATGCGCGAAAGTTTTCACACGCCGGAGCGTTTCGGCGTGGTGGAGTTTTACTGAAAAAATTCCTTGGCGCGCTCGATGAAACTTTTCTCGGGCGGCGGGAGTTCCTCGCCGATAAGCTCGGCAAACTCCTGGAGTTTTTTGCGCTGCTCGGTGGTGAGTTTTTGCGGCACGGCGATGTTGAGTCGCGCCATGAGGTCGCCGCGTCCGCTGTTGTTGAGGACGGTCATCCCCTTCCCTCGCAATTTGAAAACAGTGCCGCTTTGCGTGCCAGCCGGGACTTTCAATTCGGCGGGCCCTTCGAGCGTGGGCACGTGGATTTCACCGCCAAGTGCGGCGGTGGAAAAGCTGACGGGCACTTCGCAATAAAGGTTCTCGCCGTCGCGCTCGAAAATATCGTGTTCCTTGACGTGGATGACGACGTAGAGATCGCCACGCGGACCGCCACGGATGCCGGCCTCGCCGTTGCCGGTGACGCGGAGGCGCGAGCCGTCGTCAATGCCGGCGGGGATTTTAATTTTGATGCGGCGCGTCAGCTCGGCGCGACCTTCGCCACGGCATTTGGCGCACGGGCGCTCGATCGTCTGGCCGGTGCCACGGCAGCGCGGGCAGGTTTGTGAGACTTGGAAAAATCCACGGCTGCTGATGACTTGTCCACGTCCCTGGCAAGTCTGGCAGGAGACGACACGCGAGCCGGGTTCTGCGCCCGCGCCATTGCAGCTTGCGCAGGTATCGAGCTTGGAAATTTCGACTTCTTTCTCCACGCCAAATGCCGCTTCATCGAGCGTGATCTGCATGTCGTAGCGAAGGTCGCTGCCGCGCTGGCGGCTCTCTTTTTCCGCACCACGACCACCACCGCCACCGCCGAAAAATTGCTCGAAGATATTTCCCATCCCTCCGCCACCGGCACCACCGCCGAAGACGTCGCGGAAAATATCAAACGGATCGTGGAATCCACCGCCGCCGCCGCGGGCCCCGCCGCCACCTTGCGTAAATGCTGCGTGGCCAAAGCGGTCGTAGGCGGCGCGCTTTTGTTCGTCGCTCAGGACATCGTAGGCCTCGCCGAGTTCCTTGAATTTTTCCTCAGCCGTATGGTCGCCGGGATTTTTGTCCGGGTGAAATTTGACCGCGAGTTTGCGGTAGGACTTTTTGATTTCCTCGCCGGTCGCTGTGCGTTCGACGGTAAGGACTTCGTAGTAGCAGCGTTTTACAGCCATGAAATTATTGAGCCTTGCCCTTGCTCACAAAGACCATCGCCGCACGGAGCAGGCGGTCGCGGAGTTTGTATCCTTTGCGGAGTTGGCGGAGGACTTGTCCTTCGGGAACGTCCGCACTTTCCTCTTGGCCAACCGCTTCGTGAAGGTTCGGATCGAATTTCGTGCCGACTGCATCAATGGCTTCGACGCCGGAACTCGCCATGAAGTCGCGCAGTTGGCGCTCAATCATTTCCATGCCGATGACGATGGGTGATTTCGGATCGCCCTTGCGCACTTCGATCATGCCGAACTCGAAGTTGTCGAGGACGGGCAGGAGTTGTTCGAGCAGGCCGGCGCGCACGCGCTTGCCGTCGTCCTCGCGATCACGCGCGACGCGTTTGCGATAGTTGTCGAGTTCGGCCTGATTGCGTGCGGCGTGGTCTTTCCACTTCGCGGCTTCGGCCTGCGCCTCGGCAAGCGGGTCTTTCACGTCGGCGACGGGTGCTCCTTCGTTTTCTTCTGCGTTGATTTGATCTGCGGTTTCGTTGTCCACGTTGCTGGTGCTCATTTTTTTCGGATGGCGATAAGTGTGATGTCGTCGTGCTGCGGGTGGTCGCCGATGAATGCGCGCACATCAGCCGATACACGGCTGACGATCGCTGCCGCACCTTCCGGTGCGCTTGCCTGAATGGCACGCTTCGTCGCTTCCAACCCAAATTCTTCCCCTTCCCTATCGAGAGCCTCGGTGACGCCGTCGGTGTAAAGGACGAGGCAGTCGCCGGGTTCGAGCGGCAGAGAAAAGTCGGCGGTGCTTTTATTGAACGCACTGCCGCTGTCAATGCCCACGGCCATTCCGGGCGGCTTCACTGCCTGCACGCTGCTGTCTTTTGCGCGATAATGCAGCGGTGCGTCGTGGCCCGCGCGCGCAAGCCGGACGATGCTTTCGCGCCGGTCGAGGATGGCGTAGGCGACGGAGATGAACATGTCCTCTTTAATGTCGGGATAAAGTTGCGCGTTCAGTTTTCGCATCACATCGGCGGGAGATTCGCCAGTGGGCGCGAGCAGGCGGAGGGCGCTGCGACACATGGCCATGATGAGTGCTGCCGGGACGCCCTTGCCGC
>JAYUIF010000015.1:0-2643 GCA_043766295.1 Spartobacteria bacterium | reverse complement strand
AAGCTGAAGCAGGAGGCGGATGTGCTGAAAAAGGAGAACGAAAACCTCCGTGTGAAAGTGCAGGGTCTGAGTATGCAGCCCGACAACAAGCTCGACCGCGAACTCGAAATCTACGCACGCGCCGAGAAAAAGATGACCGTCGCCGCGCCCGGATTTGCAGCGCCGTGGGAGCAGGCCAAGCAGGCCGCGCACGATGAAATCGGCGCCGAAGAAGCCGGGACTTCCGCGCCGAGGAAATTCTTTCAGCGATTTTTCGGAGGCGCAGTCACCACGGCAGTTTCGCCCGTGCAAACGGTGAAATCACTTCCGCAAAGTGCGGAACCGAAGGCGGAAAATCCGGGGGCCGTTTAGTGCGTCTTTATATTGGCGCGCTGCTTTTCCAGTTGCGCCGAAAGGCTTCACCGCCTAACTCCCGACGCCCTCGCCGCAAGGCGACACTATGAAAACTCTCGTCATTGCGGAGAAACCAAGCGTAGCCCAAGACCTAGCGCGTGCGCTCGGCCTTAAGCCGGGGCGTGGCGCGGACTTTTACGAAAACGACAGCTACGTCATATCGAGCGCAGTGGGTCATTTGCTACAGCTTTGCGTCCCCGAGGAACACGAAATCAAGAGGGGCAAGTGGACGCTCGAAAAACTCCCGCACATGCCGCCGGAGTTTGGTCTGGCGGCGATTGACAAAAACACTTCGCGCCTCGCGATGCTGAAAAAACTCCTCAAGCGCAAGGACGTGACCGCCCTCGTCAATGCGTGCGACGCGGGCCGCGAGGGAGAACTGATTTTCCGCAACATCATCCGCGCATCCGGCGCGAAGCAACCCATCAAGCGACTCTGGCTGCAAAGCATGACGACCGAGGCGATCCGCAAGGCTTTCGCATCAATGCGCAGTGACGCCGAGATGCTCCCGCTCGCCGATGCGGCGACTTCGCGCAGCGAGTCCGACTGGCTCGTCGGCATCAATTCGACGCGTGCCTTCACCGCCTTCAATTCACGCGGCGGCGGCTTTTTGAAAACCACGGCGGGCCGCGTGCAGACGCCGACGCTCGCCATTCTTGCCGAGCGCGAGGAAAAGATTCGCGCCTTCGTGCCGCGCTCTTATTTCGAGGTGTTCGCGGATTTCGAGATCGCTGCGGGGCAGTATCGCGGACGCTGGTTCGATGAGAAATTTGACGGCAAGAAAACCGCAGACGAGCAGGCGAAGGCCGAGCGCATCTGGGACAAAGCACAGGCCGACGGCATCGTGGCGAAATGCGCTGGCAAGCCCGGCATCATCGAGGAGGAGAAGAAAGCCGCGTCGCAAATTTCGCCGCAACTATACGACCTCACCACGTTGCAGCGCGACGCGAACGGACGCTTCGGATTTCCGGCACGCATGACTTTGCAACTCGCGCAGGCACTTTACGAAAAGCACAAGGCGCTCACGTATCCGCGAACCGATTCGCGCTACTTGCCGGAGGATCATCTCGCCACGGCGAAGGACGTGATGGGCAGCTTCTCGGGCGAACTCGCGAAGCACGCGAAGAAGGCGATGCAGGCCGGATGGGTGAAGCCGAACAAGCGCATTTTCAACAACGCGAAGGTGAGCGATCACTTTGCCATCGTTCCCACGGGCACCGTGCCGAGCGGGTTGTCTGAGCCTGAGCAGAAAATTTACGATCTCGTGTCGAAGCGCTTCGTCGCGGTGTTTTATCCGGCGGCGCAATTCGAGGACACCACGCGCATCACGCGCGTCGAGAGCGAGGCGTTCAAGACGACGGGTCGCATCATCACTGATCCCGGCTGGATGGCCGTGTATGGCCGCGAAGTCGAAGGCACGGACAGCGAAAAGGCCATCGTTCCCGCAAAGGCTGGTGAGAAGGCGCAGACGATCCTCGTGGAAGCGAAGGAAAGTCTCACGAAACCGCCCGCGCGCTATAACGAAGGCACGCTGCTCTCCGCGATGGAAGGCGCTGGCAAACTTCTCGACGATGAAGAACTCCGCGAGGCGATGAGCGAGCGCGGGCTCGGCACTCCGGCGACGCGCGCACAGATCATCGAGGGATTGTTGTTTGAAGGTTACCTCATCCGCGAGGGCCGCGATCTCATCGTCACGCAAAAAGGACTTTCCCTCATCACGCTCCTTCGCAGTCTCGACATTCAGGCGCTCATCCAGCCCGCGCTCACGGGCGAGTGGGAATTCAAGCTCCGCCAAATGGAGCGCGGCAAACTTTCCCGCGATGCTTTCATGGGCGAAATCCGCGCGCTCACCAGCGACATCGTCGCGAAGGTGAAAGGATTTCAGGGCGAGGAAATCAAAGGCGACTGGAAGCCGCTCGAAGTGACGTGCCCGAAGTGTGGTGCCGGCACATTCGCCGAAACCTTTCGCAATTATAAATGCGATGGCTGCGGGCTTACCATTTGGAAAACCATCGCCAGCCGCGAACTCGAACGCAGCGAGGCGATCAAACTTCTCACCGAAGGACAGGTCGGCCCGCTCGAAGGATTCCGCAATAAATTTGGCCGTCCTTTCAACGCCACCGTCAAGCTCGACCGCGAAGAGTGGAAGACGGTGTTCGACTTCCAGAAAAGCGACGCTGACGACGGCACGCCGCCCGTGTGGGTGAATCCCGAGCCAGTCGGCAAATGCCGCTGCTGCAAAACCGGTCA
>JAYUIF010000014.1:0-36248 GCA_043766295.1 Spartobacteria bacterium | reverse complement strand
AGATTCTCCTCGCACGGCGGCTCGGAAAAAAACGCATCATCGCCGAAACCGGCGCCGGCCAGCATGGCGTCGCCACCGCCACCGTCTGCGCGCGATTCGGATTCGGGTGCGTCATTTACATGGGCGAAGTGGACATGGCGCGGCAGGCACTCAACGTCGCGCGGATGCAATTCCTCGGCGCAAAAGTCGTCCCCGTCACCGCAGGCCAGCGCACTTTAAAAGAAGCCGTGAACGAAGCCATGCGCGACTGGGTCACGAATCCGCAGAGCACGCATTACATCCTCGGCTCCGCACTTGGCGCGCATCCGTTCCCGATGATCGTGCGCGATTTCCAATGCGTGATCGGCGACGAAGCGCGGCGGCAGATTTTGGAAAAAGAAAACCGTCTTCCCGATTTGCTCATCGCGTGCGTGGGCGGCGGCTCGAACGCCATCGGACTTTTCTGGCCCTTCCTCGGCGATGAAAAAGTGAAAATGCTCGGCGTCGAAGCGGGCGGTCGCGGCATCATGGATGGCGAACACGCCGCGCGTTTCCAAGGCGGAAAACTCGGCGTTCTCCAAGGCACGAAGACCTGGCTGCTCGCCGATGACGACGGCCAAATCCAACTCACCCACAGCGTCAGCGCCGGGCTCGACTACGCCGCCGTCGGCCCCGAGCACGCCTACCTCCGCGAGCAAGGCCGCGTCGAATACGACTACGCCACCGACGACGAAGCGCTCGACGCCTTCGCAAAACTCTCCCGCCTCGAAGGCATCATCCCCGCCCTCGAATCCGCCCACGGCATCGCCGGCGTGATCAAGCGCGCGCCCAAGATGCGCCCCGACGAACTCATCATCGTGAACCTCAGCGGACGCGGCGACAAAGACGTCGCGCAAGCCGCCGAATTCATCCTCGGCGGGAAAAAGCCGTAGCGCGCAATTTTTTGCGAAGCATCTGCGGAAAGTAGGTGCTCGATATTCGCGGCGGCTTCGCGGATGAGTGGAGGCATGACACGCGAAGACCTGCTCGAACTCGCCACCGCCTTCCGCGACGCCGCTGCAAAGGACATCGCGGGGGCGGAGGCTGCGGAGCAATTTCACACCGCCACGCTGCGCGCGCACGTGCGGCTGAACCAACTCGAGACGCAGCTCTTTGCCGACTACGCGGTGCGCGTGGATTGCAAGGCGGGCTGCGGAGCGTGCTGCCATCTCGCGAAGATTGATGCGCGGGCGCACGAGGTGTTCGCGCTCGCAGATTGGATTCGGAAAAACTTCACGCCCGCCGAGTGCGATGCCGTGTTGGAGAGAGCGCAGGCGCACGCGGCGGCGGTCGCGGGACTCACGCTGGAGCAGCACCTCCGCACGGTGCGCGCGTGTCCTTTGCTGCGCGATATGAAATGCAGCGCGCACCCCGCGCGGCCCGGCGTCTGCCGCATCGGGCACTCGCAGGATGTGCGCATCTGCGAGCGTGCTCTTCAAAATCCCGACGACCTTGCAGCGAAGAGCGGCACGCACGCGGAGACGAAGCTGGCGATGACGGTTGCGAGCGATGGCAGCACGTTCGCATTCATCGAAGCAGGCTTTGACAAAACCGCCTACGACCTCGGCAGCGCCCTCGCCGAAGCCCTCGCCAGCCCGGAACCACTGGCGCGATGGCTGCGCGGCGAGCCCGCATTTTCCGATGGCGCAAAGGCAAAACAGGAGACGCCCGGATAGCGCGCTCCCGCATTCGTCATTCGTCATTCGACATTCGCCCGTCATTCCGTCATTCGACATTCCTCATTTTCCCGTGATCCAAATCCGCTCTCTCACCAAATCCTTCGGCTCGCTCACCGCCGTCGCCAACCTCGACCTCGACATCAAGCAGGGCGAGTTCTTCGCCTTCCTCGGGCCGAACGGCGCGGGCAAGACGACGACGATCAAAATGCTCGCCGGTCTGCTCCGTCCCACGAGCGGCACGGCCATCGTCGGCGGCTTCGATGTGCAAAAGGAACCCGAAAAAGCCAAGGCGCAGCTTGCCTACGTGCCGGACTTTCCTTTCACCTACGACAAGCTGACGAGCATCGAATTCATGCACTTTGTCGGCGACATTTTCGGCATCACATCCGCCGACATCGAGAAGCGCACCGAGGCGCTTTTTGATCGCTTTCACCTCCACGACTACCGCCACGAACTCACCGAAAATCTCAGCCACGGCACGCGCCAGCGACTCGTCATCAGCAGCGCGTTGCTCCACGAGCCGCGCGTGCTCGTCATTGATGAGCCGATGGTGGGACTCGACCCGATGCACGCACGCATCGTGAAGGACGAATTCAAAGCACGCGCGCGCGCAGGCATGACGGTTTTTCTCAGCACTCATCAACTCAGCGTCGCCGAGGAACTCGCCGATCGCATCGGCATCATCCATCGCGGCCAGCTCATCGCGCTGGGCACCGTCGAGGAATTGCGCGCGTTGAGCACGGAAAAGGGCGCGCTGGAAAACGTATTCCTCTCCCTCGTGGATGCGGAGGAAATCGCCCGCGAGCGCGCCTAGTTTCATGTTCACACTGCTCGCCACAGACCCCTCCTCCAAAGCCCGCCGTGGCCGCCTCGTCACAAGGCACGGTGCCATCGAGACGCCTGTGTTTATGCCGGTCGGCACGCAGGGCTCGGTGAAAGCCGTCTCGCCGATAGAACTGCGCGAGCTGAAAGCGCAGATCATTTTAGGAAACACCTACCACCTCTTCGTGCGGCCCGGCATGGAGGTGATGAAAAAATTCGGCGGCCTCCATCGCTTCATGGCTTGGGACGGCCCCATCCTCACCGACAGCGGCGGCTTCCAAGTTTTCTCCCTCGCGAAGCTGCGCAAAAT
Organism: Spartobacteria bacterium; assembly: GCA_043766295.1. GTDB lineage: Bacteria > Verrucomicrobiota > Verrucomicrobiia > Chthoniobacterales > Chthoniobacteraceae > SXWH01. Next base: position 33,419 of record JAYUIF010000014.1, on the reverse strand, counting down.
CACGCCGGAAGGTGTTCATTTTCAAAACCACCTCGATGGCTCGCCGATGTTCCTCGGCCCGCGCGAAGCGATGGAAATCCAAGCCACGCTCGGCAGCGACATCTGCATGTTATTCGACGAATGCCCGCCGCATCCCTGCGAGCGCGACTACGCCGCGAAGAGCCTCGCGCTCACGCTAAAGTGGGCGCGCATGTGCAAGGAAATCGAAACGCCGGGGCTGAAATTTGGCATCGTGCAAGGCAGCAGCTTCGCCGACTTGCGCCGCGAAAGCGCGGAGGCGCTCGTGCAGATCGGCTTCGATGGATACGCCATCGGCGGCGTGAGCGTCGGCGAGCCGGAGCCGGAAATGATGAAGGCCGTGGAGAGCGCCGAGCCATTTCTCCCCGCCGACAAAGCGCGCTACGCGATGGGCCTCGGCACGCCGCCGCAGCTCGTGGAAATGGTCGCGCGCGGCGTGGATATGTTCGACTGCGTGCTGCCCACGCGCATCGCGCGAAACGGAACGGCGTTCACGGAAAATGGAACGCTCAATTTGAAAAACGCGGAATACGCGATGGACGAAGGCCCCATCGAAAACGGCTGCCAATGCTACGCGTGCCGCAATTTCGCGCGCGGCTACCTGCGTCATTTGATCAAAGCAAACGAGATCCTCGGACTGCGCCTCGTGACGCTGCACAACCTCCATTTCTACCTCCACCTCATGGAGCGGATGCGCGCCCACATCGAAGCCGGAACCTTCGCCGATTTCCGCCGCACGTTCGTCGCCAACTACGTCCCGTGGCGAGTGGAGCCGGAGTAGTTCAAACTTGTCTTTGCGCAATAGCGCAGACCCGCCATTGACCGCACGGCGCGAGGCCACCATATTCCGCCCCCTTTTTCAAGGGAACCATGCCGCGCAACACACGTAATTTTTGTATCATCGCCCACATTGACCACGGCAAGACCACGCTGTCGGATCGCCTACTCGAGTTCACGGGGACAATCCAAAAACGGGAGTCGCAGGAGCAACTCCTCGATGCGATGGATCTCGAACGCGAACGCGGCATCACCATCAAGGCGCATCCGGTGCGCATGATGTATACGGCGAAGGACGGCGTGGAATATAAACTCAACCTCATGGACACGCCGGGCCATGTGGACTTCGCCTACGAAGTCTCGCGCTCGCTCGCTGCGTGCGAAGGCGCGCTGCTCATCGTGGACGCCGCGCAGGGCGTCGAGGCGCAGACGGTCGCGAACGTGCATCTCGCCGAAAAGCAGAGGCTCAAGCTCATCCCGGTCATCAATAAAATTGACCTCCCAAACGCTGATCTTCCTTCGGTGTATCGTCAGTTGGAGGAAATCCTGGCCATCCCCGCAGAGGAAGCGATCCTCGCGAGCGCGAAGCAGGGCATCGGCATCGAAGAAATTCTGGAGACCGTCATCGCGCGCATTCCCGCGCCGCCGGATAATCGCAACGAACGCCTGCGCGCGCTGGTGTTTGATTCGACGTTCGACACGTATCGCGGCGTCGTCGTGTATGTGCGCGTGGTGGATGGTGCGATCAAAGCCGGCGACGTCGTGCGACTCATGGCGACGAACAGCGCCTACGAAGTAAAAGAGGTCGGCATCTTCCGCCCGCAGGCTCCGAAATTTGTGCCGCAGCCGGAACTCGGGCCTGGCGATGTGGGCTACGTGATTGCGAACATGAAGACCGTCACCGAGGTGAAAGTCGGCGACACGCTGACCAGTTCGCGCCTGCCCGCGAGCGAGCCGCTTGCAGGGTTTCAGGAATTGCAGCCGATGGTATTCAGCGGCATCTACCCGATCAACACGGCGGACTTCGAGCACCTCAAAATGGCGATGGGCAAACTCCAGCTCAACGACGCCGCATTTCATTTCATGGCCGAATCGTCCGTCGCTCTCGGCTTTGGTTTTCGCTGCGGTTTCCTCGGCCTGCTGCACATGGAGATCGTCCTCGAACGCCTCCGCCGCGAATACAACATGGACATCATCGCCACGTATCCGTCGGTCATTTACGAGGTGCTGAAATCAAACGGCGAAATAATCCGCGTGGACAATCCCGAGCATCTGCCCGACGCATCCATCATCGAGGAAATCCGCGAGCCCATCGTGCGATGCTTCATCATGATCCCGAACGAATACATCTCGCCGATGCTGCAACTCATGATGGAAAAACGCGGCATCGTGGATCACACCGAGACGCTCGACCCGCGCCGCGTGATGATCACCGTGGATTTGCCGCTGAACGAAATCCTCGTGGACTTCGTGGATAAAATGAAATCCATCACGCGCGGCTACGGCTCGATGGACTACGAGCATTCCGGCTATCGCGCGGACAAACTCGTGAAGCTCGACATGCTCGTGAACGGCGAGCGCGTGGATGCGTTCAGCAGCATCGTCCACCGCGATAAAGCCGAGGGACGCGGGCGCGCGCTCGCCGCGAAACTCAAGGAAGTCATCCCCACGCAGCTTTTCACCGTGGCAATCCAAGGCGCCATCGGCGGAAAAATCATCGCCCGCGAAACCGTCAGCGCGCTACGCAAAAACGTGACCGCGAAATGCTACGGCGGCGACATTTCGCGCAAGCGCAAGCTCCTCGAAAAACAGAAAGAGGGCAAAAAGCGCATGAAGGCCATCGGCCAAGTGAACATCCCGCAAGAAGCCTTCATCGAAGTGCTGAAGACGAACTGATCTGCGCTACACGCGCAGGAAAATCCCGCGTTTGTGCAAGGCTCGCGCGAAGAGCACCACGAGCGCGAAACCCACGGCGAATGGCACCCACGCCCATGTGGTGTGGTGCGGCAGGTCCAGCCGTCCGGTGAGTCTTTCGGCGAGCACTTTTGGCATCATCAGATTTGCTGCGACGTAGAGCGCGATGGGGTTCATGCCGATCCAGACGAACGGCGTCGTCCACGCACGCCAGCCACGCAATTCCACCATCCAGTAAAACAGCGCGAGCAGCAGCGCGCTCCATCCGGCCGTCACGAGGACGTAGCTCGAAGTCCACAGCTTTTTCACCACGGGAAAATCCCAGCCCCACGCCCAGCCGGAAAGCAGCAGCACCGTCCCTGCGATGGCGAGCCACGCAGCCTTGCGCTCCGGCGACACCGGGCCGAGCAGCCAGCGACCTGCGAGCACGCCGAATAATGCGGTGGCGATGGCGGGCAGGTTGCTCAGGATTCCCTCGGGGTCGTGGTCGCCATCGTAGCGGCGACCGGCGAGAAAATTTGCATCCATCCAGTTGGCAAGATTGTGCTGCTCGGCGAAATCACCAGCGCCAAAACCCGGCACCGGCACAAACGCAAGCAGCGCCCAGTAGCCCACGAGAATCGTGATCGTCGCGACGATCAGTCCGCGCGTTTTGAAAAACATCGCGAGCATTCCCGCGCCGAGTGATGCAATCGCGATGCGCTGCAACACGCCCATCCAGCGCACGCGTTCGCATCCATTCTCCAGCCCGCCATTCATGAGCACCCCGAGCAGAAACAAAACAACGCAGCGCACGAGCAGCCGCAGCACAGCGCGACGACGGCCCAAGCGGGCGACGGCGCGCGGCAGCGAGAAAGTCAGCGACACTCCGGCGATGAAGATGAAAAGCGGAAAGATGATGTCTTCAAAATGAAGCCCCTCCCACTTTGCATGTTCAAAATGCGCGGCGAACCGTGAGACGAAATCGGTGCCGTTCGTCTTCGCACCGAAGGCCACTGCGAGCAGGCGGAAAACTTCGCCAAGCCCGAGGATGAACGCCATGTCGAAACCCCTCAAAGCATCGAGCGAGACGAGACGTTCGGGACGTGATGGTTCAGACATGGCGCGGGAAAGTGCGCCGACTCCCGCGCAAAGTCGAAGCGACTTTTTTGTCATCAATCAGTCGAAGATTGCGAGGGACGATCTGCCCTGTGTGTTTGATCCACGGAAGCGCTGGGCAAGTGGAGGCAGACCTCTGCTCCACCAATCGCGGAATTTGCGAGGCGTAGTTCGCCGTTGTGAGCGCGAAGGATTTCCGAGGTGACGCTGAGGCCGATGCCCATGCCTCCTTCTTTTTCGCTGAAGAAAAGTTCCGTCCCGTGAGCAATCGCAGCGGTGGAAAATCCTGAGCCGGTGTCGGTGAAAGTAACGATGAACTTTCGACCGCTAATATTCTCCATTCGACATTCGATGTTCAATTCGCCGCCACGCGCGCTCATCGCGTGGATGGCGTTGATGATGATGTTGTCAAATGCCTGCGCGAGTCGGCGGCGGTCGCCATTCACAACAAGACCCGCCACGAGTTGATTGGTGATTTTTACCTTCGCGTGCGCAGCGGCGGGCGTGAGCGTTTTTACACTCGCTGAAATCAAGTCAGCGAGATCGCACGGTGCTAATTGCGGCGGCTGCGGGCGCGCTAGGAACATCCACTGGCTGACGAGACTTTCGATCTTCGCAGTCTCGGAGAGAATGATGGCGAGTCGCTCGCCGTGCGCGCCTGCGACTTCCGCTTCGAGGAGTTGCGTGTGGAGTTTGATTGCAGCGACCGGGTTGTTGATTTCGTGGGCGAGACCCGTGGTCATTTTTCCAAGCGTAGCCAGCCGCTCTGCCTGCTCTCGCGCGTGGCGCTCGTCGGCGAGTTGCGCGCGAGTGGCGTCGTAGGCGCGGGCGAGTTGGCCGATTTCATCCGTGCGCGACGCCTCGGGAAGCGGTTCGGCATTTTCCTCCGCAATATGCGGCAGCCTCGCGGCGAACCTCCGCAGCGGGCGGACGATTCCACGGGCGAGCACCCACGCGAGCGCGAGGGAGAACGCCCAAAATGCACCGAGCACACCGAGCGTGCGCGGACGAAATAAAAACTCCGACAACGGTTCCGCCGTGCGCAGCAATAGTAGGCTGCGCCCTTGTGCGATGCGGGCGACGGCGGCCTCCGTTGAAACTTCCGCCATGAAAACACCACCCTCCGCTGGCAGCGCCTGATATTCCATCGCGCTGGATTTCGTCCAACCGGGACCGATGGGAAGCCATGTATTCAGCGCGTCCACAAAATGAACACCAACGCCGAGAACTTCGCCGAGTGCCTGCGCGGTGCGTTCGCTAATGGGGAGATTTTGCGCGCGAATGAACGCTGCATTGGTTCGCGCCATCGCCACAAACTGCCCGCGCGATTGCCGCCGTTCCTCCACGCCAATCCACAGCACGAGCGCAAGCGAACCCGCGACAACGAATGCCACGAACGGCAATGTGAGACGGCGGGTGAGCGATTTCATCGGCGATAGAAAGTATCCCTCTCCACTGCGGCGGCGATCACTTTTTGGCCATGCAAATACCATGTTCGTGGCGCTGCGCGAAGGATGCGCACTTTTGCACAGAGGGAGCGCATCGCGTAGGAGTAACTGGCACGCCGCCCGCTAATGCGCGCACCGCCATCGGCAATCATCCAAAAATATTTCACACAAATGACGAAGCTCATCACGCTCTTTACCATCGCCATCGCGACCAGCGCCGCTTTCGCAGCAGAAAAAATAGACGCAGCCAGCGATGTGCAGCGGATGCCCACCGTGACCGCTACCGATAGCTCTATATTCAGCGAATCAACGCCAGTCGGAGAGACGCAACGTCCCGAATGGACTGGCTCACGTCGCTTTCCCGGCACGCGCGTTTACATCCAGAAAGAGCCTTGGGAAGTCGGCATCGAAAGCTGGTGGCGCATCAAGCATCACCGCGACGGCAGCATTTCAAACCGGCTGTTGGAGGAGGTGGAGATCGGTCTGCCGCACCGTATCCAACTCGACCTCTACAACGACATCGAAGGCGATGGTAACGGACGTTTTCACTATCAGAGCTTCAATGTAGAAGTGCGATGGGCGCTGGCCGATTGGGGAAAAATCTGGGGCAATCCGACGCTCTACGGTGAATACAAAATCGCCGACCATCACTGGGGGCCGGACGTGTATGAATTCAAGGTGCTCTTCGGCGATCAGTTTGCGGAGCGCTTTCATTGGGGGGTGAATTTCGTCTGGGAAGCCGAGACGGGTGGCGAACGCGAACAGGAATTCCAAGTCACGGGCGGCCTCAGCTATTCGCTCATCGAAGGAAAACTCGGCGTCGGCGTGGAATTTCTCTACGACCACGACACGGTGAAAGGCGAACGCGGACAACCGGCGCATCAGTTCAATATCGGCCCGAGCATCCAGTGGCGCGTGACGGAAAATATGCACATTGATGCATCGTGTATGTTCGGAACAAACGAGGACTCGGATCGCCAGATCGGCTTCCTCGTCGTCGGCTACGACTTCGGTGGCCCCAGCAGACACGCAGAAAAAGGCACGGGAAAAAACTATGTCCCCGCGAGCAGTCAGGAACACCACTACATTCCCGTCAGTGGCCAGCACAACTAAGCCTATTGATCCCCGGCGGCGGCCTCAGCATATTTAGCGCATCATGTTCACCAGCGGAAAATCGCTCTTCGCCTCACTGCTCCTTCACGGAGCAGGCGTCGTCGGAGCTGCCGTCTGGGTGATGCAACCGGCGCAAGTCGCACCGCGCACCGGGCAGGATGATGACATTGCTAGTGCATCGCTGTTTGTGGATTCGCTCCACGAGGAAAGCTACGCCACTTCGCTCGATGAAAGCCTCCAGACTCCGCCGGAGTCTGCTCTCACGAGCGAACCGCAAATTCCGGTGACAGACATCGCCGCAGCGCAGTCTCCATCTCACGGCACGCCCGTCGCAAACATCGTGACGACGCTCGGCCCGGCATCGCTGGCACCCGTCTCCGCGCCGTCAACCATCGTCAAACACTCAGGCAAAAAATCCAACGCAACCTCCGCTCGCAGCGGCGGGCGCGGCGCGCTTGCAGGCAATGGCGCGGGCGGCATCTACGTTCCTGTAAAATACGCACGCTGCCCCGCACCAGCATTTCCGGCGGAGGCAAAAAAAACGGGCATCAAGGGAACTGTCTTGCTGCTTGTGGAAGTGGACGAACAAGGCCGTCCGGCCAGCGTCTGCATCCAACGCACATCCGGTCACGAACTACTCGACGCCGCCGCGCTCCGCACCGTGCGCGGCTGGCGTTTCGAGCCAGCGCGGGTGGATGGCCAAGCCGTCTCATCCCGCGCCGAAGTGCCGGTGCGTTTCGCTTCGTAGGGTTTCGACGGATCAGAACTGGAACTGATCGATGTTCTCCTTCGTAAAAACGAAGGGCTTTCCGAGAATGATGTCCGTGCCTTGGATTTCCATCGCGCCGAGTTTGCCTGCGGTGAAAGTTTTGTCGCCCGCCTTGAGCGTGCCTTTTGCGATGGCGACGGCGGCTTGGATCGTCAGATAGCCGAGGTCTTCGACCTTCCACAAAATCACCGCCTGCGTGACGCCGTCCTTCACGTATTGCCGGTTCTCGCTCGGCAGACCGAGGCCGAGCACTTTCACCACGCCCGTCTTGCCCGCCTGCTTCACGGCCTCCGCCGCTCCGGGAACTGCGGGCGAACAGATCGCCATGATGCATTTTACGTTCGGGTAAGCGCTGAGGATGTTGGTCGCCTCCGCCTGCGCTTTGTCCTTTTGATCATCGCACGGCTTGGTGACCACGAGCTTCATTTTTGGATACTTGGATGCGAGCCTCGCTTCGATGTTTTTGCGCCATTCGGTCATGTTCGCGGCGGTGAGCGTCGCGGTGATGATGGCAAATTCACCTTCTTCGCCGCAGAGCTTGGCGGCAGTATCCATGAGCACTTCACCGATGCCCTGCGCGGTCGCCTGGTTCACGAAAAAGCTGCGCGCGTCGGGCAGCGTATCGCTGTCGAAAGTGACGACCATGATTCCCTTTTCCTGCGCTGCTTTGAGCGCTCCGGAGATGCCTTCCCTGTTTTCGCAAGCAGCGGCGATCACGTTCACGCCGTAGTTCACCCAGCCTTCGACGATTTCATTTTGCTTGGCGGGATCGGTATTCGTCGGGCCGTCGTAGATCAGCTCCACGCCCAGCTCCGCAGCGGCTGCGCGCGCGCCTTTCTCCACCGTGGCGAAGTATTGGTTGCCCTTGCTTTTCGGCAGCAAAGCGATGGTGAGCTTCTTGCCTTCGCCAGCGCTGCTATCGTTCTTTTTTTCGCAGCCGACTACGAAAGCGAGCGCGAGGAGTGATGTGAGAAAAGTGAGACGTTTCATGTGGTGGATGTTGGTTTGGAAGCGGCGAGACTTTGCCGGCGTGCGCGGCGAACGGCGAGCGATTTTGCCAGCGTGCCACCGGCGAGCGCGAGGATGAGTAGCGCGCCGGTGAGCAGACTGCCGAGTTCGCTGCCGATGCCCGCGAGTGCGATGGCGGGAATTAATTTCAGCCCCGTCGTGAGCACCGCCACGCTCGCGATGCCGAGCAGTGTGCCGCCCACCGTGCCGACGCCGCCGAAGATGCTCGTGCCGCCGAGCACGACGGCAGTGATGGCCTGCAATTCGTAGCCGGTGCCAGCGTCCGCGCGCGCCTGCCGCAGTCGCGCGGTGAAAACAATCGCGGCCAGCGCGGCGACGATTCCCGCGAGCACGTAGGTAAATGCGATGCGCCGCTGCACCGGCAGCCCCGCATAGCGCGCGCCTTCCGGCGAAAAACCAATCGCACGAAACGCCCGCCCGAACGTGGTGCGATGCACGAGCACGGTGACGCCGATGGCGACGATGATGAACAGCCAACCTTGCAGCGGCAGTCCCATCCAGCGGTCGTGTCCGAGCGCGAGAAATTCTGGGCTGAAATCTTTATAGGTCATCGTGCCCTTGGTGATCGCCTCGGCGAGTCCGCGAAAAAGCGAAAACGTGCCGAGCGTGACAATGAGCGGCGGCAGTCGGAGTCCGGTGATGAGCGCCGCATTCACGCCGCCAGCTAGTGCGCCGACGCCGAGCGTGAACATCGCCGCGAGTGGCGTGGCAATTTTCCACTCGTGCGTAAAAACACCGAACAACACCGCGCACAATCCGAGCAGCGAGCCGACCGACAAATCAATCCCGCCGGTAAGAATGATCGGCATCATCACGAGCGCGAGCATTCCGATTTCCGCCGAGTGGCGGACGATGTTGGCCACGTTTTCCGCCGTGTTGAAATTGCGCCCGGCTGCGCTGAAGAAAACGATCTCGGCGACGAGGACGAAAAACAAAATCGCCTCGGGCCGGGCGAGCAGGCTTTTCCAGAATTTAGTCTTGGCAGGCGAGGACATCAGCGCGCTCCTTTCCGATTTCTCAATCCATCCGCGACCACGGCGAGGAGAATGACGAGGCCCTGGATCGCTTTTTCCCAATGCGCCTCGACGTGGAGCGAAGTCAGCGCCGGGTTGATCGTAGCGAGCAGCAGCAGGCCCGCGAAAACGCCCCACAGATTGCCGCGCCCGCCGTTCACCGCGACACCGCCGACGACGCACGCAGCGATCACTTTCAGCTCCAATCCGCCGCCACACGTCGGCTGCACTTGCGGCGACTGCACGACGTTCATCACCGCCGCGAGACCGGTGAGCGCGCCGAGCAGCGTGAAAGCTCCGAGCGTCGTGCGACGTGGGTTGATGCCCGCGAGCCGCGCAGCCTCGGCGTCCGTGCCGACGGCGTAGATGAAACGGCCCGCGGCGAGATTTTTCATCACCCACGCCGCAAGCGCGAGAAGCAGAACCGCCGCGCAGATGAGCACCGTCTGCCCGCCGAGTTGGCTGAGCCCGAACCACTGCGCGCCCGTCGGGAGATTCACAAATTTTCCCTGCTGAAAAAGTCGCAGCGCCTCCTGCCATGTCACCATCGTGGCGAGCGTGACGACGATGCTCGGCAGCCCGAGCCCAGCGACGAGCCAGCCATTCAGCGCACCCATCGCCGCGCCCGCGACGATGCTGGCAAACAAAACGACGGGCAGCGGCAGACCCGCCGACGCAAGCAGACCCGCGACGACCGCGCACACGCCAAACTGCGAGCCCACGGAAATATCAATCTGCCGACAAATGATCACCAGCGCCATGCCCACCGCGACGACCAGCACTGGAGCTTGCGCAGTGAGCCGCGAAAGCAACGGCTGCGGCAAAAAAAATGTCGGTGCAATGAACGCGAGCACGAGCAGCAGCAGTGCGAGCGCAGCAGCGACGGAGAGTTCGCGGAAATACTTTTTCATGACGTCCCCTCTTTTCCCAGCGCCGCCGCCATCACGTCGTGCGCGTCGCTTTTTCCGGGGAGCATCGCGGTGATGGTGCCGCCTCGCATGACGGCGATGCGGTCGCTCATGCCGAGGATTTCCGGGAGGTCGCTGGAGATCATCAGCACGGCGAGACCGTCTTTTGCGAGCGCTCGGATGATGCGGTGGATTTCGGATTTTGCGCCGACATCCACGCCCTGCGTGGGTTCGTCGAGAATGAGGAATTTTGGCTTCGTAGCGAGCCAGCGAGCGACGCTGACTTTTTGCTGGTTGCCGCCGCTGAGCGAAGAGCCGGGTGCGTCGGTGCCGTAGGTTTTGATGCCGAGATCGCAAATGAATTTTTGCGCCAGCTCCGTCTCCGCGCCGAAGCGCAACCAGCCGACGGAAAAGAGCGCGGGGTGAATGGCCATGGTGATGTTGTGCGCGATGGGCATTTCCAAAATGACGCCGTGCCGCCTGCGATCCTCGGGCACGTAGGCGATGCCGTGGGCGATGGCTTCGCGCGGCGAGGAAATGCGGACGCGCTGGCCGTTGAGAATAATTTCACCGACGTCGGCGGGCGTGATGCCGAAGAGAACGCGCGCCAGTTCCGTGCGGCCAGCGCCGACGAGGCCGGCGAGGCCGACGACTTCGCCAGCGCGCACATCAAGCGTCACGGAGCGGACACTGCCCGCTCGGCAGCCGAGATTTTTCAACGAGAACACAACCTCACCCGGCACGCTCTCGGCGGGCGGGAAGATGTGTGAAACTTCACGGCCCACCATGAGCCGAATCATCTGAGCTTCGTTGAGATCACCCACAGCGTTGGTGCCCACGCTTTCGCCATCGCGCAGCACGGTCACGCGATCAGCGATGGCGGAAATTTCCTCCAGCCGATGCGAGATGTAGATCACGCCGACGCCACTGGCGCGCAGATCGCGCACGACGGCGAAGAGCAGCTCCACCTCCTTCTGCGTGAGCGAGGCGGTCGGCTCGTCCATGATGACGATGCGGGCGCCCGCGCCGAGCGCGCAGGCGATTTCGACGAGCTGCTGCTCGGGCATCGAGAGCGAGCGCACCTCGGCGTCGGGCGAAATGTTCGCGCCGATGCGCTGGAGAAGTTGCACAGCGCGAGTGCGGCGCGCGGGCCAATCCACGCGTGCGAACAAACGAACTTTCTCCAACCGCAGCGCGATATTTTCAGCGACCGTGAGGTCCGGGAACAGCGCGGGTTGCTGGTAAATGCACGCGATGCCCAGTTGGTGCGCGGCAGCGGGCGTGAGTTGCGCGACGCGCTGGCCGTTGATTTTAATGGTGCCGCCGTCGGGTTGGTGCGCGCCGGTGATGACCTTGATGAGCGTGGACTTGCCCGCGCCATTTTCGCCGAGCAACGCATGAACCTCGCCCGCCCGCAGGTCGAACGACACGCCCTTAAGCGCGCGCACCGCGCCGAAGGATTTGGTGACGGCTGAGAGATGAAGAAGGGGATTCATTGAACCGCAGATATACGCGGATTAACGCAGATATTTATTTAGGGAGAAACTCGGAGAGGATGATGCGTTTGAAGTCCACTCCGCCGGGCTTGCCGAAATTGATCAGATAGCCCAAGGGCTGTTTCGTGATGCGTAGGTAATTGATCAGTTGCGCCTCGTGTTCCGGGAGCAACTGACTCACGGCTTTGAGTTCGATCACGATGGTGTCAAAGACGACGAGATCGGGGATGTAACGCTTCTTAAGTTCGCGATTTTTGTAGAAGCAGGCCAGCTCCTGTTTGGCGTGGAAGGTGATGTCGCGAAGCTCTAATTCGATTTCAATGCACTCTTGGTAAATGTCCTCGGCAAGACCGAAGCTGCGGTCGTTGTAAACTTCGAAGACTGCGCCAAGCAGTCGGTAGCTTTCGTCCTTCTTGTAGTTAACGTCATGGTTCATGGATTTGTCCGTGGTTGATTGTTGTGGGGAGGGAATTTGAACCGCAGATAAACGCGGATTAACGCAGATATATTTTCCGATAGTCTGGTCTTCATCTGCGTTTATTTGCGTTTATCTGCGGTTCAAAAAATTGACTTCATATTTGCGGACTTCCGCCAGCCACGCTTCGCCGACGGGGACGTTTTTGCTTTCGCAGTAATGATCCCACACGGCGCCGAAGGGGAGCGACTTGCTCTCTTCTTGGAGGGCGAGGCGGGCGGTGTGGTCGCCGGTGAGTTCGGCGGCGCGGATGGCGGGCGGTTCGAGCAGCGCGAGGAGGAGGGCGCGGAGCAGGTTGCGCGTGCCGATGACCCACGCGGCGATGCGGTTGATGCTCGCGTCGAAGTAGTCGAGGCCAAGGTGGACGCGGTGGGCGTGGCCGGTGGCGATGATTTCGCGGGCGATGGACTGGAGTTCATCGGTGAAAGTGACGACGTGGTCGCTGTCCCAGCGCACGCCGCGGCTGACGTGCAGCAGAATCTCCGGCAGGTAGAGGAGCACGCTGGAGATTTTGTCGGCGATGCTCTCGGTGGGATGGAAATGGCCCGCGTCGAGGCAGAGGAGCTTGCGGCGCGTGATGGCGTAGCCGAGGTAGAATTCGTGCGAACCGACGGTGCAACTCTCCGCGCCGATGCCGAAGAGTTTTCCTTCCACGGCGTCGAGGTTGTATTTCGGTGAGAGTGATTTTTGGAAAACGGCGTCGAGCGCGGCGGCGAGGCGTTCGCGCGGAGCTTGGCGATCGGCGGGCGTGTCTTTGAAGCCGTCGGGTATCCACACGTTGGTGACGCACGGCGTGCCGAGCGCCTTGCCCATCGCTACGCCGATTTCGCGCGAGCGGCGGCAGTGCTCGATCCAGAATTTGCGGATGCCCTTGTCGCGATGCGAGAGCGTGAAACCATCGGCGGCTTTCGGATGCGCGAAGCACGTTGGGTTGAAGTCGAGGCCGAGGCCATTCGCCTTCGCCCACGCGATCCAATTCTTAAAATGCTCCGGCGCGATTTCGTCGCGATCCACTTTCTTGCCGCCGAACTCGCCATACATCGCGTGGAGATTCACGCGGTGTTTGCCGGGGATGAGCGATAACGACTTTTCTAAATCCGCGCGCAGTTCATCCGGCGTGCGCGCTTTGCCGGGATGATTTCCGGTGACGGCGATTCCTCCGCTGAGCGCGTTGCCGAAGTTCTCGAATCCTCCGACGTCATCGCCCTGCCAGCAATGGAGCGAGACGGGAATTTTTGCGAGCGTAGCGAGGGCGCGATCCACATTTACGCCGAGCGCGGCGTAGCGTTCGTGGGCGAGGCGAAAGGCGGCGGAGATGGATTTGGAGCGGGACATGGGAATGAGAGGCGCGACGAGTTTTACCTACGCTGCTAGGGATTTTCGATGTGGAATATTTCCGGGAGTTCGGCGGTCACGGGGCTGTTGTCGGGATTGGATGGCATGAGTTCGCTCATGTGCGCCCACCATCGGCGGCAGACTTCCGTGCGAGCGATGGCGGCCCATTGCGCTTCGTTCTGAAACTCGACGTAGGCAAAAAGCTGGCGCGTCTGCGGATGGAGGAAAATCGAATACGTCTGCACGCCATGCTCGAAAAATGCGGCTTCCAAATCGGGCCAGATGGGCTGGTGCCGGCGCAGGTATTCGGCTTCGCAGCCCTCGTGAATGGACATGACAAACGCTTTGCGGATCATGGACGGTCATCATTTGTGACAAGCGCCGTCGGCGTCGAGAAAGCTTTAGCGAATTTGGAAGGCTCACGTTTTCAATGCAAGCGAAGGCAATTTGTATTCACGGGCGCTCCTCTTTCACATCCGCCGCGCCTGCTTCCGCCAATATCCGCAGCGCGATGCGCGCGAGGATGCCGGTCACGATCAGCATCGAGACGAGGCCACCGATCCACAGCACCCAATCACCCGGCGTGAGCGCGCCCTCACCGCGCCAAGCGCGCAGCGTGCTTTGCGCGAAGCGCCCGAGATACGCGTAGAGAAACATCCCCGGCACCTGCCCGAGCGCGATCCACGCGATGCAAGTGCGCACCGGCACGCGCGTGAGGCCGTAGAGATAATTCAGGATGCTCGTGGGAAAAAGTGGATGCACCTGGCTGAGAAAAATAATCCAACGCCCTTCGCGCGCGACCGCCGCATCGAGTGCGGCCCATTTGCCGCCGGTGTGCAGCCGCCGCTCGACCCACCCGCGACCAAAGCGCCGTGCGAGCAACACCGCCACCGCCGCGCCGAGCGTGGCGCCGAGCACATTGAAAAAAAATCCCCACCACAGCCCGAAGAACAATCCCGCGCCGATGGCGAGCACGCCGCCGGGCAGCAGCAGCACGTTGCACACGGCAAAAAGCAGCGGGTAAAGCACCGCGCCCCACACTTCGAGTTCCGTGATTTTCCGCTGCGCGCTGGTAACATATTCCGCCACCGGTAGCCAGCGCACCGCGAGCACGATGAGCAGCGCGAGGACGGGCACGCTGAGCGAGTGCAGCAGGATGGCGCGATTGGCTTTGTTCATACGCAGAAAGGCGGCGCTTGTTGCGGCAGAGCGCGTCTTTTGCCGAGTGAAAAACGCGACCGTGAAGATCAAGTGGTTCGTTTCCGTAGTTTGAAACGAACCCCACTCGCAACTTGTCACTGCGGGGCAGACGCATGACAGTGCGCCCATGCTGACGCTGACTGACAATGCGGTGAAACATTTGCGCACTCTGATCGAAGAAAAGGGGGAGCCCGGAAAGGCGCTGCGAATTTTCATCGAAAAAGGCGGATGCGCGGGCATGAGCTACGGCATGTCGCTCGATGATCCGCAGCCGGTGGATTTCACGGCGGAGCGCGATGGAGTGAAGGTGATCGTGGACCCGGAGAGCTTGGAATATCTCACCGGATCGACCGTGGATTATTGCGATGATTTGGCGGGGACGGGCTTTCGCATCCAGAACCCGAAGGCGGCGAGGTCGTGCGGATGCGGCACGTCATTCGAGCCCGCACCGGAGTCGTAGAAAAACTGCGCGCTGAAAGTTTCGGCGCGCAACGCACGTATCAACCGGCAAACGCGACCGATGAATCTTTTTCACTACGAAGACAAACCCGTGAAGAACCGTGGCAGTGTTTTCTTTTGGTGGTCTGTCGTGCTGCTGCTGCTCACGGGTGCGTGCCTTGCGAGTTGGATCGGCAGTTTTTACGTGGTGAGTCATCCGGAACAGCCGCGATGCTATCGCATTTTGAAAAAGCTGAAGCGGCTGGATGCGCCGAAAAGTTTCCCGACGACGCAGGCTCCGCGCGGTGATTTCCTCACGGCGGCGAAGCTGCTGGATCGCTACGGCAAACTCGGGCCGGCGGAGCTGGCGCGGGAGAATGAGAATTTACTGCGGGCCTACTTGATGAACTACCGCGAGACGAAGCGGCGCGTGACTTACGTGGTGGGAAAATACGATGTGGTGCAGACGTTTCCGCTGGGCGCGACGGATCTTTTTCCGAGCGGTGTGGCGGTGGTGGCGCAGTCGCTGGATTTGCCGCAGGTGTTGCTGGAAAGTGTATTCACTGCGCCAGCGGCGATGGTGCCGGCCATCCGATCTGCACTGCCGACCGGCGGCGATATTCCGCTGCAACGCTCGCATGATTTATTTGCGCTGCTCCATGTCGCACGTCTTGCGGATGGACGGATGGAATTCACGACTGTGCCACTCGACTACGGAGCGTGGCAGGTGAAGCGCGGGAGCGGCGGCTTTCATCTCAGCTCGCCGGAGGATTTGGAAAAAGCCGATCCAAAGAACACGCTGAACATCGCAGCCGGACTGCCCATCGTGCGCGGCGAGCGGTTGCAGCAGGGAGTCGCGGCTTACGTGGTGTTCCGCCGCAAGACGCTCGCAAACGCCAAGGACGACGAGGTCGCGCTCGCGGGGCCGGAGTTGGTGCGTTTCGATCCCACACGCAGCGAAACAGCCGGTGCCGCGACGCCGCGTGTGATTCGCCCGCCTTCGCAAAATCCGACGGCGACCACCCCGCCAACTCCCGCGCCGTTACGCGCCGTGCCGACTCCGGCGCCCGCAGTTCCACTACCGCCGCGACCTGTCGTGCGCGGGACGCCAAGGCCGGTGACACCACCGACAACTCCTACTTTAATCACCTCGCCAACTCCCGCACCCGCCGTGGCCGCCGCACCGACGCCCGTCCCCGCTTCGCCGCTGAAACCTTTCCGTCGCGTCGTGAGCACGAGCGAGGCGAGCCGGATGGTGGAAAATTTCAGCGCCAGTGAGAGCGTGTTGCTCAGTGGTGATTTCGTGGTGACGGGCGTGCTCGGCCAGCGAGTCGCGCTGCGAACCACTGAATCCCTCCGCGATGCGAGTGCGGACCCGACGCAACCCGGCACGAGCGCCGCACTCATCGTGGTGGATTTTCCCGCAGGCACCACGCCTCCCGCGAAGGATGCGATTTTCTCCCGCGACGCCGCGCGCGCGTTTGCCGTGCGCGATGTGATCCGTGGACGCAACGGGCAAATCACCATCGTCGCCGCCGAATCCAACTAGCCGCAATCGCTACGGGCTCTCGGTTTCCTCGTCTTCGATCTCCTCCTCGATGCTCTCTTTCATGCTGCGCGAAAGGAATGGACGCAGGAAACCGTAGAGCAGATAGGCGAGGAAAATCGCCGCGAGCATCCATTGGTAAAACATCACCGTGAGTGCGACGACGAAGACGATGATCAGGAATTTCGGCAGGCTGCGCGTGGTGCGCCAGTTGATGTTTTTGAAGCTCGGATATTTGAACGAACTGAACATCATCCACGACAGAAATACGAAGAGCGGCGGCAGCACCCATTTCATCATCCAGTGCTCGACGCGGTCGTTCGTGAGCCACGTCACAAAGAGCGTGGTGCTCGCGATGAGACCGGCGGCGGCGGGGATGGGCATCCCTTTGAAATCCTTGCCAGCACCGGGCACGCCGGACGCGGCGATGCAGTTGAAACGCGCGAGCCGCAGCGCGCCGCAGATGAGGTAAAGACTGGCGACGAGCCAGCCGAGTTTTTCGTAATCGCGCAGCAGCACACGCGAGACGAGAAGCGCGGGAGCGACGCCGAAGCTGACGATGTCCGCGAGCGAATCAAACTCGCGGCCAAACGCGGAATCCGTTCCGCCGAGGCGGGCGAGGCGTCCATCGAGCGCGTCGAAAATACACGCTGCGAGGATGCACCAGATCGCGGTTTTGAAATACGGCTCGCCCACATCGAGCGCCGCCGCGCCTGCGAGTTCGGAGGTCTTCATCAGCAGGGCGCCCTGGACGATTTTCAGCGAGGCGAGGAATCCGCAGAAGAGATTCCCGGCGGTCATCAAGTTCGGGAGGAGGTAGATTTTCGGCGAGCCGTCGTCGTGGTTGCTCATGGTGTGCTCAACTTAAAGTAGAATCTGCGCCGGGATGGAAACGTAGCCCGCATCCGCCGCCAATCGCGCAAAAACCGTGGAGCCGCCTTCGACGCGGTCGCCGATTTTCACAAGCAGCGTTGTATCAAGCGGGAGAAAAATATCGGTGCGCGATCCGAAACGAATCATGCCGAAGCGATGCCCTTTTTCCACCGCCTCCCCCACCCTGCTCCACGGGACGATGCGGCGCGCGATGGCCCCGGTGATTTGCCGCACGACGAGCGTGGCCCGCTCGCCCGCGAACGCCCACGTGAGCGCCTCGTTCTTTTGGTGGCAGTAGGGGTGGCGTGCATCGAGATAGGTGCCGGGGTGGTGCTGCTGGAAAGTGATGCGCCCCGCGATGGGCGCGCGGTTCACGTGGACATCGAAAACATTTAGAAAAATGCTCACGCGAATGCACGCGCGGTGGAGCACTTCATTTTCCTCCACGATCTCGATGGCATCCACCACGCCATCGGCGGCGGCGACCACGATTTCATCCCCCGGCGGGATCGGACGATCCGGGTCGCGGAAAAAATTCGCGCAGAAAATAAAGACGAGCGCCGCAGGCACCGCGAGCCCGAGCCAGCCGCACCAATCCCCGGCCAGCCAGCCGAAGAACACAGCCGCGAGAAACGACGGCACGAGGAAATGCCGGCCTTCGTAGAGAGTCTGAAATCGCATGGCCGCGCATCCTTTCCACCGGCGGCGGGGCGTCAAGCTTGTGGCTGGTGATCGGTGCGGCGCGCCACCGTTCGCATTTCATCAATCACGGCCAATCCCGTGCATCCACTTTTCGATTTGCCAAGGCAGCGCCTACCCGCTCCCCTCCGCCCGCCATGCAGGTGCCGCGCCCACTCTGCGGTCGCTGAGACTGGTTCGGGACACCCCGGATATTACTATGAAAAGACTGATTCACTCGATTTTAAAAAAGCTAGGATGGCAGCTTGTCCGGCACGGAAGCACTCCGCCTCCAGCCTATGGCTTGGACGCCTTTTTCCCTTTGCTCAAGAGCCTCGGATTTGCGCCAAAACATATCGTTGATGTCGGTGCCAACCATGGAAAGTGGACGAGAAAAGCACTGAGCTTTTTCCCGGACGCGCACTACACAATGGTCGAGCCTCAGGATGATCTGAAAAGATACGTTCAGGACTTGATTGATGCAGGTTGCAAACTGCATTGGATCAATGCGGGCGCTGGCGATAAAATGGGCAATCTCATGTTCACCATCGCCGAACGCGATGACAGCAGCAGTTTTGTTCCCTCGCCCGAGAACGCTGATGCAACCAATCACCGGCAGGTGACTGTCGTGGTAAGAACGCTCAACGACATCGTCGCATCCAGCGGGTTGCCCGTTCCGGAAATGGTAAAAATTGATGCCGAAGGTTTTGATTTAAAAGTGCTCGCCGGGGCCTCCGATTTATTTGGAAAGACCGACATCTTCCTTGTTGAGGCAGTGGTTTGCGCCGCTCGCTACGAGAATACGATTTTGGAGGTGGTCCGTAAGATGGGCGATGCCGGGTATAAAATGATGGACATCACCGATATCAATCGAAGTCCCAAACATGGATTGCTGTGGCTGTGTGAGCTGGCATTTATCCGCAACGATTCTTCGCTTTTACATGGCATGACGTCCTATGACTGAACTGTGGAAAACTTCGGACATCACCCTCTGATCTAAATCAGCCGCGACTTTTCCGTGCCTTCCATGTCTTGCGCAGGCAGAAGTAAATATCGCCTCAATTTCCGAATGACCGAAACACTCTGGACTAAAACCATCCTGCCACGCCGCAGTCTGCTCGACATCCCGTGGCGCGAGCTCTGGCAATACCGCGACCTCGTGTGGCTGATGGCGAAGCGCAACCTCACCGCGCAATACAAACAGACCGTCCTCGGCCCTTGGTGGTTCGTCATCCAGCCGGTGCTCACCACCGCCGTCTTCAGCTTCCTTTTTGGCCGCGTCGCCGGCATGGGCACCGACAACATCCCGCACTTCCTTTTCTACATGAGCGGGCTCGTCGTCTTTGGCTTCTTCAGCGCTTGCGTGACGAAAACGGCGACCACCTTCACGAGCAACGCCAGTCTCTTCGGGAAAGTTTATTTTCCCCGCCTCGCCGCACCGCTCTCGCAGATGCTCACGAATCTCGCGGGCTTCGGCGTTCAGTTTGCAGTCTTCCTCATCGGCCTCGCGTTTTACTGGGCAAAAATGCACTGGTTCCCCGACCCTCAACATCCCATCCGACTATCGCTCGACTGGCACATCATCCTCTTCCCTCTCCTGCTCGCCCAGACTGCGCTGCTCGGCCTCGGCGTCGGCTTCATCGTCGCCGCACTCACCACGCGCTACCGCGATTTACAAATGGCCGTCGGCTTCGCCGTGCAGCTCTGGATGTATGCGAGCAGCGTCGTCTTTCCGCTCTCAAAAATCAAAGACCCCGCCTACGTCGCACTGCTCAAACTGAACCCGATGGTGCCCATCATCGAATCATTCCGCCGCTCCTTCCTCGGCGAAGGAATCGTCACGCAAACCGACCTCGCCATCAGCGCCGCGACCTGCGTGGTGGTGTTCTTCGTGGGGCTGATGATGTTCTGCAAAACGGAGCAGACAGTCATGGATACGGTGTAGCTGCGTAGAGAATTTTTTAAAAATGTCATTGGCCATCAAAGTCGAATCCCTCAGCAAGCTCTACCGCCTCGGCGAGCTGGGGCGGCGCTCGTTTTTTCATGACTGGAAAAACAAACTCCTGCGCATCGCCGATCCGGACGATGCACCGGGAAATTTCTGGGCGTTGCGCGACATCAATTTCGACATCGAGCAAGGGCAGGTCGTCGCCGTCATCGGGCACAACGGCGCGGGCAAATCCACGTTGCTGAAAATCCTCAGCTCCATCACGACACCCACGCGCGGCTCGGTGAAATTGCGCGGGCGCGTCGCGTCACTACTCGAAGTGGGCACCGGCTTTCACAACGAACTCACCGGGCGCGACAACGTCTTCCTCAACGGCGCAATCCTCGGCATGAGCACACGCGAAGTCGCCAAAAAATTCGACGACATCGTGGCCTTCTCCGAGATCGCCGATTTCATAGACACGCCGGTGAAGCGCTATAGCAGCGGGATGCGCGTGCGCCTCGCCTTCGCCGTGGCCGCGCATCTGGAGCCGGAAATCCTGATCGTGGATGAAGTGCTGGCCGTCGGCGACGCGGCTTTTCAGCAACGATGCGTGGGGAAAATGGGCGAGGTTTCACGCAGCGGACGCACCGTGCTCTTCGTGAGCCACAACGCCGCTGCGGTCGAAAATCTCTGCACGCGCGGCATCGTGCTGCATCATGGGCGCATGGATTTCGACGGCACGCAGACCGAGGCGCTGCGCCACTACGCGAGCCGTTTTGCAAACACTGGCGGCGATCTCCGTGACCGCACCGACCGCATCGGCAGCGGTGAGGCACGCATCACAGCGGTCGAGTTTCGCGATGCACAAGGCCGCACTACAAGTGCCATCACCAGCGCCGATCCCGTCGAGGTGTGGATTCATTATGAATGCACCGGGCCGCTGCCGAAGCTGACGGCCAACCTCACCATCACCACGCCGGTCGGCGCGCCGCTCATTACGCAATCCAACAACTTCACCGCGCAACCACTCACAAATCCGCCCCTCCTTGGAGCACTCGTCTGTCGCCTCGACACGCTGCCACTGATCGAAGGCACCTATCGTTTCGACATCGGCCTCTATCCGCATTTCCGCCGCAAGGTGCCATTCGACGAATTGAAAAACTCAGGAGAATTACGTGTCATGTCCGGTAATTTTTTTGGAGGAGGGAAAATGCCCAACGCCGCCGTGGGCGATGGACACACTCTTGTGCAGGGGACTTGGCGCGTGGAGAGCATGGACGCATAATGCACCAGCGATCGTTCAAACAGAACCGCCCACAGCGGGAGTTTGAGCCTCGTGGATTCAAATACGTCTCGATCACCTGCTCTCTTCTCTTCCTGATGGTGATGCCAGTCTTTGCTGCGCTTGAAATCATCCCGGCATGGATCGCTGCCTCTTACGTCGGATTCAGCGCACTTTCATTCCTCGCATACCGCCATGATAAATCGAAAGCCCGTCGTGGAATTTGGCGCACCGCCGAAGCGACACTGCATTTGTTAGACGCGCTCGGCGGTTGGCCCGGTGGTCTCGCCGGGCAACAAATCTTCCGTCACAAAACGCGCAAATTGAGATTTCAAATCGTGTTCTGGATCACAGTAATAGCGCACATCGCCTACTGGACGTGGGCTGTATCACTGCAAAAAGTGCCAACTTTCAGCGACGTGAAACGCTTGCTGATTTAGGCCAAAGTAATCCACACACCCAATACTCAGTCCCGCAGAGTTGCCACCCAGGCCGCGTCACTCTCATAGCCGGTGTCCTTCAGCAAGTCGCCGTAGCGCGAGTGAAAGAGTTCCGCCATCTGCCGCGTAAAATGATTTCTCCAGTCCCCGGCAACTCCCTTGCGCCCGTGCGACATCACATCCTCCTCGCCCATCTTGCGCCCATACAACGTGTCGAACCGCTGCGATGCGACAACGCGCTCGATCTCTTTCGCCGTCACAAGCAACCCGAGTTTTTCCACGAACAACTCCACGAGCAGAGGCACATCATTCGCGATCAAATCCTCGTAGCGTAAAACAATCTCGCCCGCTCCCAGCCACGAACGCTGAATGCGCGCCGCCTTGTCCACGCCGTCATCGTTCAACACTTCCGTCAATCCATCTGTCTCCGTCTTGTCGCGCAGTCGCTCGCGCATGGCCTCGATTTTTCCGCCGGCATCCGGCTTGTGCGAATAGCGCATACTGAAATAGCGCGAGATGAGCGTGTCGCGCAGATCACGCATGATGAAAAACCGCTTTGCAGTCTGCACCGCCGGGTCGCTCAGAGCCTCGTCACGCACCATGAAAACCGCCGGGTAGATACAGCCGGCCGCTCCGCTGAAATCCGGCTTGCCTGCACAGCGCGGCTTCACACGTTTACCGAAAAGCCCGCGCAAAATCCCATCTATCCAAGTCGATCCCGCCTTTGCATGGGTGAAATGAATGACTACGGGAAATTTATCGCGTTTCAAAAATCCGAACATCGTTTAAGGGAACGTTGCCCGCATAAATGTGTCAAGCGACGCCGAGTCGTCCGACCCTCGTTTTTCCACACCAAATGTTTTTTCTCATGCGCCATATTTTCATGCCTGCTGACAACCACCTCTTTACCCACGCGCAGGCCCAGCAACTCGCGACCACCTAAATGATAGAAACACTCGCAGTCATCCCCGCCCGTGGCGGCTCGCGCGGCATCCCGCGCAAAAATCTTGCCCTGCTCGGCGGGCTGCCGCTCATCGCGCACAGCATCCGCGCCGCACGTGACGCCGGGCTTTCGCGCATCCTCGTCTCCACGGACGATTCCGAAATCGCGACTGTCGCCCGCGAGCATGGAGCGGAGACACCCTTCCTCCGCCCGGCTAAAATCTCCGGCGGCGAAATCCATGCCGTCGCCGCGCCGCTCCACGCGCTCGCGTGGCTCCGCGAAAATGAAAACTACGAGCCTGCACGCATCGTGATGCTCCTGCCCACCTCGCCACTTCGCCGTGCTGCCGACATCACCGAAGCCATCGCGCTTTTTGAAAAGAGCGGCGCCCCCGCAGTCATTTCCGTCGTGGAGTTGGAGAAGCAACTCCCCCATCTCCGCCGCCTGCGCGCGGATGGTGTCCTGGATCCCGTCGTGCCGCTGGTAAATGCCAACGTGCAGCGCCAGGACCTCGAACCTCTCTACGCGCTCAACGGCAGCATCTACGTGAGCACGCCCGCCGCGCTCATCGCCGATGGCACATTTCACTTGCCGGAGGCAATCGGCTTTCCGATGCTCCCGCGCTTTTCCGTGGACATCAATTCACCCGCCGACCTGATGCTCGCGGAGTTCCATCTTTCACAGTCTTCTATTTCTTAAATGTCCACCATCTGGCACCACGGCGCTTGGAATCGAAATTTCGGTGACTGGGTGCTCTTCGACAGCATCCAGCACAATCTGATCAAAGCCGCCGGACGCGCGCTCCATTTCGTCCCCGTGGACAGCCAGCGCACCGTCTATCGCGAAGAACTTATCGCCAAGCTCAACGCCGAGGCGGACCTTCTTCTCATCGGCGGTGGCGGCCTCATTTTTAACCGCCCCGAGGACAATTCGTGCTCCGGCTGGCAGCTCAATTTGCGCCTCGAAGACATCGCGAAAATCAAAGTTCCCATCGTCGTCCACGGCATCGGCTACAACCGTTTTCCCTACGACCGCACCGATTTTCCCGAAGTGCTGAATACGCATCTCCGCGCCATTCAGGATCAAGCCGCGCTCTTCTCCGTGCGCAACCAAGGCACCTTCCGCGAAGTCGTCCGGCGCGGCCTCGATCCGGAAAAAATCCGCGTCGTCATGGATGCCGGAGCCTTTGCCCCGAGCGCGCCAGTCAGCGTCCCCGGCCTGCGCGCAGATCGCCGCGTCATCGGGCTGAATGTTGCCGGAGACCGCCCGCAACATCGCTTTCCCGGCACCACCGCCGCGCCCGAAGAAGAGGAGCACCGCTGCTACGAATTGCTCGCCGACGCCATCGCGGATGTCGCCGTGAAAGAAAACGCGCAGGTGCTTTTTCTCCCGCACATTTTGGAAATAGACGGATCGCCCCGCGAAATTTTCCGCTCCCGCCTCGGCGACCGTTTCGTCTGCCTCCACGAAGCACTCCCGCAACTCTACCCGCCCGCGCCCGCCACCGCCGGGCTGCTCATCGGTGCCTACGATTTGTGCGACCTCGTCATCGGGATGCGCGGCCATGCGTGCATTCTTCCATTTGGCCGCGAGATCCCATTCATCGCCCTCGGCGCGCACGCGAAAACCTCGTTCCTGCTCGAAGAGATCGAACTCCCCGGCTACCGCCTCTCCACCGATGCCATGCTCGACGGCACCTGCACTCGGGCCAGCGCCGCTTCGCTCATCGCCGAAGCACTGAACGACACATCCATCCCCGGTAAACTCACCCGCGCCCTTGCCGCCGCCCGTGCCGGCTATGATGCGTGGAACCGCGACATCATCTCACTCCTTTCCAAATCAGCACCATGAACGAAGTCCATCTGCCCAAGTCTGTTTTCATCACCGGCGAAATCGGCATCAACCACAACGGCGACATCGAAATCGCCAAAAAACTCATTGATGTCGCCGCCGTCGCCGGAGTCAGCGCGGTGAAATTCCAAAAGCGCACGCCGGAAAAATGCGTCCCCGAGGGCCAGAAAAATCTCCGCCGCCAGACGCCGTGGGGCATCGAGATGACCTACCTCGAATACCGCCACCGCATCGAATTTCAAAAAGCCGAATACGACATCATAGACGCCCACTGCAAATCGCGCGGCATCGAATGGTATGCCTCGCCGTGGGACATGGACTCCTTCGATTTTCTGCTCCAATACAAACTCGGCCATCACAAAATCGCATCCGCACTCCTCACGCACACCGAGATGCTGGAAGCCATGGCCCGCACCGGTATGCACACTTTTCTCGGCACCGGCATGAGCACACTGGAAGAAGTGGATCGCGCCGTCGCCATCTTCCGCAAACACGACTGCCCCTTCACGCTCATGCACTCCATTTCCACCTACCCGGCGAAAAACGAAGAGCTGAATCTCAACTGCATCCCTTCCATGCGCGAGCGCTACGGCTGCCCCGTCGGCTACAGCGGTCACGAATTCGGACTGCTCCCCAGCATCCTCGCCGTCGTCCTCGGTGCCACCGCCATCGAGCGCCACATCACTCTCAATCGCACTATGATTGGCAGCGACCACCTCGCCAGCGTCGAGCCCGTGGGGCTGATGAAACTCGTCGCCCAAATTAAAACCGCCACCACCGTGATGGGCGACGGCGTGAAGCGCGTCATGGAAAGCGAACTGCCCATCCGCGAAAAACTGCGGAATGTGAAATGATCATCGCCGTAGATTTCGATGGCACACTTTGCTCCTGGCACCCCGGCGAGTATGAAAAAGCGCAGCCACTCCCGGAGCGCATCGAGCGCATCCGCCGCATCAAGGACGCCGGCCACACCATCTGGATCTACACTGCGCGCGGCGGCTCGCTCGGCAGCGAAGCCGCAGCGGATGCACGCTGGGGCGAACTCACACGCCGCCAACTCACCGAGTGGGGAATTCCCTACGACCGCCTCATCATCGGCAAGCCGCCGTTTGATGCGTTGATAGACGACCGCGCCGTCGCCTTCACCGAAGACTGGGAGGCCCAGCTCGCCGCAAATCACAAGCTTGTCCAGCAACGGCAGGCCACGCTTTAGAAAACCCATGCACATCTGCTACCTCTGCGGCTCCACACGCTGCGTGAAGCTCAGCGACAAACTCCGCGACGGCCTCGAAACCCGATTCGCCATGCGCCCTCACCGCTGCGAAGATTGCTCGCTCGTCTTCCTCTCGCCGCTCATGTCGCCCGCTGAAGAAGCGCACTTTTACGCACACGACTACCGCCAGATTTACCACGGCGGCGACTACGATCTCGACGCCTTCCATCGCGCGCGCCAGCCCGACAGCAATGCGCGCCTCAGCCGACTTCGCGACGCCGGACTCCTGCGCGGGCGCGTGCTGGATGTCGGCAGTTCCACCGGCAATTTCCTCGAAAGCATCCGCCCCCACGTCGAATCCGTGCGCGGCGTGGAGCCCGATGCCCGCCAGCGCGCCTACGCAAAAACCGCGCGCGGTCTCGCCATCGAGGACGACATCGCGCGCCTCGCGCCCGGCGAACAATTCGATCTCATCACACTCTTCCACGTCCTCGAACACATCCGCGAGCCTGCGAAATTCCTCACTGCACTCGCCACCCACCTCGCCCCCGGCGGCACACTCGTCGTCGAAGTGCCGAATGTCGGCGACGCGCTGCTTGCCCGCTACCACATCGAAGAGTTCGCCACCTTTTACTGGCATCCCGCGCACAGTTATTATTTCTCCGCGAAAACACTCACCGCCACCGCCGCACACGCGGGTCTCCGCGCCGAAGTTTCCGGCGTGCAACGCTACACACTCGCCAATCATTTCGCATGGCTCCGCGACCGCCGCCCCGGCGGCAAAACGGCGGACTCCACCTTCCTCTCCCCCGAAACAGAAAAAGCCTACGCCGCCGACCTCTGCCGCACCCTCGCCTGCGACACGCTCTGGATGGTCGCAACTACCAAATAATTTTCCGTGTTGACCCGCCTTTTACAGCGCCTCCGCCGACCGCCCTCCAACAGCCAGCGCGGGTCTTTTCAGAAAACGACCGCCGCTTTTCACCCACGCATTCAAGCATGGGCGGATGCCCCACGCGCCGCCTCGCTTCATCGCCGCGTCGCAGTGCTCATCACGCCGTGGCTGGATACCGCTGTCCCGCTCTACGCTCTCGAAATCGCGGGTGCCCTTCGCGCTGCCGGGCACGACATCGTCTTCCTCTTCGACTCTGCGCAATTCGCATTGAATGCTGTCTCATCCAGATCGCACGCAGCCTTCCGCGATCTCCATCACGAAATCGCCAAGCTGGGCGAAGTGCATGATGTCACCGCGCAAACTCCAGACGCCGCGCCGTGGCCGGGAGATCTTAAAAAACTCGCCTACGAAAACGCCGTGTGGCGCACCAAAGGTGAAGTCCTCGCCGATGCCTTCCTCGCCGAGCATCCCGAACTGCCCGCCGATCTCGCCGCCCACGGCGCAAAAGTCCACGCCGCCTTGCAAGCCACGCACGCCGACTGGCTGCTGATGCCCGGCGGCGTCTTCGGCGTGAGCGGGCTCTACATGGCCAGCGCGCAATCGCTCGGTCTCGATTTCACAACGTTCGACAGCGGGCCCGGCCGCTTCTTCACAGCGCATCGCGGCATCGCAGCCCACAGCTCCGATTTGCCGGATGCCTTTGCGCGCCTCGCGGAGCAATGCACCGCGCAGCCGCAGATGGTGGAATACGTGCATGCCGCCGCCGCCGAACTCTTCCGCGAGCGCGAAGAAATGCGGGATCATTTCCAATTCCAAACCGCCCCACGCTCCACCGCTTCCGCGAGCGCAGCCGACTTGCTCATCTGCCTCAACTACCGCGCCGACACCGCAGCACTTTTCCGCAATCGTTGCTTCGCCACCGTCGAAGAATGGGTCGTCAGCGTGCTGGATTGGGCGGCGGCTCGCGGCCTGCGCATCCGCATCCGCCCGCATCCCGTGCAACGCCGCAGTCACGTCCGCAGCACGGATCAGTTGGATCAAATTATCCACGCTCGTGATCCCGAGGGCCGCACTGCCGAATGGATCGCTCCGGATGCGCCTGTGAACTCCTACGACCTCATCGAAAGTTCACGCGTAGTCCTCCCGTTCACCTCGACCGTCGGCATCGAAGCCGCCTACCTCGGCCGCCCCGTCGTGCTTGCCGCGAACAACTATTATGAGTCCCTCGGTTTCGCCACCCTCTGCTCCACGCCCGGTGAATACTTCGCAAAAATCGAGCGCGCCCTCGCTGGTGAGGCCGCTCCCTCGCCCGCCCAGCGCGAAGCCGCCGCACGCTGCCTCTACCTCGCCGTGCGCTGCCGATCCGTGCATTCGCTCTTCACACCGCAGCCCGCAGACTTCGCAGAGTGGGTGAAAATTCCGTCTGGAGAACTATGGTCTCGCCCCGAGACAGCCGACCTGCTCCATTCCCTCACGAACCGCATCCCGCTCACTTGGGTGCGCCATGAACGCCGGCGTGCCGCCATTTAAAAATGCCACTCGACCGCACACACGCTTTTGCTGATGGCCTCGTCTATGGCCCCGATGCGCGCCGCCGCTGGTTTGCGCGTGCCGACGACACCGAGACGCGCGCCGCGAGAGCCTGGTCGCAATTTCGCGCTACCACCCAGCTTGCCCCCGGATGCCGGCTCGGCCCCAGCGCATGGTGTGTAAATGGCCACCGCGATCCTGCCCGTATCCGTCTTGGAAAAAATGGAATCTGTCGCGGTCTGCTACGGGTCGAATATTTTGGCGACGGCCAAATCACCATCGGCGAGGACTGCTACATTGGCGACGACTGCCTGCTGAGTTCCTCATCTTGTATCGAGATCGGAAGCGGCACGATGCTCGCGCACGGAGTGCAGATTTTCGACAACGACAGCCATCCCGCAAATCCCGCTGAACGCCAGCGCGATTACACCGCCGCAGTCTCCGCAGAACTTCAGCGCGCGCAGATAGCCAGCGCACCCGTCCGCATCGGCTCACAAGTGTGGTTCGGCTTCAACGTCATCATCCTCAAAGGCGTAACCATCGGCGACGCCAGCATCATCGCAGCCGGCAGCGTCGTGACGAAAGATGTGCCATCCCACACGCTCGCGGCTGGCAACCCGGCAGTAAACGTGAAGTCTCTCGCCAATGTTTGATACACTCAGCCGCATACGCCGATTATTTTTGACGGCTTTTAAAAGCGTCACCCGCAGCGAGCAAAACCTCGCAGCGTTGCGCGCAGCGGTGGGGCGCATCGAAGCGCGCCAGTGCGCTGCAACGCCGCAGGGCCAGCCCGCCGCACAGGAGTTCCAAGTCTATTCGCAGTGGGGAGAGGACGGCATCATCGAGTGGCTGCTTCGCAACGTGCGTGTGGAGCGGCAGGTGTTCGTCGAGTTCGGCGTGCAAAACTACGAGGAATCCAACACACGTTTCCTCCTCGTAAATCGGAACTGGAGCGGCCTCATCCTCGATGGTAGCGACAAGCATATTGCCTACGTAAAACGCGACCCGATCTATTGGCGGCACAATCTCAAAGCCGTGCGCGCTTTCATCACACGCGAAAACATCAATGATCTTCTCCGCGATGCCGGTCTGGGCGGTGAGATCGGTTTGCTCTCGGTGGATATTGATGGCGTGGACTACTGGGTGTGGGAGGCGATCACCGCCGTTTCACCAGCCATCGTCATCGCCGAATACAACTCGCTCTTCGGCCCCGATCGCGCCGTCACCGTGCCCTACGACCCGGCCTTTCAACGCAGCACCGCGCACCACTCGAACCTCTATTATGGCGCATCGCTCGCCGCGCTAGTCGGCCTCGGTCGCCGGAAAGGATACGCCTTCGTAGCCTCAAATCGCGCTGGCAATAATGCGTTCTTCGTCCGTCGCGATCTACTCCCGGCGGGAATCCGCGAGTTGACCGCGCGCGAGGGATTCGTGCTCCGTCAATT
The DNA here is from genome assembly GCA_043766295.1 of Spartobacteria bacterium. Taxonomy (GTDB): domain Bacteria; phylum Verrucomicrobiota; class Verrucomicrobiia; order Chthoniobacterales; family Chthoniobacteraceae; genus SXWH01. The sequence goes on along the minus strand of JAYUIF010000014.1, from coordinate 3,762 downwards.
CCGCGAAGGACGCAACGAAGCCGGCGAATTGCAATTTCACAGCCCCGAAGAAGAAGCCCGCATCGCACAATCGCAACCACTCGTGGAGGTGGAGCCGTGAAGAGTGTTCTCATCACGGGATCTGCGGGTTTCCTTGGCCGACATATTGCGCGGCACTTCTCGCGCGAAGAATGGAAAATCGTGAGCGTGGATGTCGTGCCCCCGGAGAATGCGGGCACACTTCCCGGCGAGACCTACCATCGCATTTCCCTGCCGAACCACGCATTCCTCACGCTCCTGCGTGAGACGAAACCGGATGTGTGCATCCACGCCGCCGGGCGTGCCTCCGTCCCGCTTTCGCTGGAGGATCCCACTGCTGATTTCCGCGACAACGTCGGCCTGACATACGAAGTGCTCGACGCCATCCGCCGCGAAGTTCCCAAGTGCCGTTTCATTCTGCTTTCCAGCGCAGCGGTGTATGGAAATCCGGCATCGCTCCCGGTCGCGGAGACACAGCCCCCCGCGCCGCTCTCCCCCTACGGCTGGCACAAGCGCATGTGCGAAACGCTCGTTCAGGAATTCGCGAGCGTCTATGCAATCCCCGCGCTGAGCGTGCGCATTTTTTCCGCCTACGGCCCGGGCTTGCGGCGGCAGGTCGTGTGGGACATTTGCCAGCGCGTGCTCACCAGCGGGAAACTCAGTCTCGGCGGCACTGGCATGGAGAGTCGCGATTTCATCCACGCCACGGACATCGCACGCGCGCTGGTATTGCTTGCGGAAAATGCGCCCGCCTGCGGCGAAATTTACAACCTCGCCGCCGGGCGTGAGACCACGATTTCCGATCTGGCATCGCTGATTTTGCGGGCGCTTGAAAGTGACATCACCCCCGCCTTCGACGGTCATTCGCGCCTTGGCGATCCATTGAACTGGCGCGCGGACATCGGGCTCATCCGCACCCTCGGCTTCAGCCCGCAGGTGACGCTTGAAAACGGCCTCGCGCAATTTGCCACATGGGCACGCGCGGAACTCGCCTAGCACCATGCGCATTGCTCTCCTCGACATCACGTCCAACCGCTGGACCGCCAGCACATCCTTCACGCGAATGCTTGCGCACTCCCTGCTGGCAGCATGTCGGGGCACGGATTGCGAAGTCGGCTTTTTGTCCAAATCGAACGCTCCAGCAGGCATTGCCATTCCGGTATGGCCGTTTGTTTCACCCAGCTATTTTCCCGGCGAAATCACCCTTCGTAAATTGCTCAAGCGGCCCTTGAAAAACCAACTGGCAATGAGTCTCGCGCAGCATCGTTGCGATGTCGTTTTGCCACTGCTCGAATTCCCGCGACCACTCGGCGTGCCGGGCATTGGTTGGATTCCGGATTTTCAGTCCACTCATCTGCCGGATTTCTTTAGCGACAAAGAGCGCGCACTTCATACCCAATGGGCGCAGGGGATCATCGCGCGCGCCTCACGCATCCTGCTCTCAAGCCGGGACGCTCTCAGCCACCTTGTTGCGATTGCGCCAGACTCGGCAGGCAGGGCCGAGGCGATCTCCTTCCCTTCGCTCTTCGCCTTTGAGCCACCTCCATCCGTCATCGGCGATGCTCTGTCGCGCTACAATCTGCCGAAAAAATTTGCGCTGATCGCAAACCAATTCTGGGCTCACAAAAATCATCTCATCGTGGTCGAGGCACTACGTCTCCTGAGCGCACAGGGACTGCAAATTTCGCTGGTATGCACCGGCTTGCCGCTAGATCACCGCGCCGACGGCAACCGCCCGCTTTCCGAACTCCTTCAAGCCATCGCATCCGCCGGGCTTCATCATCAAATTCACGTGCTGGGCGCGGTCCCATTTCCCGATTTGGTGGACATCATGCGCCAAGCCACAGTCATCATACAGCCCTCGCGATTTGAAGGCTGGAGCACGGTTGTTCAGGATGGGATTGCACTGGGCAGGCCCCTGCTTTGCTCGGACATCGCCGTCCATAGGGAGCAAGCACCCGGCGCTCTCGGTTTCTTCGGAGTAGATGACCCCGCATCCCTTGCCAAACAACTGGCTACACACTGGCTTGAATTAATTCCAGGGCCGGACTTCGCCGCCGAAAATACTGCACTCGATCGCGAGCGTGAGTTCGCTCGCGAGCACGGCCAGAAACTACTTTCACTCTGCCGGGCAGCCGCAACACGCCGCACATGACCGCCTCCATTTTCACGCCCACTTTCGCCGCAAACACCTACGTGTAGATGCGTATTTCCATCGTCACTCCATCGTTCAATCAAGCCGCCTTCCTCGAAGCGGCCATGCTCAGCGTGCTCGATCAGCGCGACGTGGAACTGGACTACGTGGTGATGGATGGCGGCTCCACCGATGGCAGCGTGGAGATCATCCAGCGCCATGCTTCACGCCTCGCGCATTGGGAAACGGGGCGCGACGCCGGGCAATACGACGCCATCACCCGCGGCCACACGCGCACGACCGGCGAAGTGATGGGCTGGCTGAACAGCGACGATTTGCTGATGCCCGGCGCGCTTTCAATCGTGGCGGAAATTTTCGCCGCATTTCCCGAAGTGCAATGGCTCACCACGCTGCGTCAGGCCCGTCTCGACGAACACGGGCGGACGGTGCGCGTGCTGGTGCATCCCGGCTTTTCGCGCGGAGGATTTCTGCGCGGTGAGACACTGCCGGTGCCGGGCACATTCGCCACCGGCTTCATCCAGCAGGAATCCACATTCTGGCGGCGCAGCTTGTGGGAAAAAGCAGGCGCGCAAGTCGGAAATAATTTTCCGCTGGCCGGAGATTTCGATCTGTGGGCGCGATTTTTTCAACACGCGGAACCCGTCGGTGTGGAGTGCCCGCTCGGCGGCTTCCGTTTTCACGATGCGCAAAAAACCGGTAATCGTCAGGACGCCTACATCGCGGAGGCCACACGCGCATTTGCGCTTCACGGCATCCGCCGCTGGTCTCCGCTGTCGCGACCGCTGCGGCGGGCGACGCTCGCAAATGCACGTAGCTTCAGCGCCGGTGCGGCTTTGCGAATCGGTCTGCTTTTCCCATCGAAAATCGCGCGTCACGACCGCAAGACGAACCGCTGGAATCTCACCACGACGAATGCCTGACGCCACGTTCGCCATCATCATCCCCAGCTATAATTCCGCCGCCTTTGTCGCCGCGACGATTCGCAGCGCCCTGATCCAAAACGCGGAGAATGTCATCGTGGTGGACGATGGCAGCACCGACGCGACGTCCGCAGTCTGCGCGGAGTTTGGCGACAAAATCACCTACCACCGCGTTCCGAACGGCGGCGTATGCAAAGCGCGCAATCTCGGCGCAACACTCACCAACGCCGAGTGGCTGCTCTTTCTCGACTCCGACGATCTGCTCACGGAAGGGGCCGCCGCCGCGCTCGTAAAAAAGGCGCGTGCGGAAAACTGCGGTGTGGCTTTCGGCGGCGTCATGCGCCGGGGTAGGACGCGGGAGGAAGATGCACCGGTCAGTAATCCACATGCCGCCGGTGCGCCGCCGGTGCCCGCACTCGCGAATTTCCGCCGCTCCATGATCATCACGCCGGGCTGCGCCATGGTGCATCGGGATGTATTCACATGGGTCGGCGGGTTTATGGACGGCTTCCAGCCGATGGAGGATCGCGATTTCTGGGTGAAGGCCGGACTGCGCACCGGCTTTGCATTTTACGACCGCACCATATTGGACAAGGGCTGGCGCGAGGGCTCCGCACTCGCGCGAATCGACCTCCGCATCACCAATGGCCTGCGCTCACAACTCCTGCT
>JAYUIF010000013.1:0-6408 GCA_043766295.1 Spartobacteria bacterium | reverse complement strand
AGATGCCGCCACGTTTGCACGCAGCGGCGTATGAGAAACGACCGTGGAAATATTCTGACTCCTGGCATCCGGCACATCTTCTTTTGGAAAATGCACGCAACTCATTCCCGCCTTCGCCTCCGCCGAAACGGAGACTGGCTTCTCGTAAAGAGATGGGAATTTGTATCCAGTCACAGCAGCGCAACTGCCTCCGATTCACACGGAGTTCCTTCACACGGTCACTGCTTTAAAGCTCGCAAAGAACTGCGCGCTCCCTGTGCCCGTGCAGCTACATTTTATCAAGTGAAAAAAATCGCCACGCCATGCGGGCCTCACATTTCTACCGCGCATCATGCCTCCTCTTTGCTCATCTATTTATCACCTCCGAAGCGTTTTCACCGTTGCCACTGGCGCGCAACTTCCTCTTAAGTGGCAGCGAAATGATAGCTGGCGTCTTCCTACTCCTCGTCTCCGCACTCTACCGACTCCTTCCGGTTTTCCTCGGCTATACCACCGAGCAACCGGATTGGTTTTTTAATTTCTCACCCATGGCCGCGCTCGTCCTCTGCGGATCTGCGTGCCTCCCGCGACGCATGGCGCTCATCGTGCCGTTCACCTCGCTGCTCGTCACCGATTTCATCCTGAACGCCCACTACGGCTGGCCGCTCATCAACGCCGAACTCATCGCCAAGACCATCGCCTTCGCCGCCATCGCCGCATTCGGCTGGCAGTTCCGCGCACAGCCGCGCGCAAAAGTGATCATCCCCGCTGTGCTCGGCGCGTCCGTCTTCTTCTACTTGGTCACCAATTCCGTCTCATGGATCTGCGAGCCCGGCTACGCCAAGAACATCGGCGGATGGGCGCAGGCACTCACTGTTGGACTTCCAAATTACCAGCCAACTTGGATGTTCTACCGCAACCAATTCGTCAGCGACATCGTCTTCAGTGTTCTCTTCCTCGCCTTCATCCGCTCGCGCGAATCACGCCGCGCCCACATCGCCGTTCCGATCCAAGCGGCCCAGTGGTAGCGATTCGCTTTTATTGAAAAACAGCGCGCCCGTTTTTCTTTAAGGAACCGCTGAATAAATCACGGTAACGCCCGCGCTTACTTGAGGATTTCATCCAGCACTGCGTTCCGCTTCTTGGCCAGTTCTTGAACTTCCTTGGCCTTGTTTTTGGAGCCATCCCCGAACTTTTCATCCGCTTTTTCGGCAGCAGGAGTGCCGCGCAAATGAACATACGTTTGCTGCAATTCCCCGCGATAGACATACCCCGCAGCGCACGCGCCAAGAAAGAGCAGGATGAAAAACACCTTGCGCACACGCGCCATGATTTGATGGCGGCGCTCGGCGCGCACCTCGGCGATTTTTTGTTCCTCGGCTTCGTTGCCGTATTTTTGCATCAAGTTATCGAAAGGGTTTTGGCTCATGCGGATTTGATTTAGCAACCTGTGTGCCCGCGCGACCTTGCACTTGGCATTTTTGTTTTTCGCCTCAGTCTAGCGCCATGTCCACAGACCCATTCTTCATCGCCCAAGGTTCCTCCGAAATTTACTTCCTTCCGCAAATGGCCAACCGCCACGGTCTCATCGCAGGCGCGACGGGCACCGGCAAAACTGTGACGCTCCGTGTGCTCGCGTGCTCGCGTGCGGGCACGGCCGACGAATGCGAGTAATTGGTTTCACCTGAGTGCAGGTCTGCGCCCTGTGCGGTTGCTTCGGTCCGTAATTCTCGACGTCGTAAAACTTCCTGATATTGTTTTTTCCGACATGGGCTTCTTCTACCGAAAATCGATCAAACTCGGTCCGTTCCGCGTCAATCTCAGCAAGAGCGGCGTGGGGGCTTCCGTCGGTGGAACAGGATTCCGAACGGGTGTATCGGGGGCTGGCCGCAAATACACCAGCTTCAGTCTGCCTGGCACGGGGTTGGCCTACCGCACCAGCGGCGGCAAAGGCTGTCTGCTGCTTCTGTTTCCGCTGCTCCTGGCTCCTGCCGTGCCCTGGCTGCTCCGACTTTTCTCGTCATGAACATCACCTGGAAACGCACGCTCCGCACACCGTCATCCGAACGCTTTCTCGCCCAGCGCGACGGGAAGGACGTGGCTGCCGTAGATATCCACTACCTTGCCAATGGTCACGCTGCCGGCACGGCGATCCTCTTGCGCGAGGCGGGCTGGAAAGAGGAGGACGTGTCCGGCATGCTCAGTTCGTTGGACGACCATTTCCTTCCGGACGTGGACCTCGCGCTTGGGACTCTCACCTACACGGTTGTGATCGGTGAAGTCATGGGAAACTTCGAAGCAACGGCAGAGAGTGCGTGATTTGCCGTGCGCACGCAGCGGCGAGGCAGGCGTCTGCCACACCGACAGGATCTTCGGCGGACGACGATAGCGTGGTGGGCGATGTGGACAAACCGGAGCTGGTTTTCTTTTTCGACGAGGCGCATCTGCTCTTCGACACACTGCCGCAGGCGTTGCAGGACAAAGTCGAGCAAGTCGTGCGGCTCATCCGCAGCAAGGGCGTCGGCGTTTATTTCGTGAGCCAGAACCCGCTCGACATCCCTGACAAAGTGCTCGGCCAACTCGGCAATCGCTTCCAACACGCACTGCGCGCATTTACGCCACGCGACCAGCAGGCGGTGAAAGTTGCCGCGACCACGTTCCGCCAAAACCCGCGCCTCGATGTCGAAAAAGCCATCGGCGAACTCCAAGTCGGCGAGGCACTCGTCTCATTGCTCGATGCGAAAGGCACGCCGGCAATCGTCGAGCGCGCATTCATCGCACCTCCTGTCAGCTACCTCCCGCCACTCGCGGATGACGACCGCAACGTGATCGTGGAAGGCTCCGAGCTTTACGATGCCTACGCCGTCGCCGTGGATCGTGAGTCCGCCTACGAAGTGCTCAATCGCACCGCAGCGCCAACACCCGCACGCACAGTCGCCGCCGCAGGAGCGCAGGCTTTCGACGCAGTCGCCGCCGCACGCGCACGCGCCGAGCAACGCCGCGCACAGCAAGCGACTGCACCACAAGCAGCGGCAGAATATCCAACCCAACGCCACGCACAGGAAGAAGCAGCCGCCGAGCGCGAGGCCAGCGAGCAGGAGGAACTCCACCTTGCACGCATGGAAAAACTCCGCGCTGAAACCGCCGAGCGCCAGGCCAGGGCCGCCGCTGCCGAGGCACTCGCCGCAAAGCGCAATGCAAAGCCCGGCTTGCTGGAAACGCTCGCAAAAGCCGCCACACAAAGCGCCACACGCTCAATGGCCACGCAAGCGGGGCGCTCACTTTTTCGCGGAATCTTCGGCACGCTCTTCGGCGGCGGGCGCTAAGCCGGAACGATGCAGTTGATTTTAACTACAGAGAGCACGGAGAACACGGAGGCTAAAGAAAACATTCGCAATGCAGACCCGCACCTTTACGGTTTGCTCTCCGCGCCGTTGAGAATCATTCATTTCCCCTCCGTGCTCTCTGTGTCCTCTGTAGTTCCATCTGCATCGTTCCGGCTAAGTCACCACCGCAAGATCCACTTCACGAACCACCACGCCCACCACACGAGCAGGCCCAGCGCGACCCAGCGCCAGAGCGGGTTCATGCCAGTGCGTGAGGGGCGGCGGAACTTCGGGCGCACCACTTTTTCTTCGTCGTCCTCGTAGGCCCAGTCGGGCAAATCGAGCGCGTCATTTACGTAGGCATCATCCTTCCAGCCGCTCTCGTAATCCGCGCCGCAGTCCGGGCACGCCACGGATTTCGGCGGCACATCCTCGCCGCACACGGGACAGACCTCGGGTGGTTTGCGACGCTTCATCGCAGCGCGCTAGCTCGTCGCGATCTCGCTGAGTTTCACCGCGCGCCTTTCCTTCGCGGAAAGGTCCGCAGCGGCGATCACGCGATGGCTGGCGAAAGCATCCGCGAAACTCGTGAGCGGCATTTCCTTCCCGGCATCGAGCGCATCGAAGAACGCCTGAAACTGCGTCTGATACGGATGATCGCTCACGTCCCCGCTATCGAGCATCTTCATGGAAAGTTCCGACCACGCGCCCTTGTTGAGACCCGCAATTTTCATCGAGTGAAATTTGTTATCGAGAATGCTGCCCTCGCTGCCCACGAGATGCGTGTGAAAATAGTAAGGCTGGAAGCAATCCACGATGGCCGCGCATTTCCCCACCGCGCCGCCTTTAAATCGCAGCAGCGTCGTCGCGCTCGTCTGGTATTCGTAAGCCGTGAAAATCGGATGACTGCTCTGCGTGGCGTAGCTCGTCACTTCCTCCACCTCACCGTCCATGCACAAAAGCAGCGCGTCCAGCGCGTGACATCCCGCCGTGAGCAGCGCACTGCCGCCGAGTTCCTTTTTCGTATTCCAGCGATACTGCCCATACCACGGGCCGATGCCGTGATAGTAATCCACTTCGCCGTAGTGCAATTTTCCCACGAGGCCCTGATCGATCACCGACTTCGTGGCGAGGAATTGCGACGAATAGCGGCACTCGAAACACACGCACACTTTCGCCCCCGAACTCTCCGCCGCTTTTTTCATCGCGAGGATTTCGCTCCACTCGATGGCCAGCGGTTTCTCGATGATGATGTGCTTGCCGCCCTTCGCCGCCGCGATGAATTGCTCCGCGTGCTGGTTCGGGTAGCTCGTGATGTCCACGACATGCACGCTCGGCTCCGCGAGCATCGCCGCGAGGTCCGTATAGCTCTTGATGCGCGAGCCGTGCTTTGCCGAAAGCTCCGCATCATCCAGCTTGCGCGAAGACCACACCGCAGTGACCTGCGCCTGCGCGCTGGCGTTGATGGCGGCGATGTGCGCGGTAGCAGCCCAGCCGTAACCGATGATAGCGACGTTGTATTTTTTGCTCATTGGAAAAAAGAAGTGCCCAGCGGTGTATCCACCCCTCCCGCCTTTGGCAGTAACTTTTCGCTGCAAGCACGACGGCTAAACCTCGAATCCTTTTTTCGAAAAACGGTAGTAATGCGGGGCCATGACGGGCTAGACAGTATTTCGTCAGGCGGGATCACTCCCGCAGTCCGCATTCCGCTTTTCGTGATGAAAACCATTTGCCGCATCGCTTTCTTTTTTCCGTCCGTGCTCACGGCCGGATTGCTGGTGCTTGCGGCTACGCATCGTGACGCGAGCGCGCAGGCTGTGTCTTCACCTTCGGCGCAGTTAAAGCCGGATCTGCCGGTGGCTCCGGGCGCGGAGGATGAGATGTTGCTGACGCCGGAGGAAATACCCCTACTGCCGGACCTGTCGCTGGCTCCTGATGAGCCGTCGAGTGTTCGCCTGAAACTTGCACCGGAGCACATGATGCCGGTTTTGCCGCCGCTGGATTTTGGGACGGTCGGGCCAGTGTTGAAAATCAAAGTGAAGCGCTTCGAGTTCACGGGGAATACTGTTTTTTCCAAACGTGAACTGGCGAAGTTGGTGGCGGAATTTTCGGGGCGCGAGATCACCAGCGAAGACTTGGAAGCCGCACGCGTGGCGCTGACGAAGCATTACGTGGATGCTGGTTTTATCAGCTCCGGCGCGCTGCTGCCGGATCAGGATGTGTCGGGCGGGGTGATTCGTTTTCAGATCGTGGAAGGGCGATTGCAGGAGGTGGATTTGCACGGGAACTTTTGGTTCCGTGCGTGGTGGCTGAGGCACCAGCTCGCGCGGGCGGCGGGCAGGCCGGTGAATTTCAACCACTTAAAAACGGGGTTGCAGTTGCTGCGGCAGAATCCGGGCATCACGCAAATTAACGCGGAGTTGAAACCGGGGCTGATTTCCGGCGAGAATATTCTTCATGTGGCGGTGAAAGAGTATCAGCCATTCCGCCTCGGTCTGACGCTTGGAAATCAGCGCCCGCCGAGTGTGGGCGAGGGCCTGGGAGAGGTGCGCTTTGATATGCTGAATCTCACGGGATGCAACGATCCGCTGGAGCTCCGATGGGGTGCGCTGCGGTGGTCGCGCGATGGAAAAATGGAGTATGGCGCGGGCGATAATTTGTCGGCGCGCTACGAGTTTCCGGTGTCACCGTGGGGCACGACGCTCGCACTCCACGTTGCGAGAAATGACGCAAGCATCATAGACGAGACGTTCGCAGCACTGGGCATCACGAGCAAATCCGAGGAATGGGGAGCGACGTTTCGGCAGCCTTTGCTGGAGACACTGAATGACACCGTCGCGCTCACGTTCGGCGCGGAGCGAAAGCACAGCGAGACTTTCCTGCTCGGAACGCCGTTTAGTTTTTCCGAAGGCGCGCTTGATGGAGAGACGGATGTTTTTGCATGGCAAATGGGATTGGAGTGGGTGCATCGCAGCCAACTCGATGTGCTCTCGTTGCGGACGACGTTCACCCTTGGCCAGCCTTTGCTGGGCGCGACACGCGGAGATCCGAGCCGGATCACGGGCACGACTTCCGGGGCAAGCGCGACTGGTTTTGATCCGGA
>JAYUIF010000012.1:0-2669 GCA_043766295.1 Spartobacteria bacterium | reverse complement strand
GCGCTACCAAGGGCCGGAGACTTTCAAACAAGCGTGGCGGCACATCGTGGATCGCTTCCGCGCGCGCGGCGCGAAGAACGTGCAATGGGTGCTGCACTTGATGGATTTCTCGATGCCGAACGACAAATGGAATCTCGCCGCGCAATACTATCCCGGCCCCGACTATGTGGATTGGTTTGGCTTCAGTCTCTACGGCGCGCAGTTCCCGAGCGACGAAAGCTATGCGGATTTCCCTTCGTGCTTTGACTGGCCATACACGGAATTGACGCTGCTTGATCCTGCAAAGCCGATCATGCTTTGCGAATGGGGCGTCGGTGAATTTCCAAAGAAAGGGGACAAGGGAGCGTGGATTCGCAGCGCGTGGGAGGTGATGCAAAACCAAGCCAAGTATCCGCGTCTAAAGGCTGCAATTTACTGGCACGAGCGATGGCAGAATAGTGCGTCCGATGGAAACGCTGATAACGAAAACGCAGGCAAGTTCAGCGACCTGCGTGTGAACTCCTCGAACGGTGCCTTGCGCGCTTACCGCTCTGGTGTTGCGTCCCCATTCTTTGTTCCGGCACCCATCTTTGCGCGTTGATTTGCCCGCAACTGCGCAGCGATCACCGCGACAATCACCGAATTTACCACCAGCAGAGTAACCGTGGCCCATTGCCCGCGCGTGTGGATCACTTCGTAGATTTCAAAAGGGATATAGGCTGCGCCGCTGATCAAAGCGAGCCACTCGGCCCAATGTCGCGCACGCCACAGGCCGTATGCTTCCACGAAACGAAACACAGCGTATGCGAGTGCGCCGCACGCGAGCAGTCGCAGTCGCGAATCATCAAGACTGGCCAGCAGGTGCTTGAAGACGTGCGGGTGTTCGTGCGCTGGATTGAGGTGAAAAAGGCGCACCAGTTTTTCGCCAGCATGATGCCATTGAGACTTGTCAAAGACGAGCAAGCCGAAGCCCACCACGAGAACGAGCAGACCTTTCGCCGCTTCGAATATGGCCACCGCGCGCAGTGCGCGTGTGGATTTCCCCATCAGACTCATGCCTGACTCGCACCTCCGTTATTTCGCCGAGCCAGTTCTTCCATCAATTCGATCTGGAGTTCTTGCAGCGCGAAGAGCCGTTGTGATTGTTGTTTGAGAAGGAAGTCCATCTTTTCGTGAAGGTGCCGGATTTCGAGTTCAGCTTTGAGGTTCACTTTGTAGTCGTGATCGGCGCGCGCGCGGTCTTTGGATTCCTGCCGGTTCTGGCTCATCATGATCACCGGTGCCTGGAGCGCGGCGAGGCAGGAGAGGATGAGGTTGAGTAAAATGAACGGATAGGGATCGGCTGCGCGCGTCGCAGCGATGACGTTCAGCAAAATCCAGATGCCGATGAAAACGCCGAACTGGATGATGAAGCGCCAGCTTCCTCCGAACTCGGCGATACGATCCGAAAGGCGATCTCCGAAGGTGAGATTTGTTTCAAAGGCTTTGTCCACATGCGCGGCGATGAGTTCGTGTTCGCGGAGGCTTTTGAGCACATCGTGGTCGAGCGCGCTGAGCTGGCCCAGATCTTCTTCGAGCACGCTGCGCACATACTCCGCACGGAAAGGCGCAAGTGCGGCAGCGGAGATGAGGCTTTCATCTTTCAGATTCGGGTGCGCCTGCCGGACCAGTTGCGCGACGGTTGGCCGCACGGCGGAGAGCGGAGTGAGTTCCTCGGATGGAAACTCCCTCTGCAAAATCGAGCAGGTGGTGGCGGACATGGCGCGACTATCGCCGCTGTCAGCTCCGATGCCAATCTTCTCCTTCGTCATGGGTTCGTCACTCGACACATCGGGCGTGCCTTTCTACACAACTGCCATGTCCGATTCGCTCGCAATTTCCACAGCCAAACAACTTCGCACCGCCTCACCGCGCCTTGCAAAAATGAAGACGGTCGTGGGCTTCGATGGCTTTGTGGATACGATTTTGAAAGTCGTGCAGACGCGGCAGTCGCCGACAAAATACACGCCCTACGCAAAGATGAGCGAGTGGGCGGCGAAGGTGGCAGCGGCAGCGGGAGTGAGCGCGAATTTCGAGTTTGCGAAGCAGATGGTGAAGCTCGGCGGCAACGGGCCGATCATGGCCAACGCGCTGGATGCGGCGGGGCTGGCGGTGACTTACATCGGGAATCTCGGGAAGCCCGCGTTGCATCCGGTGTTCGATGATTTTGCACGACGCGTGAAGGTGATTTCCGTGGCGGAGCCGGGCTACACGGACGCACTGGAGTTCGACGACGGCAAGCTGATGCTCGGCAAACACGAGTCGCTCAAAGAGGTGAATTGGGAGACCATCACGGCGCATCTGCCAGAGGCAAAATTGATCGCGCTTTTCCGCGAAGCCGGGCTGATCGCGATGGTGAACTGGACGATGCTCACGCAGCTCACGGGCGTCTTGCAAAAGCTGCTCACCCGCGTGTTGCCGAAGCTCGGCGGAGCAAGGCGATGTGTTTTTTTCGATCTCGCCGATCCGGCGAAGCGTTCGCGCGAGGACTTGCTGGCGGTGGTGAAATTGATCGCGAAATTCGAGAAACACTCGCGCGTGATTCTCGGACTGAATCTCGCTGAGGCGCGGCAGGTGAGCGAGGTGCTCGGGCTGGGTGAAATCGAGGAAACTTACGGGACGGTGACGCACGCCGCGTCGCGCATTCGTGC
>JAYUIF010000011.1:0-2671 GCA_043766295.1 Spartobacteria bacterium | reverse complement strand
TTGGCATCCACGAAGCCCAACTCCTCACCTACATGAAGCTGGCCGGCATCCGGCAGGGTTTTCTGATCAACTTCAACGTGAAGCGGCTGAAGGACGGGCTGAAAAGTTTCGTGCTCTGAGTCGCGAATTTTTCACCATGAAGAGATGAAGACCATGAAGGGGGAGAAGCGTGGCCGGTGTTTCCCGAAATCTTCATGCTCTTCATGTCCATCATGGTGAAAAATTAAGCACGGAGGTTGTCAGGCGGGAGTGGGGTGATTAGGGTGTCGCCATGTTTGTTGATCATATCAAAGTCCATGCCCGTGCGGGCAAAGGCGGGCGCGGTTGCGTTGCTTTTCGTCGCGAGAAATTTGTCCCCGAGGGCGGCCCGAGTGGCGGCGACGGTGGACGCGGTGGCGATATTATTTTTCGCCCGGATCCGAACGTGGATAACCTTGTGGATTTTTACTACCAGTCGAACTTGCGCGCCAAGCATGGCGAGCACGGGCAGGGGAAAAATTGCTACGGCAAGGCTGCCGAGGATCAAATCTACCTCGTCCCCGTTGGCACGCTTGTCTATCGGATGCCCTACGAAATCCACGAAACTGCGGAAGCTCCGCGCGGCGCGAATACCTTCATGGATCTCTCCACGCTCAGCGATGAGGAGGCCGGGATCCTCGAAGGCAAGCCGGCGCCTAAACCCAAGGTGGACATGACGCAGCTCGAACTCGTCGCCGACCTCACTCAGCCGGGGCAGGATTATATTCTCTGCAAAGGCGGCAAAGGAGGGAAGGGGAACGTCCATTTTAAGAGCAGCCGCAATCGCGTCCCTACGCAGTTCACCGATGGCGAGGAGCCCGAGGAGGGCGAATTTTACATCGAGCTGCGCAAAATCGCGGACGCTGGTTTGGTCGGCTACCCGAATGCCGGCAAGAGCACGCTGCTCGGTCGCATTTCAAACGCGCACCCGAAAGTCGCCCCGTATCCTTTCACGACGCTCACGCCGCACATCGGCGTCGTGCAGGTCGGCGAATATGATCGCATCACGGTCGCCGATATTCCCGGACTCATCGAAGGCGCGCACGCCGACGTCGGTCTCGGTCACGATTTTCTGCGCCACATCGTGCGCTGTAAATTGCTCGTCTTCGTCCTCGATATGGCTGGCAGCGAAGGGCGCGAGCCCATCGAGGATCTGCAAAAACTTCGCAAGGAACTCGATCTTTACGACCCCACGCTCAGCGAGCGGAACTGGATCGTCGTCGCCAACAAAATGGACATCACCGGAGCGAAGACGAAGCTCAAGCACTTCAAGACGCGCTACAAAAAACTCGAAGTCTTCCCCGTCTGCGCCGACAGCGGCGAAGGCGTGGATGCGCTGAAAGCCCGTCTCGGCCAGCTCGTCCTCGACACGGTGAATGTGTGAGTAGCGTGCGGCGAAGGATTTTCCGCCCATGAATGCCCTCTCCATCATCCTCGCTCTCGTCGCCGGTGCTGGCATCGGCTGGTGGATGGCCCGGCTTCGCTGGAAGCCCGCCGAGGATCCCATTCGCAAACACCCTTCCGGCATGGAGGAAAGTGATCCGTATCGCCTTTGTGAGTCCGTCTTCACCGGCGCGGAGGCCGCGTTTTTCAACACGCTCCAGCCGCTCATTCCGCACGGCCACACGCTCCTCGCGAAGATTCGTTTTGCCGACATCCTCGCCGTCACCTACGGCGCTGGCGACCGCGGTCTCGCCCACGCGCGGGCGGGTTCGAGGAGCATTGATTTCCTCATTTGCAATGCCGTCCATCTTCCCCGGCTCGCGATCATTCTTGGCGAAGGCGACGACCCGAGGAGCCGCGATTTTATCCAGCGCATTTGCGAAAAAATCGGCCTCACCATTGTTCGTGTTCACGCCCAGCAGCACTATTCGGCGGAGGAAATGAGCGCGCTGCTTTCGCGTTTGCCGATAGCGGCATAGACGGGCTGCGCGTTTTTCCAAACGCTCCGCCTAATTCCTTTGTCAAAGTCGCCGTTTACAGGCGCAGGACTCTGCCTACGGTGCGTTTGCTGGGCGCGAGTTCGGCACGGAAATATGACCAAACTGCCTTCGCAAAAACGCTCCGCTTCCATCGAGGCTTTGGAACCGCGCATCGTGCTTTCGGCGACGCCGCTTTCGGTCACGCGCGCTCTTGATTTGCCGGAAGGCACGCACGTTTCGCTCGATGGAGATCCCGCAGAATTTGCCACGCTCACACTCGGCGCGACGGGGCAACTGCTCGGTTTCCCAAGCGGCGGCGATGGGGATTTCCTCATCCTCAGCACCGGCATCGCGTCGCAAGTGACGAGTGTCGCCAATACATCCAGCAACCAAGGCACCGACCTCGGCCCTCCCGGCGCGGCTGGCGACTCTGCGGCGGTTTCCTTCACCCTGCCGGTGCCCGCTGGCGGCGAGCAGAGACTCAAGATTGATTTCATGTTCCTCACCGAGGAATACCCCGAGTATGTCCACGCCGGTTTCAACGACACGTTCACCATCAGCATCAACGGGATTAACTACGCGAAGGACGAAAACGGGAACCTCATCACGGTGGACAACGCCTATTTCACCGGCGACTCGGCGCCGGGGACGTTCTTCGATGGCCGCACCAATAAACTGACGCTCACCTACGTCGTGCCGGACGGCGTCAACTCGCTCAACATCGAGATGCG
>JAYUIF010000010.1:0-2677 GCA_043766295.1 Spartobacteria bacterium | reverse complement strand
CGCTTGCCCGAGTCAGGCGTGCAGTCGCGCGATGAGACTTGGCGCGTAGCGCCAGCCACTACGGTAGCCGTGGGTGAAGCACAGCGAAACCCACGGATAAAACAGAAACGGCCAAGCGCCGCGTAGTCGGCGCGACCATGCACGCAACACCGTTTGTCGCACCGCATACGCGGTGCATGGATGCCACCGACGATCCGTGGGCTGCGTCGCTTCGCTCCTTGCACACGGCTAC
This sequence comes from Spartobacteria bacterium, assembly GCA_043766295.1. Taxonomy (GTDB): domain Bacteria; phylum Verrucomicrobiota; class Verrucomicrobiia; order Chthoniobacterales; family Chthoniobacteraceae; genus SXWH01. The sequence goes on along the minus strand of JAYUIF010000010.1, from coordinate 2,445 downwards.
CGTAGTGGCTGGCGCTACGCGCCATTATTTCCGGCAGTGTGTTGTAGAGCGAACCCGGCAACTTCCAACGCCGCTAGGGAACCGCTGATTTAATCGCGGCGCGGAAAAGGAAACCGCTAATCTGCGCTCATCTTCGCTGATTTCTCGGAGAGGACCTTCCCAATGATTAGCGAAGATGAGCGCAGATGAGCGGTTCAAAAACCAAACCCTGATTTATTCAGCGTTTCCCTAGTGCCGCCTGCCGCGCTTGGGTTTTCCGTAGGTGACGGGTTTGCGCCTTGGCTCGATTTTCGTGAGGCCGGTGCCGGCTTTTAGCTCGGCGATTTGGTCGCGGAGCAGGGCGGCTTTTTCGTATTCGAGGCTGCTGGATGCGGCGATCATTTCCTGTTCGAGTTCGCGCAGAGTTTCGCTGAGGGAAAAGTCGCCGCCGGCTTCGTTGACGACGCTGGACTCGACGTCGCGGGCGCGGAGGATGGTGTGCAGACTTTCCTGCACGGCGCGCTGGACGCTCTTGGGCGTGATGCCGTGTTTCTCATTGTAGGCGAGCTGCCGGGCGCGGCGGTATTCGGTGATGTCGAGCAGGGCTTGCATGGAGCGGGTCACTTCGTCGGCGAAGAGAAAAACTTCGCCGTTCACATGGCGCGCGGCGCGGCCTGCGGTCTGGATGAGCGAGGTCTGCGATCGGAGGTAGCCTTCCTTGTCCGCATCGAGGATGCAGACGAGGGAGACTTCGGGGAGATCGAGTCCTTCGCGGAGGAGATTGATGCCGACGAGGATGTCGAACTCCGCCGCGCGCAGTGCGCGGAGAATTTCCACGCGCTCAATCGTATCAATGTCGCTGTGCAAATAGCGGACGCGCAGGCCCACATCGCGCAGGTAATCGCTGAGGTCTTCGGCGGTGCGTTTGGTGAGTGTGGTGATGAGCACGCGTTCGCTGCGCTCGACGCGCTGGCGGCAAAGTTCGAGCGTTTCATCAATCTGCGTCTTGAGCGGGCGGATGGTGATTTTCGGATCGAGCAGGCCGGTGGGGCGGATGATTTGCTCGACGATGAGCGCCTTGCCCGGCGTGTGCGCGTCGAAGCTCTCAATCGGCATCGCGCTGCCGCTGGCGCGCACGAGCGTCATCACTTTTTCTGCAAAAGCGGGATCGTTTGCCGCCGCGCCGGCCTGCGTGCGCGTGGCAGCGACGTAGCCGGTGTTGCCGACGATGGAGTTGCGGATTTCAAACTCTCCCGGCGTGGCGCTGACGTAGATGGTCTGCCCGACGATCTCCATGAACTCGGGAAATTTCAGCGGGCGGTTATCCATCGCGCTCGGCAGGCGGAAGCCGTAGTCCACGAGCGTCTGCTTGCGCGAGCGGTCGCCCTCATACATCCCGCCGACCTGCGGGACGGTCGCGTGGGATTCATCAATCACGAGCAGGAAATCGCGCGGGAAAAAGTCGAGCAACGTGTAGGGGCGCGAGCCTGCGGGGCGTCCGCTGAGGTGGCGCGAGTAGTTTTCTATGCCGGTGCAAAACCCCATCTCTTGCAACATTTCGAGATCGTATTCGGTGCGTTGCTTAATGCGCTGCGCTTCGAGGAGCTTGCCGTGCTTTTCAAACCAAATGACGCGCTCCTCCATTTCTTCGCGGATGCCGTTTTGCGCGGCGCGCAAGCGGTCGTGAGGCGTCACGTATTGCTTCGCGGGAAAGATGGTGAGGTGCGTGAGTTCTTCGTGCGCGTGTCCGGTGAGCGGATCGAAGCGCGTGATGCGCTCGATTTCATCGCCGAAGAACTCGATGCGCACGGCGGTTTCATCCTCGCTCGCGGGATGCACTTCGACCACGTCGCCGCGCGCACGGAACCGCCCGCGCGAAAAATCCATGTCGTTTCGCTCGTAGAGCATCTCGACGAGTTTTGTCAGCACGGCATCGCGTGCGATGGTCTGGCCGCGCTTGAGCGTGAGCAGCATGGCGAGAAAATCCTGCGGCGAAGCGAGGCCGTAGATGCACGAGACGCTGGCCACCACGAGCACATCGCGCCGCGAGAGCAGCGAGCCCGCGGTGCTGAGTCGCAGACGCTCGATCTCGTCGTTGATGGACGAATCTTTCTCGATGTAAGTGTCGCTGCGCGGGATGTAGGCCTCGGGCTGGTAGTAGTCGAAATAGCTGACGAAATACTCAACGGCGTTGTTCGGAAAAAACGAGCGGAACTCCGAGTAGAGCTGCGCCGCGAGCGTCTTGTTGTGCGAGATGACGAGCGTGGGGCGATCCAGTTCGCGGATGACATTTGCGGCGGTGAAAGTTTTTCCACTGCCCGTCACGCCGAGCAAAGTCTGGTGCCGGTTGCCCGCTCCGAGGGATTTCAGCAGCTTCGCAATCGCCTGCTCCTGGTCGCCGCGCGGGCTGTAATTGGAAGAGAGTTGAAATGCCGACATCGCGCAGAGACTAGCGGCTGCGCCCAC
>JAYUIF010000009.1:0-2685 GCA_043766295.1 Spartobacteria bacterium | reverse complement strand
CGCAGCGTGCGTTCTCCCTGATTGGTCGCGGCTGGCTGCTGGCTGGAGCAAACGCTTCCTCCACGACTGTTATACCGATGTAATGGGATAGTTGGTATCACTATTCACCAGTCACCAATCACAAAAATGCGCGGGCTACTTCGCCCAGCCGTTCTGCTGGAGCCAAAAGAGGAGGTCTTTTCCCCACGGGTGAACATCGCCCGCAGCCACGCCGCCTCTGCCGATGCTGAGGCCGAGGCCGTGCCCGCCTTTTTGGTAGATGTGAAAATCAAACGGCACTTTCGCAACGCGCAGGGCTTGCACGAAACGGAAGCTGTTCTCCGGCGGCACCACGTTGTCTTCGCCGGTGCTCCACACGAAGCACGGCGGCGTTTCTTTGGTCACCTGTTTGTCGTTCGAGAGATTTTCCACGAGCTTGGGATCGGGGTTGTTGCCGAGCAGATTTTGCTTCGAGCCGCCATGCGTCACGCCGTCTTCCATCGAGATGACGCCGTAGCAGATCACGCCGAAGTCGGGGCGGCAGCTCGCTTTTTCCACGGGGTCTGCATCGCCCGCTTTCCCGGCGTCGAAATGCGTCACCACCGTCGTGGCGAGATGACCGCCCGCACTGCTGCCGATCACGCCCACGCGCTTGACGCCGTATTTCTCCGCGTTCGCGCGCACGGTGCGGATGGCGCGCTGCGCGTCCTGCATCATCACGGGATGGCGGTAGCCCCTGCTGCCGAGTCGGTATTTCAGCACGAAACACGCGATGCCGTTATCCGAAAGAAAAGCTGCGTAGCCGTCGCCCTCATGCCCCGCGAGTCCGCCGTAGCCGCCGCCGGGGCAGATGACGACCGCCGTGCCGTTCGCCTTTTCCGCTGCGGGCAAAAACGGCGTGAGCGTTGGGATGTCCGCGTCCTCCTTGCCCAGCGCGCCGGGAGCATCGCCCGCCCAAAGTCGGAACGGCGCACCCGCAGGCGCGGCGTGAAGTGTGGCAGTGGCGAGGACGAGAGCGGCGAGGAGTTTCATGGATGTGGTGTGTTTGTAAAAACGCGACCGCACTTACACCACTCATCGCCCTCGGCTCACAGCGAAAAATGCGCAGCAACTCCAAGCGCTTGCACTCCCATTCCCACTCCAGCACTCTCGCCTTGTGAAACGCGCCATCTACGCAGGCTCTTTTGATCCCATCACCAACGGCCACCTCGACGTCCTTGCGCGCGCCGCCGCAGTGTTCGACGAAGTGCTCATCGCCATCGCACACAACTCGGAGAAGCGCGGGCTCTTCACGCCCGACGAACGTGTCGCGCTGATCCGCGACGCCACTCGTGACCTGAAAAATGTGCGCGTCACCCACTTCAAGGGCCTGCTCGTCGAGTTCGCCCAAGCGCAAAACGCGTGCGCGATCATTCGCGGACTCCGCGCAGTGAGCGACTTTGAATTGGAATTTCAAATGGCGCTGATGAACCGCCGCCTCGCGCCGGGTCTCGAAACTTTCTTCCTCATGCCGAAGGAGGAATACAGCTACGTCAGCTCCCACCTCGTGAAAGAAGTCGCCAGTCTCGGCGGCGACATCGCCGTGTTTGTCCCCGAGGGAGTCGCGCTCGCGCTGCGCGGAAAATTTCCACGCTAAGCGCCCGCTATTGTTTCACCCGTGCCAGCAGCGCGGGCTGCTTGCGGAGCTGCGCGGTGAGCGACTCGATCGCGTTCAGCGTCGGCGGGCTGATGTGGTGCTCCATGCCTTCGACATCGCGGTAGATCAGCTCCTCATCCAGCCCGAAGAGCCGGAAGAAATCCGTGAGGATGTGGTGCCGCCGCGTGATGCTTTTTGCCAGCGCCTCGCCGGACGCCGTGAGCACCATGCCTCGGTAGCGCTCGTATTTCAGCAGCCCGTCCGCATCCATGCGCTGCACCATGTTCGTCACGCTCGCCTGCGAGATTTTCAGACTCTGCGCGATGTCCACTACGCGCGCGTAGCCCTTGGTGTTGATGAGTTCGAGGATGCGTTCGAGGTAATCCTCCACAGCGGTGGATCTGCGGGGAACGGCTTTCGCCTTCGGCTTTGCTGGCATGGGTCGCACCGTGCCCGCACCCGCCCGCAGGCGTCAAGCCGCCTGTTCGTCCGGCCAAATGTTGTCTGTCTTGGAAAAGAAAGTTAGGCTTGGCTAAAACTGTTGTTGCGAACTGAAAGCTGTCGCCTACAACTCAGCAATGACCGTCCGCCGCAACCGCTGAAATGGAAAACTCTCACACTACAAAAGGCTGGCGCAGAACTGGAGGCAACGCCTCGCTGCCGGAGGTTCACAGCAGCGTCCTCATCCCGAAGACGGCTTCGTTCTGGCGCAAGCTCCTCGCATTTTCCGGCCCCGGCTTCCTCGTCTCCGTCGGCTACATGGATCCCGGCAACTGGGCCACCGACCTCGCGGGCGGCGCGAAATTTGGCTACACGCTGCTCGCGGTCATCCTGATCTCGAATCTGATGGCCATCCTGCTTCAGCATTTGTGCATCAAGCTCGGCGTCGCCACCGGGCGCGATCTGGCGCAGGCGTGCCGCGATCATTACCCGAAGCCGGTCGTGTGGGCGCTCTGGCTTTTGTGCGAACTCGCCATCGCGGCGTGCGATCTCGCGGAAGTCGTCGGCTCGGCCATCGGCCTGCAACTGCTCTTCGGCATCCCGCTCGTGTGGGGCTGCGTCATCACTTC
>JAYUIF010000008.1:0-6527 GCA_043766295.1 Spartobacteria bacterium | reverse complement strand
GCCTGTGGAAGCACTCTCGACTAGCAAAATTCCAAGTTCTGCCGCCGAAGGGAGCGCCCGTTCGTGACACCAAGCCTCAGCGCAATGCATGGCATGCCGTGGCAGAAGGGGTTTCAGTTTATTTGTCGGTTTAGGTTTGGAAAAATTAGCCCCGGTTGAAAAGACTCTTACCCTTGGTTCGGGCGAGCATCTTTTGCATCCGAGGCATCTGCTTCATCATCTTTCGCATTTCATTGAAACGCGTGATGAGGTCATTCACTTCGGTGACTGTCGAGCCACTCCCGCGGGCGATTCGCTGACGGCGTCGTGCATTGAGAATGTCCGGCGTCGTCCGCTCCTCGCTGGTCATCGAAAGCACTATTGCTTCGACGCGCCTGAGTTGCTTTTCGTCAATCGAAAGGTTTTTGAGATTACCCATGCCGGGAATCATGCCAAGGACTTTTTCTATCGGCCCCATGCTGCGCATCATTTTAAACTGTTCGAGGAAGTCGTTTAAATCGAACTCCGCCCTACGCATTCGCTCCTCCATGCGCTTGGCGTCCTCTTCATTTATCGCCGCTGCCGCGCTCTCGACGAGCGTGACAATATCGCCCATTCCGAGGATGCGCCCCGCGAGACGGTCGGGGTGAAAGACCTCGAACGCATCCAGCTTTTCACCAGTGCCTGCAAATTTAATCGGGCGCTTGGTCACCTCGCGCATCGAGAGAGCCGCGCCACCTCGCGCATCGCCGTCGAGTTTGGTGAGGATGAGTCCGGTGATGTCGAGCGCCTCGTGGAAATGCGTGGCCACGCTCACCGCCTGCTGGCCCGTGGCTGCGTCAACGACAAGCAGCACCTCCTGCGGTTGGAGAAAATCGCGCAGCCGCTTCACTTCGGCGACGAGCGCCTCATCAATTTCCTGCCGCCCCGCAGTGTCGTAAATTTCCACGTTGTGCGGCGTCTGCTTGAGCCACTCCAGCGCGAGCTTGGTCGAGGCGAGCACATCTTTCTCGCCCGCTGGCGGAGTGAAAGTGGGCACGCTGAGCTGACGGCCAAGCGTGGCGAGTTGCTCGATGGCAGCGGGGCGATAAAGGTCGCACGCGATGAGCGCAGGAGCTTTGCCCTGCTTGCGCAACCAATTCGCGAGCTTGCCGCAGGTCGTCGTTTTTCCAGCGCCGTTTAGTCCGACGACAAGGATGCGTGCAGGCGGCGTGAGCACGAGCGCGGACGAGTCGCCGCCAAGCAGCCCAGTCAGTTCATCATGGAAAATTTTGACGATCTGCTGGCCGGGCGAGACGGACTTCAGCACCTCCTCGCCGAGTGCCTTTTCCTTCACGCGAGCGATGAAATCCTTCGCCACTTGGAAATGCACATCCGCCTCCAAAAGCGCCATGCGCACCTCGCGCAATGCGTCGGTAATATTCGACTCCGAAATCTTTCCCTTCCCGGAAAGATTTCGGAAGACGCCCTGCAATTTATCGGCCAGCAAACTGAACATGAGGGCGCGGACACTAGCGACGAAGTCTCTCTCGTCCAGCGTGGAGGCGATGCATCCGGCAGTCACCAAATCGCATTGCCTCACACGTTCGCCCTTGCGGCGCGTGCGTGTCTGTCCATTCTCCGCATCCGACTATGAAGAAATTTCTCGTTTTGTTGATCCTACTTGCAGGTGTTTTTTTTGGCCTGAAAAAATGGAGCCCTCAGACTTTGGATCGCGTCCAGTTTTGGAAAAAGAAAACGGCCGAGGTCGTGCAGCAGTCATCGCTTCCACTCGCCGAGCCAGCGCCGATACCCAACGTCGAAACAAAGATCACGCCCATCCCGAAACCAGCAACCGTCTCCGTGGATAAAAGCGCCCAGGTGGTCGCGCTCATGTATCATCGCATCGAGCCCGCCACGAACACCACCGGCGCGCTGAATATTCCACCGGAGCAATTCGAGCAGCAGATGCAAACGCTCAAAGATCGCGGACTCTCGGTGATCTCGATGCAGGATTTTCTCGCATGGCGGCGCGGCGAAAAAAACATCCCGCCACGCAGCGTGCTCATCACGATTGATGACGGCTACGTCTCCGCGTTCGATATAGCGCGGCCTATCTTGAAAAAATTCGGCTATCCGTGGACGTGCTTTGTTTACACCAAGTTCATCGGCACCGGCGGCAAAAGCATCTCGTGGGAACAACTCGGCCAGCTCCGCGACGAAGGCGTGGAAATCGGCTGCCACACCATTTCACACATCAATCTCCGCGACCAACGCTCCAAGACCGCCGATGCCTACGAACAATGGCTGCGCGAAGAAGTGCTCGGCTCCAAACAAATCATCGAGCAGCACCTCGGCATCAAATGCACCACGTTCGCCTATCCCGAGGGCCGCTATAATTCCCACGTCCTCGATCTCGTGAAAGAAGCGGGCTACGCAGTCGCCTTCACCGCCTACGGCCAGCGCGTCACTCACAGCGCTCCATTTGATCGCATCGGTCGCTACGCATGGAATACCCGACGCCCGCAAGACATGGCGCAGGCGTTCGCATTCAACGGCCCGATTGAAGCCGGCACCGAACAGCCCGACCTCAGCGAGCCCGCCGCCGCCACGAGCGTCACCCAGCCGCTCGAAGGCGAAACCGTCACCGACGCCCGTCCCATTTTGAAAGCGAACCTCGCCACACTCGGCGATCTGGAACCCGCGAGCGTCGGCCTCCGACTCAGCGGTATCGGCATCATCCCGTGCAAATACGATCCCGCCACCAGTATCATCGAAGCCCGCCCCGGCCAACCACTCACGCCCGGCGAATACACCGTGACCGTCAGCGCCAAAGCCGCCGGCAAACGCGTCGAGACACAATGGCGTTTCAAATTCGCGCCCGCCGCAAAAGCACAGTGAGCCACTCGTCAGTTGCTGTCTTTTTAAGTTGATGCGTTGAAATTTCACGGGAAGTCTCCCGCCCCTTCGCCGCCCAAGGCGCAAACCCAAATCATGTCCCACACCAATACCGAGACCGAGCGCGTCCTGCGCCCGAGCAAAGGCCTCATCAGCCTCAACCTCGGGGAGCTTTGGCGCTTCCGCGAACTGCTCGGTCTTCTCGCGTGGCGCGACATCCTCATCCGTTACAAACAAACCTACCTCGGCATCGCGTGGGCCGTGCTCCAGCCCGTGCTCACGATGGTCGTCTTCAGCGTCATCTTCGGACGGCTCGCAAAATTTGAATCATGGGGCGCACCCTACGCCATCCTCACACTCGCCGCGCTGCTCCCGTGGCAGTTTTTCGCCAACGCACTCAGCGAAAGCAGCAACTCCCTCGTCGCCTCCGCACGCATCATTTCCAAAGTCTATTTTCCCCGCCTCGTCATCCCGATCAGCGCAGTGCTCAGCGGTGTGCTGGATGCGCTCATCGCCACCGCAATTCTCCTCGTGCTGATGCCATTTTACGGCGTCGCATTTCGTCCGCAACTACTGCTGCTCCCGCTCTTTTTCCTCACCGCATTTCTCCCCGCGTTCGCTGGCGGCGTGTGGCTCAGCGCGCTGAATGTGAAATACCGCGACGTGCGCTACATCGTGCCCTTCATCGTCCGCATCGGCATGTATGTCACGCCCGTCGGATTTTTGTGGCAGACGTTACTGCCGGAAAAATGGCGGCTGCTCTTTCATCTCAACCCGCTCGTCGGCGCGATAGACGGCTTCCGCTGGTGCGTGCTCGGCGAAAAATTCGCGCCGTGGTGGCCGGGATTTTGGATGAGCATCGGCATCACGTTCGTCGTGCTAATCACGGGCCTCATTTATTTCCGACAGACGGAAAAAACATTCGCCGACCTCGTCTAAATGAGCGACCCCATCATCAGCATCCGCGGAGTCGGCAAACGATTCGTCCTCGGCGAAGGCGCCGGGCACGACACGCTGCGCGATCACCTCGCCGCCGGACTGCGCAGCATCATCGGTCGCAAAAAAGCACCGCGAACCGTTACCGAACACTGGGCGCTGCGCGATGTGTCCTTCGACGTGAACGAAGGCGAAGTCGTCGGCATCGTCGGGCACAACGGCGCGGGGAAATCCACGTTGCTCAAAATCCTCAGCCAAATCAGCGAACCCACCGAAGGTGAAATCCGTGTTCGCGGGCGCATCGCCAGCCTGCTCGAAGTCGGCACCGGCTTTCACCCCGAATTGAGCGGGCGGGAAAACATCTACCTCAACGGAGCCATCCTCGGCATGAAGCGCGCGGAGATTCGCACGAAGTTCGACGAGATCGTCGCCTTCGCAGAGGTGGAGAAATTCCTCGATACCCCCGTGAAGCGATACAGCTCCGGCATGTATGTCCGCCTCGCCTTCGCCGTCGCCGCGCATCTCGATCCGGAGATTCTTGTTGTGGACGAAGTCCTCGCCGTCGGCGACGCCGCCTTTCAAACCAAGTGCCTCGAAAAAATGGGCGACGCCGCGCGGTATGGCGGGCGCACGATCCTCTTCGTCAGTCATAATATGCAAGCACTCCGCGCCCTCTGCTCCCGCGCCGTGCTGCTACAGCAAGGGCGCGTGGTAAAAGTCGGCGACACCGCCAGCGTGCTGAACCGCTACCTCGCAGAAGCCGCCGACCAACAGACCTCGCGCACATGGTCCGCAGAAGATGCGCCGGGCAATGACCAAATCCGCCTCCGCTCCGTGCATGTCGCCGACGAACACGGCAACGCCAACGGCGTCTTCTCCACCAGCCAGCGCATCTTTGTGGACATCGAATTTGAATGCTTTGAAATCCTGTCCACCCTCACCATCGGCTTCGATCTGAAAACTGCGGAGGGCGACGTGCTCTTCCGCAGCTACCAGACTGATCAAATCGCCGCCGACCATCCTCCGCTAAAACTTGGGATGCAGAAATGGCGCTGCGAAATTCCCGCCGGACTTTTTAACTACGGCACGTATCTCGTCTGCCCTCGCGCGCACCGCCAGGGGCACTACCTCATCTTTGAAGGGCCCACCGCCGCACGCTTCGACACCGTGCTGGATCACGGCGTTTCACCTTTCTGGCACAAACTCAAAAACCGCTCCGAACGCGCTGGCATCATCTCCCCCATCCTACGCTGGACCCAACTCCATGGCTGACCGCAACTCCGACTGGATCTACCACCACGAAACTCTCGCATGGCTTCGCCGTCCGGAACTTCGCAAACAGCTCCCGCTGCTCCTGCGCTTCTACGCATTTTTCTGCATACTCCAGCGCGCATCGGGCCGTTGCTACGTCGTCCGCGGACGCTGGCTCTTTGAAAAAATCTCCGCCTTCCGCCGTCTTCTGGGCCGCCCGGATTCAGCGCGGCTCGTCGTTGGTCCACACATCGCCCACCTAAATCTCAACGATCCCCGGATGCTCCAAGTTCCCAACGAACTGCTTCACGACTCCCCGGACATCGAATGCCTCCGCCTCTTCGTGCATCCCGGCGACACCTTCCTCGATGTCGGCGCGAACCACGGCAGCTTCTCCATCCGCGCCGCACCCATCGTAGGTGCAAACGGTCTCGTCGTCGCCATTGAGCCACAGCCGCGCATGGCCGTGCTTCTCGAACAATCGCTGCGCGAAATCAGCGGACTGCATTACAAAGTTCACCCCATCGCCTGCGGCGAAAAAGATGCCACCATCACCTTCTACATCCCCCGGGGATCGAGCGGTTCAGCGGGGCGCTTCGCGGCCTACTCCGCGCAGACCGCGCACACCGAGGTCGAAGTTCCCATGAAGCGATTCGACGACGCCGTGGACTGGCGCGCATTTCCCGGCGAAGTCTTTTTGAAACTCGACATCGAAGGCAGCGAACTCGCCTTCCTCACCGGCGCTGCCACATTCCTAAACACACGCCGTCCGCGCATTCTCATGGAAGTAAGCCCGGCCACACTCAGCGGTGCCGGCCTCACCATTGGTCAACTCATCGCGCCCCTCATCGCCATAGGCTACCGCAGCTTTATCGAAGTGGATCAGCCCGAAAATCAGCGCCCACTCGACACACTCGACGCCACACGCCATCGCAACGTCGTCCTGCTCCCGTAGCTACGAAAGCCCTTCGTGGCTTTATCGTCCTTGAATGGCCAAATCCAAAAGCTTTTGCAGTTGGCGGCTGCTTTCAAAATTCTCAAGAGCGCATTTCTTCGCGCGCTCCCCAATCTCCCGCCGCAATACGCTGGATTCCATCAGTCTTCGCATTTCATCGCACAGCGACTTCCTGTCATCGGGCGGAATAAGGATGCCGTTGTCGCCATGCCGGATGTAGTCATTCATCGGGCGGACATTTGTGCAAATCACCGGCAGTCCATGATGCATGGCCTCTGCCCAGACATTACCAAAACCCTCGCCAACGGATGGAAAAACAAACGCATCGAAGAGCGGATAAAAATCATGCGGATGAGCCTGCTCGCCTGCAAAAATTACATTTTCCTGAATCTGTAGATGCTCCACCAATTCCTTGAGCATCCCCGCATCTTCGCCGTCTCCCACAAAAAGCAGGACGGCTCCTGCGCGGGAGGGCGAGGAGTTCAGCAAATCCGCAAAAGCCTCCATCAAAAATTTCGGGCGCTTTCGC
>JAYUIF010000007.1:0-2714 GCA_043766295.1 Spartobacteria bacterium | reverse complement strand
TGGCGGCACTCTCGGACGGGATGAATGCTCATTTTCCAGCTTTGCGAAAAATGGAATCGGCGGACCAAGGCGCGGTCCCGGCGGGGCGGCGTTGCTTGGTGATAATGGGGGGTGGGTTGTGGGAAAGGAGCGGGATTTTCCTCGCGCAAAGGCGCGGAGACGCAAAGGAGGGGGAAGTTTTTCGGGAGATGCGCGGGCGTTTGTTGGCTAACTGGTCTCTTTTTCCACCGCTTCCCGCCTTCCTACCTTCCAAATTGAAACGCTGTGCGGTGCTTGGTGCCTTGGTGTCTTGGTGGTGGAAACATCCCGTGAATCCTGTGCGAATGGCGCGGCTACTTGGTGAAACCATGTAGGGCATGAAGAGTATGAAGAGCATCAATGACTCTGGTTTTCGCTCCAATGAAGTTGCGGAGAGCGTCAATGACTCTGGTTTTCGCTCCAATGAGGTTGCGGCGAGCATCAATGACTCTGGTTTTAGCTCCAATGAAGTTGCGGCGAGCATCAATGACTCTGGTTTTCGCTCCAATGAGGTTGCGGCGAGCGTCAATGACTTTGGTTTTTGCTCCAATGAGGTTGCGGCGAGCGTCAATGACTTTGGTTTTTGCTCCAATGAAGTCGCGGCGAGCGTCAATGGCTCTGGTATTCGCTCAAAAATTACCAATTCAAGCTCGAATAACTGCGGTTTTGACAAAAATCGCCAGTTTTTCAGCGAAAAAGGCGCGTTTTTTCACACAGATGCCCTCCCGGCTGGCTCCGGTTTGCCGCCGGGTCGCAAAGATTTCCCTCCACTAACTACAAACAAACAACAACCAAACCAAACCTATGCCTGATTCCGAACAATCCTTCCCTGACCGCGCCCAGAAGTCGCACGCTCTGCTGACTGCTTTGAGTGTTTTCGTGCCCGTTTTCACGCCGCCGGATAGTGCGATTTTGACGGTCAATTTCACGAGTTTCCTGGTGACGGTGGATTCGGCTAATGAGGAGGTGGAAAATACGCGTTCTTTCCTCGCTGCGTCGCAGATGGTGCGCAAGACGGTGAGTGAGGGGGCGCAGAAGCTGACGACGCAGATTGTGAATTTCGTGAAGTCGAACCCGCAGTGGAAGATGGACTTTCCGCGCATCAAGGAACTCTGCGACAAGGCGCGCAGTGTGCGCCCGAAAGCCAAGCAGCCCGCGACGCCTCCGCCGACGCCGCAAAAGACGCGCGACCGCGGGGACGGGAGCTATGCGGAGATTGCGCAGCATTTCAAGGCGCTCTCGGCGAAGCTGGGCGGGCTGACCGGCTATTCGCCGCCGGATGCAAATATTCAGCCGGGGGTAATCGCGTCGCTGGCCTCGCAGCTCGAGGGGAATAATGATGCGGTGGATACGATGGTTTCCGACCACGCCAAGGCGGTGGAGAATCGCTACGCGCTTTATTTCGAGCCGGGGACGGGGCTGGGGGCGAAGTTTGCGGCCATCAAGGCAGCCGTGAAGGGGCAGTATGGGCAAAATTCCACGCAGTTCGCGCAGGTGAAGGGGATGCGGTGGTGAACCGAGCGGCGCGACCGTCTATTTCACCACCGACGGCTCCGACCCGCGCCTGCGCGTCGTGAAGTGATGAACAGGCAAACGAGGGCAGCGCAGCGCCGAAGGTGCGCGAACGCTTTGCAGACACTTTCCATAGCCTTTCACGTATGCCGAGATCTGCGCCTCGAACACAGATGAGGCACAGCCTCACCAAACTCTCGAAATGACCGCTGCTAAAGCCGCGCTTTTACTTCGCGGCAGTAGGCGGCGATGTCCGGCGCTTGCAGGATGCCGCTGACGATGACGACGCGGCGCGCTCCGGCGGCGAGGACGGCGTCGAGATTCTCCAGCTTGATGCCGCCGATGCAAAAAATGGGGATGCTCACCAACTCATGCACGCGCGCGATTTCGCCGAGGCCGATGGCGGGGCGGCCTGCTTTCGTCGGCGTGGGAAAGAGCGGGCCGAAGCCGATGTAGTCCGCGCCCGACTCGGCGGCGGCGAGCGCTTGCTCAATCGAGTGCGTGCTTTTTCCGATGATGGGCAGCGGCACTTCGCCAGCGAGCGCGCGGCCTACACGCCAGCGCGCATCGGCGATGGCGAGGTCGTCCTGCCCGACGTGCGCGCCGTCGGCTCCGATGCTGGGGACGAGTTCGGGGTGATCATTCAGGATGAACGGCACGCCCGCGCTCTGCACGATGGGCGCGATGCGATTGGCGAAGCTCTCGATGTCGTGCTCGGAAAAATTCTTCGCGCGGAGTTGAATCAAATCCACACCGCCCGCGCACATCTGCTCCGCGACGCGCTCCACATCGGCAGGCGCGATGTATCCGAGATCGAGAATCCCGTAAAGCCGGGCGTGGGCGAGGCGATTGGTGGCGGTCTGTTCAGGCATTGTCGTGAGCGTTCTACTTGGTTCCTACTGCACGATGGAGTCGAAAGTTTCGCGGCACTGCTGCCACACTTCCTCGGAGGAATGCGCGGCGTCCACGCGACGGATGAATGGACGATCCAGCGAGAGAAAAATGCGGCGGACTTCGCGGAGGGATTGGAGTTCCTCGAAGGTGTTTGGTGAATCGCCGCGCGCGCGGATGCGGTCGAGACCACCGGCGGGATCGAAATCGAGCAGGAGGACGAGATCGGGCTGCGGTGCGAACTTTTCATTCTCGGCGAGAATGCACGCGGGGTCTGCACCGCGCGCACCTTG
>JAYUIF010000006.1:0-37132 GCA_043766295.1 Spartobacteria bacterium | reverse complement strand
TCTCCTCGGCGACGATGTAGTTGACGTCCTTTTCATAAAGGCAGTACGCGCGGAGAAGCTGCGAGATATTGTGGATGCGCTCGCTCTGGGAATTCATTTCCTCCTGGGCTTTGGCCTTGGCTTCGATCTTTTGCGCGTCGGTAAGCTCGGTCTTTTGATCCATGAGCGCGAACTGCGTGATGAGGTCGGGCAGGACGAATGCATCCGGATCGCCGGGAGACATGAACTGGCGGCCCTGCTCGGTGAGGTCGGCCTCGTGGGCGCGCTGGTCAATCGTGAAGAAGAGATCTTCTTTGAGCTTCCACATTTCTTCCTTCCGCACGTCGGAATAAAAGGAGAGTTCCATCTTTTCGATGGCCTTGCGCTTTTCCGGATCCTCCATCGCGCGGAGGTAGCCTTTATTGAGAGGATGGCCCCATTTCACTTTGCACATGAGGCGCGCGGCGTCTTCCGGTTTCCCGCCCTCGAAGTGCTGGTGGCCCTCGCTGGCGTAGCGGTTGCAGAGCATGGCCTGCTTTTTTACGATCTGCTCGACGAGCGGTTTGAATTTGTCGAACTGGTGCGTGGAGGTGGTGACGGGGCCGCTGATGATGAGTGGCACGCGCGCTTCATCAATGAGGATGGAGTCCACTTCGTCCACGATGGCGAACCAATGGCCGCGCTGGACCTGCTGCTCTTTGCTGGTGGCCATGCCGTTATCACGAAGGTAATCGAAGCCGAACTCGGAGTTCATGCCGTAGGTGATGTCGGCCTGATATTGCTCGCGGCGAAGGTCGGGATATTGGTCGTGCTGAATGATGCCGACGGTGAGCCCGAGGAATTGATAGAGCTGCCCCATCCACTCCGCGTCGCGGCGTGCGAGGTAGTCGTTCGTTGTCACGAGATGCGAGCCGCGCCCGGTGAGTCCGTTGAGGAAAAGCGGGAGCGTGGCGACGAGCGTTTTACCTTCGCCGGTGCCCATCTCGGCGATCATGCCTTTGTGCAGGCAGTAGCCGCCGATGAGCTGCGTATCGAAATGCACCATCGCCCATGCCATCGGCTGTCCGCAGACATCGAATTGATGTTTGCGCTCCGTGAGCCGCCATGCGCCGTTTTTCGCCACCGCGAATGCCTCGGGCAAAATCTCTTCGAGATACTTTTGCTGCGCGCTCCATTCGAGCTTCGAGAGTTCGTCCTTCCACTTCGCGACCTTGGCCCGGAGTTGGTCGTCGCTGAGTGCGCGGAACTGCTGCTCCATTTCGTTGATTTTCACGACCATGGGCCGCAGCGATTTGACGAGGCGCGCGTTCTTGGAACCGAAGAGTTTTTTGAGAATCCAGCCGATCATTTTATAGAAGTTTTATTTGCTGCCGGGCTTGTGCGCCGGGATTGCCGCGAGGTCTGCCGGCACTTTGTCCGGCTCGAAAGTTTCCACGTTCAGCGCGATGAGCGACACGAACGGCGCGCCGAAATCCGGGTGATTACCACCGCTGCGATCCACGAGCGTCGCGATTGCCACGACTACGCCGCCGCGCGAGCGCACGATGTCCACCGTCTCCTGCACGCGACCGCCGCGCGTCACCACATCCTCCGCGATGATGAATTTTTGTCCGGGGCGGATTTCAAAGCCGCGCCGCAGCACGAGCTTGTCGTTCTCCTTCTCGGCGAAAATATGCGGCAGCCCGAGCGAGCGAGCGACTTCATGCCCGACGATGAGCCCACCGAGCGCCGGCGAAATCACAGTCTCCGCGCCGACGCCGCGCAATTTCTCCGCGAGCGCAGCGCACACGCGCGACGCGATGAGTGTCTCCTTCAGCAAAAGCGCGCATTGGAAAAACTGCCGACTGTGCAGGCCCGAGCGTAGGACGAAGTGGCCGTCGAGCAGTGCGTCGGTTTGCCGGAAAAGGCTGAGGATTTCGTCCTGTGTCATCGCGTTATTTAGCAGCCGTCACTTCGATTTCCACCCGCACGCCACGCGGCAAGCCGGCGACAGCCACCGTCGAGCGCGCCGGGAATGGCTCCACAAAATAGCGCGCATACACTGCGTTCATCGCAGCGAAATCATCCATCGTCGTGAGATAAACCGTCGTCTTCACCACGTCGGCAAAAGTCATCGCGTTCGCCGCGAGCACGCCGCGAATGTTTTCGCACGCGCGCTCCGACTGCGCCGCCACATCCGCGCCGACGATTTCGCCAGACACGGGATCGAGTGGGATTTGTCCGGCGCAAAACAGCAAGTTACCGAAGGCGACGGCCTGCGAATACGGGCCGATTGCCTTGGGTGCTGCGTCAGTTGCGATGGTCTTTTTCATCAAAAGGGGCGCGAAACTATCAGGGGAAGATAGGCTGTCAATCCGCGCGCCCGATGGATCAGCGCCGCATTTTTCCTGACGTAAGAATGACGGAAACTGAATTTGCGTTCCTCGCGCGACCGCGCACCTATACACGCCGCACTTCACATGAAACTCCGCGTCGCACTCCTCTGCCTGCTTTCCATCATCATCGTCGCGACACACGCCGCCGCACCGAGAGGCCGCCGTCTTTTGGAAGACGTGAAGCCGCGTCTCGGCCCGCCGATTCATTTACTCGATGCCGATCACCGCTGGATTCAGCATGACGGCGAGTGGAAGAAGGACACGACACTCGGCATCGCGACAGTCACGGCTGGGGAAAAAATCACCGAACTCGAAGCGGAGAAAGGTGTGCGGATCAAAAATCATTGGCTCATTTTGAAGATGACCACGGAAGGTAATGCGCCGAAGGCCGGGCTGTTGTTTTCCGGCGTGCATGACCAGCGCGGCGATGTGCTCCGTTTGATCTATGACGCCACCACCGGAAAGCTCACTGACAACCACGGCAAGGACATCGCCTCGCTGCCGGAAAGCAACGGTGGCGGAGTCGAGTTCGTCCTCAATTTTACCACCGACAAACTCACCATTCACAGCGGCGGCACGCAGCTTGCCGAGTTGGATGTTCGCTTTCCCGAAGCCGTGGCCACGCCGAGTCTTTTTGTCGAAAGGGGCAAGGTAACTTTCAGCGACTTTCTGCTCTCGGGCGAACCGCTTGCCGACGAACCCGCCGCTCCTGCCGCGAACAACAATGCGCCCGCAGTCGCCGCGCCGCTCAAGGCAGGCAACGCGCTGTCGGTGGATTTTTTGTCGGAGAAAATGACCGCTCTCAAAAGCGGATGGAACGACTATTTCGGTGTTCATTTTGAAACAGCGCCGGGGCCTTGGAAAATGGTGCGCCAGTTCGACGGGCCGGGATTTGCGCTGCCATCGCAGCCGCGACACCCCGCCGATTTGAAGCAACTCACCGGCCCCTTCACCGGCAATCCTGCGGACGTCGCGCTCAGCGATTTCCGCGACTGGAAACGCAAGGACGCGCACGGCCTCGATGAAAATCTCGCGCAGCTCATCCGTGACGATCGCTCCGCGATTTTCATCCCGCCGTGGACGACGGCTTTCACCACCGCGACGCAGGACGAAGTGTGGGCGCTGATGAAAATTGCCTACGGCGGCAACGTCGGTGCCGAGGGGCGTTTGTATTTTCAATGGGGCGACGACATCAATGGCCGTCACCTCGGCGCGACTGCAAAAAACACCGCCACTGCGCCGCGTGGAGGCGGGCACCCGACGCACGCAGATAACGCACTCGCCGACGCCGAGGCTTATGCGGAAAAATATTTTGCGCCAGCGGTGGAGGCCGTCCGTCGCGCGTCGGATGAAATTTTCCACGATGCACGACGCATCCCGATCCTGAGTGGAAGTTGCGCACTCACGGGCCGGGGCGAATATCGTTCGTGGTTCACGGGCATCCTCGACCACGAACTCACCGGCGCATCCGCTCCTTCGTTGAAAGGCCAGCGCGTCATCCAACTCGTGGACTACCTCACGGTGAATTACCCATTTGCCGGCACTGAAAACGAAACGCCGCTGCAAGAGCTTTGGGATCGCTACGGCGCGCAGATAAAAGGGCTGTGGATCACCGAGGAATATGGCGCAGCCGGACGCGGCCCCGGCGATCTACTCACCGACGCCGCGCGCTTTTTAATGTGGGCCGCACGCAATCAACTCGACGCGCAACACACGCGGCTGCTTTTCAATTTCGTGCCCCATAGTCACGGAGTCGGCGACATGCTCGATGCCTTCCGCACCATCGGCGAATCCTTCCGCGACGGTGCGCTCAGCGTCGGCGTGGAGGACAAGGACAACAAACGCATCCATCGCATTCGCTGCGGCGATGGGAAAATGCTCGTCGTCATCTCAGCCATCCCCGGCCACCGCCCCGCACGCGCCACGCCCATCAGCGAAATCTCACTCGAAGTCGGCGAAGCGCAGGCCGCGAAACCGTGGATCGCACGCATCATCCAGCTCGGCAAACCGATCAATAAAAGAAAGCCGCCCTTCGACAAAGCGCCGGACACTCTGCCGGTGAACAAAGACGGCACGCGCCTCATCCTGAATCTTGCGGAAGATCACGCCGCGCCGTGGGCCGTGCTCATCGAAGCGCCGTAAACACACGGACAATCCGCTTTAGATCATTTCGAGCTGCCCTCGGAAAATCCAAATGAGCGCCTTCACACCCAGTTCCGGGAGGTTGAATGGCTTGCCCGCAAAATCGTTCCCGCCGCTGAGGCTGGCTTGTGCTCTATTTTGAAACGAAGTCATTCCAGTGAGAAATACGATGGGGGTTTTTTTATGGGCCTCTAGCGCGCGGATTTTACAGCAAAGATCAAAGCCGCTCATCTCGGGGAGTCCGACATCGAGAAAAATCAGATCGCTCGCGTGGCCGTTGAGTTTTTCGAGGGCGATGGCAGGCGTTTGGTAACATTCGTTTTTCAACCCGGCCAGTTGCATGGCCGCAGTGATGAATTGAAGTGTGCTGTCTTCGTCATCCACGACAACGATGCGTGAGGTGGCGGTGTCTTTCAACCGGCCCATATTCCCGGGCGCGCTGAGCGTGCCGAGAAAATCAATCGCCTGGCCGATGGTGCGCAGTGTGGATGCGTTGAGCTGCTCCGGCATTTCATTCAAATCGCACATCAGCAAATCGAAGGCGGCGGCTATTTGAGCCAGTGGTTTGTGTCGAATCAGCGCAGCCTTTTCGGCGAAGCCATGCACGAGCGCCCACAAAGTGCGGAGCATTTTTTCGTCGGGAGCCGCAGCGACAAGGCCGGGCAGACAGTGCCGCATTTGATTCAGGCTCTCCGGTGCGCCCTCCGAGGCCATGTGCTGCCATGTCTGGTCGGGCTCGAAAAGAGGCGCATCCATCGAGTCACCGAGACCCGGCAGACCGAGTGCAACTTTCGCCGCATCAATGACCGATGCAATGGGGTGAGCCCCGCGCGGAATCACTTTTGTCGCGCCTGCCTTCAGAGCGACGGAGCCGAGTTGCGCAAGCACGGTGGGAAAAATGAGCACTGGCAATTGCAGGGTCGTCGGGTCGTGCCGCAACGACTTGATGAGTTCGATGCCGTCGCTCGTTGGTAAAACAAGATCCACGATCAAGAGATCCGGCTTTTTGCTTTCGATGATTTTTGGCACTTGCTCGAAGTTGCGCGTGCTGTCCACGGCAAAGCCGCTGCCCTCAAGTTTTTCCCGGTAAAGGTTGGTGAGGAGTCGGTCGTCGTGAACGAGTAGGATGCGTTTAGTGCTCATGCCGTGGGCTGTTTCTTATACTCATGCGAACGCAAAGACTGTGCCGCGCCGCCCATTCATTTCGGAAGCATCGCCCATCGCTCTGCAACTTTCTTTCGGTCTTTCGCTATTGCGGTTGGTGTCGCCGCCGCTAATTTCAGAAAATCCTCCGTCTCGCTAGTCGCTTACCTTCAGCAATCCTTCCCTTATGAAAATGATCCCATCTTCCCACATCCGGCGCAGCCTTCGCATTTGTGCCGTGCCGTTCGCGGCGCTGTTTGCAGTGAGTGCGACGGCGGCGAATATTTCGTGGAACGGATCTGCGGATGCAGTGTGGAGCACGGGAGGAAACTGGGTGGGCGGAGTTGCGCCTGTGGCTGCGGACACGGCGGTGTTTGATGCGAGTTCGACGGCGAATTTACCCAACACGCTTGGCTCGAACTTTTCGATTCAAGGTTTGAAAATCACGACGCCCGGCGGGCTGATTACCATCGGCGCGGGGAATATGCTGACGCTGGGCTCTGGCGGGATTGATATGAGCGGCGCGACGCAAAACCTGGTGTTGAATGCGTTGGTGGCACTGGCGGCGAATCAATCGTGGGATGTGGCGAATGGACGGACACTGACTGCGAACGGCGCGATCAGCGGGGCGTTTAATTTGAACAAGATTGGGTTTGGAGTGCTGACGTTGGGCGGAGTGAACACGTTCACGGGGGCGACGACGATTGGCGGCGGGACGTTGACTTTGAACGGAAGTTTGAATGGGACGACGGGGACGGATTTGACCTTCGCAGGATCGGGGATTTTCAATGTGAGCGAGGCGAGTGGTGTGAGTCAGGGGATGAAGGTGCTGAGTTTTAACGGTGGCGAAGGCGTGGTGCGATCCACGAACAATGGCGGGACGAGCACAGTGAGTTTTACTTCGCGTGCGGCGCGCGCTGCGGGTGCGACGGGAAACTTTTCGCTCGTGAACGGCACGGCAGGGACGCCCGGAAATCCCGGCACGTTGGGAACGAACAACATTGCGATTGGCGGCGGTGAGTTGACGGGGCGGTTGATGGATCGCGGGCTGTTTTACAATGGTTCGAGCTATGCGGCGTATGATGCAGGTGGATTTGTGCGCGGGCTGATTTACGGGACGGATTTGAATGCGCCCGCGTCCATCGCGGCGGGAGCGACGTTGGGAGTGAACGACGCGACGCAGGACGTGCAGATTTCCGGGAGCATCACGGCGCAGACGACGGCCTCGGTGAATACGATCCGCGATCCGGGCGCTTTCAGTATCACGCTGGCGGGCGGGCAGACGCTGAGTCTCAACGGATTTTTGAAATCGGGAGGCGGCGCAGCGACGATTTCCGGCGGGAGCGGAATCACGACGACGGCGAGCGGGAATGAGATGGTGATTCGCACAGATGCGGCGGGCGATTCGCTGACGATCAACACGCCGATCCTCGCCAACGGAAGCAGCAGTCTGACCAAGTCCGGCGCAGGCACGCTGACGCTTTCCGCCGCGAATACCTACACCGGTGGCACGTTCATCAATGCCGGCACGCTCTCGGTGAGTTTGGGTTTCACGCTAGGGGCGGCGGGGTTTACGAATGTGACGGTTCAAAGTGGAGCCACCCTAGTTATGAATCGCCAGCAATTTACGGGAAGTCTGACCCTGAACGGGGCAACTGTTTTGGCGACCGATGGCTTCAGTCAGGATACTTGGAACGGGCCGATCACCTTGGGGGCCACCTCCACGATTGATGTGGGTGCTACGGACGGCGTCCTGACGGTCAATGGCAATGTGAGTGGTCCGGGTGGCCTGACGAAGCTTGGCACGTCCATCAGGCAGACAGTCCTCAACGGCATCAACACCTACACCGGCCCCACGACGATCACTCAGGGAGTCCTGCAATTCAAAAACTCGCTTTACGGGAATGATACGACGCAATGGACGCCGGCCAACATCTCCGTGGCCAGTGGGGCCACGTTGTTTGTCAACGTCGGCGGCGCGAGCGACTTCACAGCGACTCAAGCCGGCACGCTGTTCGGCAGCCTCACCACCGTGAATAACAACGGCCTGAAAGCCGGTTCTTCGATCGGTTTTGACACCGGCAATGCCGGATCCGCAGTGAACATCTCTGCCGCGATCACGAATTCGAGCGGCGCGGGCGGCGGCGCGGTGGGCCTCAAGAAATACGGCGCCGGCACTCTCCAATTATCCGGTGCCAACACCTTTTCCGGCCAGATCATCCTGGACGCAGGCACACTGAGTTTGGCTTCGTTCAACAGCGTCGTCGGCGGCACTGCCAGCAGCAACCTCGGCGCACCGACCACCGTGGCGAATGGCACCATCGAGATCGGCAAAAAGAGTTACGGAGGCGCCACCATCCTCTACACCGGCACGGGCGAGACCACCGACCGCGTGATTTCGTTTCAAGGACAGAACTCCACCAGCATCATTGACCAGTCCGGCACCGGTCTGCTGAAGTTCACCAGCGCGTTTAACATGGGTGGCAGCAATAAAACCATCCAGTTGCAGGGTTCCACTGCCGGCACGGGTGAAATCGTCGGCACTATTGTCAATGCGGCATCAACAGCCGTCACCAAAAGCGGCAGTGGCATCTGGATACTCTCCGGCGTGAACACTTACACTGGGGTGACAAACATCAGCTCAGGAACTCTGAGCGTAGGCACGATTGGTAATGGCGGAGTTGCCAGCAACCTCGGCGCGGCGACCAACGCGGCAGCCAACCTAGTCTTCGGCGGCGGCACGCTGCAATACACCGGCGCGACGGCGAGCACGGATCGCGGCTTCACGATCAATGCGGGCACGACGGCGACCGTGGAGGTGACCGCCAGCAACCTGACGATTTCGGGAGCGTCCGCCGCCACCACCGGCGCGCTGACCAAGACCGGCGTCGGCACACTGGCGTTCTCGGGCGCGAACCTGCACACTGGCGGGACGAATGTGAACGCTGGCACGCTGCTGCTCAGCGGGGCTGTCAACATGCCCGCCGCCGGCAGACTGAGCGTGAATGTGGGCGGGAACTTCAGCCTGGCCGACGGCACCGCGCGAACCACGACCGTCGGTCTTATCGCCACCGCCTCGTTGGCTCTTGCCACGGGTTCCACCCTGACCTTTGACTGGAATGACGCGAGTCTCGATCTACTCAGCGCAGCCGGCACAGCGACCTCGGCCGGCACCGTCGGCATTGCCCTCAACAACACCAGCCCCACCGGCAGTGGCGGCAACTTGATCACTTCCACCGGCGCTTCGACCCTCAACAGCGCGACCTATTTCCTCGCCAACAACACCAACTATTACGCGACCATTACAAAGGCCACCAACTCGGTCAGCATCGGAGCGCAAACCGCAGTCACCGCGCTGACCGACGCTTACTGGCTGGGCAATCAGGTCACCGGTGCCGCGGGGGCCATGGCTCTTGCGAGTTCCACCGGCACCCCGCAAAGCAACTGGGCCTCGGATGCTGCGGGCACGTCTGCGGGCGGCGTGGTTCCCGGCGGAAGCGCGGTCAACGTCATTTTCGGTGCTATCGGCAGCTCGCAGCAAGCCAGCGTGACGGCAGGCGCAGACATGAATTTGGGCAGCATCACTTTCAATGACACAGCCGCCGTGACCATCGCCGGCAGCAACGCCCTGACGCTCAATAGCACGTCGGCCACTGCGGCCACGACGAGCGGGGCGCTTGCCACGGTGACAGCGGGCAGCGCCATTTCCGTCACCTCTTTTGCCAATGCCACCAACACCATCAGCGCGAAGATCGTGCTGGGTGCGGATCAAACTTGGAATGTTGCCAGCGGCAAGACCCTCACCGTGAGCGGGGCGATCTCCGGCATCGGCAGCCTCACTAAAGCTGACGCGGGCACGCTCACTCTTTCTGGCGCGAACAATTACACGGGAGCGACCATCCTTTCAGGCGGCACGCTGAGCGTGACCACGATCAGCAATGGCGGAGTTGCAGGCGGCAACCTTGGCGCGGCCTCCAGCGCGGCAGCCAACCTCGTCTTCGATGGCGGCACCCTGCAATACACCGGGAGCACGAACGCCACCAATCGTAGCTTCACCATCAACACCGGCAAGACAGCGACCGTGGACGTGACGACTAACAACCTGACGCTCACGGGAGGATCCACCGCCACCAACGGCGCGCTGACCAAGATCGGCAACGGCACGCTGACGCTCTCGGGCGCGAACCTGCACACCGGCGCGACCGCGATCAGCGCAGGAACTCTGCAATTCGCCAAGACGGCCTCGCTTTATAACAGCACGACAGCAAGCTGGACGGCGGCGAATATCAGCGTGGCCAGCGGTGCGACACTGGCGCTCAACGTCGGCGGGTTCGGCGAGTTCACCACCGGCAACGTGACCACCCTACTCACCAACCTCGGTGGCCTAGGCGGCGCGGTGAACAACAATGGTTTGCAGGCGGGTTCCAATCTCGTCTTTGACACCGCCAGCGTCACCACTTTCACGGTTGCCGACAACATCGCCGATAGCACCGGCCCCGGCGGCGGTGCCATCAGCCTCACCAAGCCCGGCACAAACACACTCGTGCTCAGCGGCGCAAACACCTACACGGGACTGACCACCGTGACCGGCGGTGTCTTGGTTCTCAGCAACGCGACCGCTCTTTCCGGCGGTATCGGAGCCACGGGCGGCACCAGTGCCTTGACTTTCAACGGCGGCGTTCTCGGTCTCGGCAACGGTAACTTCACCCGCAGCCTTGCAGCGGCGGGCACGGTCACCGGGGTCAACTTCACCGGCGTCGGCGGTTGGGCGGCTTACACTGCGGATCGCGTGGTCAACCTCGGCGGCGCATCCGGCTCCATCACTTGGGCGACGGCCAACACCGGCTTCAATGGCCAGACGCTGATTCTCGGTGCCGCCAGTGCCGACAAAACGGTGGATTTGCAGAACCCACTCGACCTCGGTAATGCTGCTCGCACGGTTCAAGTGGATAACGGCAGCGCCGCCATTGATGGTAAACTGAGTGGCATCCTTTCCGGAATCGGCGGTGGCCTCACGAAAACAGGGGCTGGCACGCTTCAGCTCACCGGCGCGAACACTTACACCGGCACGACCAGTATCAATGTGGGCGTGCTATCACTTGGCAGCGGCATTCAGGTCCTCGGCGGCTCTGGCACGGTGGCCAGCATCGGGCCGATCAGTTTCGGCGGCGGCACGCTGCAATACTCGGCGAGCAACACCACCGATTACGCCGGTAAATTCACCAGCACTGGAAACAATTCGTATAGCATTGATACAAATGGGCAGAGCGTCACGTTTGCCAGCGTCATCGCCGCCTCAGGCACCAGTGGTTTGACCAAGGGCGGCACCGGCACCCTGACGCTCTCGGGCGCGAACGCCTACACCGGCACGACCACCATCAATGGCGGCACGCTGCTCCTCGCCGGTGGCAACAACACGCTAAACGTCAACAAGCCCATGGTCGTGAACAACGGCACGCTCGACCTCGGCTCCAACAGCCAATACGTCGGACTGTTCAGTGGAACTGGTGGCAGCGTCACTAGCACCGGAGGGACACTGACGATCCGGCAGGCGGGCAACGTCGCCGCCAGCTTTGCCGGTGCCTTCAACAGTTCGATCAACTTGGCGATTGTCCGTGGCTCCAACAACGCCACGAGCCAGTTCAACTTCAACTTCATCGCCTCCAGCCCAACCACCGGCACCCTCACTTTGCTTGGCGGCGATTTCCCGACTGCCCAGCCCAGCGGATTCGATCAGGGCGTATTTCAGGGCATCTCGCTCAAGGATGCTGGCCGTCTGACCGGCGTGACCGCGATCACGCTCAATGGCGGCACGATGTATATCAACAACAACGCATCGTCCACGGCTCTCAACGGCGGCACTACGGAGACCAGCAATCAGTATCTCGCGGATCGCGTCAATGACGCCGCCACCATCACCCTCAACAGCGGTCGCATCCACTTTCTCGGTCGCGCCTCGACCAACTCCACCGAAACTCTGGGTGCCGTGACTGCCAGCACCGGCATGAGCACCATCATCGCCACCCCCGGCGGCACGGGGACCAACAATGCGGAACTCACCCTCACCAGTCTCACACGCAACGACGGTGCAGTCCTGATGGTGGACAGCAGCATCCTCGGAACCTTGGGCACGGCTGGAAGCAGCAACGGACGCATCTTCGTCAACTCATTCATCGGTAGCAATCTCACCGCCGTCGGCACGGGTGTCGGCATCATCCCCGGTGTCTTTCGCGGGACTCGCGGCACCAGCAACATCCGCCCGGTCGGCTACGTCGCCGCCCAGGGTTTCGTGCCCGTCGGCGATGCCGGTGGCCCGACGGCTTACACCGCGACGCTCGCCCTAGCCGCCTCGACTGACAACGTCATGAATCCCTCCGCGTATGTGGTGGCAACCGGCGGTCAAACCATCAATTCGCTGCTGCAAAGCGGCAACATCACCTTCGATGCCACCACTCCGGGAACCCTGACGATCGCCAGCGGCATGTTTCTACAGACCCGAGACGCCGCCGGTCCGAGTTATTCCATTGGCTCCCTGACTACACGCGGGACTGTGACCTCTGGTTTGAACAGCGGCGAATTGTTCTTGATCAAGGACACAGGGTCCGGCAACGGCGGCACCAACTATGCCAATAAAGTCCACTCAGTCATCGCAGACAACGGTGGAACCCGCGTCAGGCTAGTCGTCACTAATTATAATCGGGAAAATCTGTTGAATCAGGATTTCGTCCTGACTGCCCCGAATACTTACACCGGCGGAACGGTTTATTCGGGTGGAAATACTTTGTATCTTGATGGCTCAGCCGAATCCTCCGGAGTCGCTCCCATCCCCGCCGCCGCCGTAGCGGCCAATGGCCTGATCATCAACAATTCCACCGTCACGATGCAGAACATCGCACAGCAGATCGCTGCGGCCAATATTGTGACCCTCAACGGCGGCTCGGTCCTGAATCTGATCGGCGCAAACAACACACTGGCCGGCATCGTCTTCAACAGCAACGGCGGCAAGGGCCAGGTTCCGACCGTCACCGGCGGCACCCTACTGACCATTACCGGCGACATCGCCTCCACGCCGACGGATGTTTCGACCACGCCACTCATCGGCACTGTTCCCTTGGACCTCGCCGGCACTGCCACCCACAGCATCACCGTCACCGCATTTCCCCAAGGCAACTTCGTCAACACCCTCACTCCGCTTAACGGGCTGACGATCAGTTCCATCATCCAAAACGGCGGCTTCACCAAGAAGGGCACCGGCGTTTTGAGCCTCACCGGCGTCAACACTTTCGCCGGCCAACTCACGGTCGAAGACGGCGTGATCAGCATCACCACGATCAACAACGTCAGCGCCAACGGTGTGCTGGGCAACAACGCCCTCGCCGTGATCCTCGGCAAGACCGGCAGCCAGACCGGCACGCTCGAATACACGGGCACCAGCGCGACCAGCACCAAGCCATTCACGATGGCCAGCGGCGGCACGGGTGCTTTCCAAGTGGACGCGGCGGCAACCACACTGACGCTGCAAGGCTTGATGGACGGCGGTGGCGGGCTGATGAAATCCGGTCTTGGCGTTCTGAAGCTCAATGGCGCGGTGTCGAATACCTACGGGGGTTTGACGACGGTTTCGGCGGGTGAATTGAACTTGAGCAGGACGGCGGCGGCCAATCTCATCCCGGGCGACATCATCGTGGCGAGCGGCGCGACTTTGAGTGAGTCCAGCAACCCCAACCAAATCGCAGACACCTCGGCGATCACGCTCGCTGGCAGCTATGTTTTGAACAGCAACAGCGAGACAATCGGCGCACTGACGATCAATGGCGGAAGCGTGACGACTGGCAGTGGTGTTTTGACGCTGCTCACCGCCGGAAACCAACTCACCATGACCGGCGGCACTGTGTTGCTGGGAACTGCGGGCACTGCCGGAAAGCTCAACCTCAATGGGAATGTGATCGTCAACAGTTCCCCGACCATCGCTGCGATCTATACGCAAAGCAGCACGCCCAGCACGGTGGATTTGAACGGCGGAATCCGGACGTTTGATGTCGCTGCTGGCACCGGCGCGGCGCTCGGATCGGAAATGACGATTGCAGCACCGCTCACCAGCCCCAGCCCCGTGGGTGGCGGCATCACGAAGATTGGCGCTGGCACTTTACTGCTCGCTGGAGCGGGCACCTACAGCGGGCTGACGACCGTGAGTGCGGGCACGCTTGCCTACGGCGCGAGCGATGTGATCGGGGCGGGCGCTGTGACTGTGAATGGAGCCACGGCGATTCTTGCGATGGGGGCGAACCACAGCGACAGCGTTGGGACGGTGACGCTCGATGGCGGCGCGAGCATCACCGGCTCGGGCACGTCCACACTCACGAGCACTGGCACATTTGAAATGAAGAGCGGCTCGGTGAGTGCGGGACTCGCGGGCACCAACATCCCGCTCAATAAAACCACGAGCGGCACGGTGACTCTCAGCGGCGCGAACAGCTATAGCGGCGCGACCAGCATCAATGTCGGCACGCTCACGCTGACTGGCGCTGGCTCGTTGGGAAATACGGCCATCACCGTGGCGGGCGGCGCTACATTTGCGGTGAAGCCGGGCACCACCCTCTCCGCTGGCACCACCGGCACGGGCGCGCTCGGTGCGTCGCTGGCGCTCAGTGCAGGCAGCACTTTCACGATGGCGGATAATGGAATCGGGATATTCAATCTCCAGCAGAACGACACCTTCGCGTCCGCCGGTCTGGTCGCCAGCGTCGCCAGCGGAACGGCACCGACTCTGACTTTCGATCTCGGCAGCACGCTCGGTGCGATTGACGTGCTGAACGTGACCAAAGGCGTGACCACCGGCCTCGCTGTGAAGGGCCAGATCAACTTCACGCCGCTGACCGGCCTGAGCAGTCTTGCGACCGGCCCATATCCATTTATCACCGCAGCCAGCGGCTTGGGGCCAGCCGCCTTCACGCTTAACACCACGTTCCTCGTGGTGGGCTCCAACGCCTACAGTCTATCGCTCGCAACCTCGGATTCCGCGCATGAAATCCTGACCATCTCCGCGTATGCAGGGAGCGCGTCCATTCAAAAGTTCGACCGTGTGACGCCCGCCAGCCCGATCAACGCACGCCCCGGCGCGACCTTCAGCATGGCGGGCACGCTGTCGAACATTGGTGCGGGCAATTTAAACGTCAGCCTCACCAGCACGGGAACACTGAGCGTGACGAGCCTGGCTTCGAGCAGCAATCCGGTGGTGAACGGCACGCCCGGCAATATCACCGGCACGATCAGCACCAGCGCGACCGCCGGCATCCGGGACTGGCAGGTGACCAACACCGACGGCTCCGCTGCGAACCCAACGTCCACCATTGGCGGGACGGTGAATTTTTATGATCTCGCCAACGCAAAATATACCGGCGGGACGCTGGCCTTCGGCAATGTCCACAAACTGGCCACTGCGGGCACATCGGTGGCGTTCGGCAATCAGACCGTGACCGATGCGACCTTTCAGGATCTGCTGAATGTTTCGGCGACGACCGGAAATGCGAACGTGACAGCGGCGGGCTTCACCGGACTGGCCGCGAGCACCGGCGGCACCACCACGAACAACCTGACTTTTTCTATCAACACAGCCACGGAAGGCAGTCTGGCGAGCACGCCGACACTGACTCTCACGAGCAATGCCAATGGCGTTGCCGGTCTGAGCAACGGCACGGCCACGCCGGTGGGATCGCCCGCAGCGATTGCGATTACCGGGCAGGTTTATTCGGGCCTCATGATCTGGGGCGGCACCTCCGGCGGCAACTGGATCACCGACGCGAACTGGAACGATGCGCAATCAGCCAGCGTCCATGCAGCGCCGGGATTGGATGCTGGTTTCACCAACGTGGACACCGCCACCTTCGGCAACACCGCAGGCCCGGTGACCATCAATCTGAGTGGCGCGACGCCCAGCCTCAATGCGCTCACTTTCAACAGCACCGGCAGCTACACCATCGCCGGAGCCAGCGCGATTACGATGGCGGGCACGACGCCGGCCATCACGGCTGCGGGCACGCAAATCATCAGCGCGCCCGTCACTTTGGGAAGCAATCTCGGAATCACGGTGAGCAGTCTCAGCGATGCGCTGACCATCGGCGGCAACATCTCCGGCACAGGCTTCGGCCTGAGCAAAGCTGGCGCAGGCACGCTCGTGCTCGGCGGAACGAACACCTACACCGGCACCACGACGCTGAGCGCGGGCACATTGAGTCTCGGCAGCAGCAGCGCGATTGGAAGCGGCGCGCTCACCATCGCTGGCGGCACACTCGACAGCGCGACGGCCAATTTGATCAACACGGGAAACAACCCGCAGAACTGGAATGGCAACTTCGCCTTCGCCGGAACCAACAGCCTGAATCTCGGCACCGGCGCAGTGACGATGAGCGCGACGCGCACCGTGACCGTCAGCGCCAACACTCTGACTGTCGGCGGCAACATTTCCGGCACAGGCTTCGGCCTGACCAAACTCGGCTCCGGCACGCTCGTGCTCGGCGGAACGAACACTTTCACCGGCGCAGCGACGCTCAGCGCGGGCACGTTGAGCGTGGGAGCCAACGCGAACCTCGGCAACGCCAACGCGCTGATTTTCGACGGCGGCACTTTGCAAATCACCGGCACGGCACTGACTTCGTATGCGGCGGGGTTGATCGGCACGCACGCAGTCACGCAGACGGCGGATAAGACCGTCGGCTTCGACATCAGCGCTGCCGGAAACACCTTCAGCGTGAACCAGCCACTGAGCCAGGGCATCGGCGGCCTGACGAAACTCGGCGCAGGCACGCTCGCGCTCACCAGCACGAACACCTACACCGGCGCGACGATGGTGAACGCGGGCACGCTCGTGGTGAACGGCACGCTCTCGGGCAGCGCGACGACGGTGAACAGTGGCGGCACGCTCGCTGGTGACAACGGCGCGTTGGGAGCTGTCACCGTGAATAGCGGCGGCATCTTTTCGCCGGGCGGCGGCGGAATTGGCGCACTCACCGTGAACGGCACCCTCGCGCTGAGCGCCGCCTCCATTTTCAGCGTGCAGTTTGATTCGACCAATACGGCCACGGACGGGATCACCGTGAACGGCGCTCTGACCATCGCCATCGGAGCGGTGCTCGACTTGTCTGACATCGGCACGAATCCCTCCGTGATTTACGGCATCCCAGCATCCATCATCACCTACAGCGGAGCATTGCCCGGCACGTTCCTCGGCCTGCCCGACGACAGCTACTTCACGAGCGGGGGACGCAACTACCTGATCTCCTACAACGGCGCGGACCCGAATAACTCGCAACCTATCGTCACACTGACGATGCTCGAAAACATCCCCGAACCCGGTGCCGTCGTCTCGCTGCTCGGCGGTCTCGGTATGCTCCTCAGCGTGCGACGGCGCAGGGCGTGAGGCGTGTCTTTCCCAAAGCCGGATCACAGCCGTCTCGGCTGTGATGGCAGGCAGTCCGTCCCGGCTGCCGCTCCGTGCGCTCATGCAGGCGGGACGCCCGCTGGCCAGCACAGCCGAGACGGCTGTGATCCCTCCGCACTGCTCCGCAGCATTCTTCAGAGTCTCTTTGCGTTCAACGGACGACCCGTTGCGTTCAACGGATGGTTCGTTGTATACAACGGACAGCTCGTTGTATTCAACGGATGGCTCGTTGTATTCAACGGACGGTGCGTTGCGTTCAACGGACAGAGCGTTGCGTTCAACGGACGGCGCGTTGTATTCAACGGACTGTGCGTTGCGTTCAACGGATTGAGCGTTGTATACAACGGACTGTGCGTTGCGTTCAACGGATGGCGCGTTGTATACAACGGATGACTCGTGAAAGTCACAAAAACTCCCGCCGACGCCCCTCCAACAGGGAGAATCGCCCTTTTAGGCGCAAACTCCGCCCCTCATCCCATCTCCCGGAGTCAACTCGTCCAAGGCGAGCGGCGGGGTAGGACAGGCGTCTCGCCTGTCATGGTCTCGGCGGGCGTCCCGCCTGCCGGTTCAGGCGTCCCGCCTGAACCGCTCGAACCCACGACAGCCGTGCCACTCGCAAAAGTCATATCCCACGACGTTCGCAGATGCCGCGCGAGACGCGCGGCATGGCAGGCGGGACGCCCGCGCTACCCCGCACACACTGCTCGCCTTTTCCACGGCCTGCATAGTTCCGGGAGCGCTTCCCTCTTGAGGTGCTGGGCTATCTTCAGGGCGGCATTCGCCGGTCAGTTTGTGGGGATGGACGCGATGGACGACATGGACAGAATGGACGCCCACCATTCACTTCAACTGCCATCTTTTCCGCAGGAACCACTCGATGCTGGCGACGATGAGGAGGAGGGCGAAGTAGAGCGGGGAGGCCCAGAGTTCGCCGTCCACGCTGCTCTGGATGCGCTCGGCTTTGGCGGAGATGGCGGTGGGGAGTTGCCAGAGGTTTTCCTCGCGGAAATAGGCGCCGCCGCTGGCTTCGGCCATTTGTTTGAGGAGGGTTTCGTTCATGGCGGTCTCGCCGCTTTCATATTTAGGCTCGGTGACGCTGAACTCCAGCAGCGTGGCGGGGTCGCTTTTCACGGCGAATTGGTGGGTGCCGGGGGATAGGGCGATGAAATCGGCGCGGAACATGCCGGGCTGATCGGGGACGGCGCGGAGGAGGATGTCTTGTTTCGGCCCCGGTGTGCCGGCGACGCGGACGGTGTAGCCGGCGTCCACGGTCTGGTCGCGGATGGGTGTGTAGTCGGCGCTGTAAAGGCGGGCATAGACGGTGACGCGCTCGCCGGTGGTGTAGTTCTGTTTATCCACGGTGAGCTGGGTGCGTTTGCTGCCGCCGAGGAGGTGGTGGAGGCCGAGTTTCTGCGCGATTTGGCCCCAGAGGATCGTGTGGTAGCGGTCGCCGGTGTTGCGCCGCCAGCGCCAGGTGTTGTCGGTGCCGATGTAGAGGGCCTGGCCGAGTCCGTATTGGTGAAAGGCGGCGAGGACGAGTTTGCCGTGGCGGTTGGCGTGGGCGGGGTCGGCGTCCACGAGCATGACTTGCGCGGCGGGCTTGGCGCGGAGGACGCGGGCGTTCCAGTAGAGCTTGCCGAATTTCTTCCAAATGGCGGCGTTTTCTTCGTCGTTGGAGCTGAGCTTGAACATCGGGTCCGCGCGGCCTTGCGGGGTCAGCTCGGCGATGATGCCGACGCTGGGGGCGACTGGTTGCTGTGCGACGGCGGCGGGATCGAGTTCGACGGGGAGGAGTTTTTCCAGCGGCGTGTCTTTGAAAGTGGAGGGGTTTCCGCGCGGCCCGGCGATGAAGAGCATGGAGCCGCCAAATTTTTGCAGGAACTCCTCGAACGCGGCGAGCTGCTCGGGGGTGAAGTCCTTCGCGGTGACGTCGCCGAGGATGATGAGGTCGTATTTAAATAGGTCATCTTTCGTCGGGGGAATCTTCGCGAGGAAGGGGGTGTTCGCGCCCTCGGCGATGGCGGGATCGCCTTGCAGGAGGACGTATTTGATTTCGAGCCGGCGGTCGCGCAGGAGGGTGTTTTGCAAATAGCGGAACTCCCAGCGCGGGGTGTTCTCGATGTAGAGCACTTTGACTTTCGAGTCTATGACGCGCAGGCGTTGGGAGATGGCGTTGTTGTCCTTGGAGGCTTCGTCGTTGCGCGGGTCAATGCTCGCGCGCAGTTCAAATTCGCCGGTGTCCTTCGGCGTGAACGGCACGGGCAGCACGAGGTCTTCGTCGTCGGTGAATGTGATGTCTTTCGTCGCCACGACTTCGCCTTCGCCGCCCTTCGCGGGGATGAGCGTCATCACGAGCTTGGCGCTCTCGCCTTTCAAGCCCTGCCCTCGCACGCGCACGGTCACGGGCAGTTCGTCTTTTACAAACGCGACCTCCTGCGTGAGCAAGCTGCCGACGATGAGGTCGCGCGGCGAGGTGATGCCGACGCCGTAGATGTAAAGCGGGACGCCTTCCTGCCGGGCAAGTCGCGCGGATTCGAGCGGCGGCGTGCCGTAATTGCTCGCGCCATCGGTGACGAGGAAAATGCCGGCGAGCGCCTGGCCGCGCTTGCGGTTGAGGAGTTCGCGCACGGCGTCGCCGAGGGCGGTGGCGGTGGCTTTCGGATCGATCTTGTCGAGCCACGATGCGGAGAGCACTGCGGCGTCCGGCGGCTTGGCACCTTGCTGCGCGCCGGGCGCGGGCAGTGGCGCGATGGCCTCGCCGCCAAATTCACTGAGCGTCTGGCCGAAGGTGAACGTGCCGAGATCGAGTTCCTTGAGCAGCGCGGGCCAGAGATTGAGCTGCTCGCTTTTCAGCATCGCGCGCATCACGTCCACACGCGGGAGAAGTTTCACGCCAGCGGCGAGATTGGCGTCGAGTGTTTGCTCCAGCCCCTTTTTCGGATCGAGCAGGCCCTTCGCGATGGCAGCGCGCTTGAGGTCGCTCGGATCGAAACGCGGGTCCTGGATTTTCATGCTCCCGCTCGCATCCACGAGCGTGAGGAGCGTGCGGCGGATGGCTGATTCGATGGTGAACGCCAGCACCGGCCTCAGCAGCAACAGCAGCAGCAGCGCAAAAAGCAGCAGCCGCAGCGCGATGAGAATGCGGCGCTTCCAGTGCTTCGTCATCTCGCGGGTGTCGCGGTAGGAAAACCAAGTGAGCACCGCGAGCACGACGGCCAGCGCGATGACCCAGCTCATCCACGCCTTGTTGCGCAACGCGAACTCCGCACCCGAAACATGGGAGGCGCTCTCCACTTTCACCCCACAGAGTTTGAGGAGAAACTCCGTCATCGTTTTCTATTTCCCCCCGCGCTTTTCGCGTCCGCGAAAACGGAACAGCAACGGCACGCCGGGATACGGCACCACCTCGCGGATTTGGGCTTCGATGAAACGGCGGTAGTGCTCATCGAGCAATTTCTCGTCGTTGCAGAAAAAGACGATCTCCGGCACGGCGATGGGCGAATCGTGCGACGTGGTGGGCACGGTGGCATAGACGATCTTGAAGCGTTTGCCACCGCGGTTTGCCGTGGGCTGCTTGCTAAATGCGGTGGCGATGAGCCGATTGAGCACGCCGGTGCCGATGCGTTTCTTCGCGCCGTTGCGGATTCTTTCGATCTCCAGAAAGAGGCGCTTCATGTCTTCGCCAGTCTTCGCGCTCACGAGCACCACGGGCGCGTAGCTGAGGAAAAATAATTCGCTCTCGATGCTTTGCAGCACTTCCTTCAGCGCGTCCTTGTCGCCGGTGCGATCCTTGATGAGGTCGCTCTTGTTCACCGCGATGATGCACGGCTTGCGCGCCTCCTGGATCATGCCGGCGATTTTTTTGTCCTGCGCCGTCACGCCCATCGTGGCGTCAATGACGAGGCAGCAAAGGTCGGCGCGTTTGATGTTGGATTCACTCCGCATCACGCTGAAAACCTCCACGGAATTATTCACCTTTCCACGCGGGCGAATCCCCGCCGTATCAATGAGCACATAGTAATCATCGCCGCGCCGATACTCCACATCCACCGCGTCGCGCGTCGTGCCAGCGATGGGCGAGACGAGCGTGCGCGTGTCGCCGAGAATGGCGTTGGTGAGCGAAGACTTGCCGACATTCGGACGCCCGACGATGGCGATGCGCAGCGGACGCTCCGGCGCGCGTTCGGTCGGCGGGACGTAGGGCGGCAGCAACTCCTCCATGTTGTCCACGAGCTTGCCGATGCCGAGCCCGTGCTCCGCGCTCGTCGTCACCACGCGCTCAAAACCCAGCTTGGTAAACTCGTTCGCATAGGAGCCGTGCTTGGCGTGATCGACTTTGTTCACGACTAAAATGATCGGCTTCTTCGCACGCCGCAGCACCCGCGCGAGATCCTCGTCCACGTTCGTCAATCCATCCTGCCCGTCCACGACGAAGAGCAGCACGTCGCTCATCGTCAAAGCGATGTCCACCTCCGTGCGCACCTGCACGCTGAACTCCGCATCCACTCCCTCGCCGATGCCGCCCGTATCGAAAATCGTGAACGGCCTTTCGCCCAGATTGCACTCCGCCGGGATGCGATCACGCGTCACGCCGGGCTGGTCATGGACGATGGCGATTTTTTTTTGGGCGAGCCGGTTAAAGAGCGCGGACTTCCCGACATTTGGACGACCGACGATGGCAACAGTGCGGGACATGAAAGACCAATGGCAAATGAAGTGCCCCCGTGTCGAACGCCACTTTCGACAATCGCACAGCGGCCCCTTCGCTCACACCGTCTTCAATTTCTCCCAAAGCTCGCGCTGCTCCGCGCTGAGCGATGTCGGCAGCAGCACTTTTGCCTCGGCAAAAAAATCGCCGCGCGCCTCCTTCGTAATCGGCAGGCCGCGACCTTTGAGCCGGAACTTCTGGCCGGGTTGCGTCCCCGCTGGGATTTTTAATTTCACCGATCCATCCAGCGTCACCACCTCCACTTCGCCGCCGAGCACCGCGAGCGCAACCGGCATCGGCACCGGGCGAATGAGATCGCTCCCATCCACGCGATAGTCGGCGTGCGGAGTGAGCTTCACGTTCAAATAAAGATCGCCGCGTTCGCCACCTCCAATGCCTTCGCCGCCCTGCCCCGTGAGACGGATTTTCTGCCCCGCGCGGACGTTCTTTGGCACGGCCACGGTGATCGTCTCCACGCGCCCGCCACGGTCTATGCCGAACGCTTTCTTCCCGCCGTGCAGCGCTTCCTCGATGGTGACGGGCAGATCAAACTCCGCATCCTCCCCACGCCGCGCAGCATTGCCGCGCTTCTTTCCGCGCCCGCCAAAAAACATCTCGAAAAAATCGCTGGCTCCTTCGCCGCCGCTGAAATCAAAACCACCGCCTTGCCGCGCCGATTGCTGCCTGCCGGGTTGATTCCAATCCGCGCCGAGTTCGTCGTAGCGTTTGCGTTTTTCAACATCGCCGAGCACCTCGTTGGCCTCGTTGATTTCCTTGAATTTCGCCTCCGCAGATTTCTTGTCCTTCGCCACATCGGGATGATGCTGCCGCGCGAGTTTGCGGAAGGCTTTGCGGATGTCGTCCTGCGTCGCCGTCTTCGCGACGCCGAGAGTTGCGTAGTAGTCCTTGAATTGCACCGGGCCGTTGAAAGCGAATGTGCGGCGCGCATCAACACCACAAACACAATCAGCCCGCACGAATGCCATTTGCCCGCGCGCCCCGTGCCTGCTTACTTTCGTTCCACTATGTGCGGCATCGTTGGATATATCGGTAAACATGACGCAGTCCCCGTCCTTCTCGACGGGCTTCGGCGATTGGAATATCGCGGCTACGACTCGGCGGGCATCGCCACGCTCGCGGATGGAAAAATTTCCGTGCGCAAAAAAGTCGGGCGCATCGCAAACCTCGCTGAGTTGATCGCGCATTCGCCAGTCACCGGTCACGTCGGCATCGCGCACACCCGCTGGGCCACGCACGGCGGAGTCACGGATGAAAATGCGCATCCGCA
This sequence comes from Spartobacteria bacterium, assembly GCA_043766295.1. Lineage (GTDB taxonomy): Bacteria > Verrucomicrobiota > Verrucomicrobiia > Chthoniobacterales > Chthoniobacteraceae > SXWH01. The sequence goes on along the minus strand of JAYUIF010000006.1, from coordinate 14,060 downwards.
CTCGGATCAAAGCGGGCGGCTTTTCCTCTGCCACAACGGCGTGATCGAAAACTACACCACGATCAAAGAGCAGCTCATCGGCGAAGGGCATACTTTTAAAAGCCAGACCGACACCGAGGTGCTCGCGCATCTCATCGGCAAAGAATACGACGCGCTTGCGAGCAGCAGCAGCAGTGGGACAGGCGTCCCGCCTGTCGGAGTGGGACAGGCGTCCCCGCCTGTCCAAAGCACCGCACGTCTCGTCGAGGCACTGCGCTCCGCACTCAGCCAAGTCGTCGGCACCTACGGCATCATCCTCATGCACGCGGATGCGCCGGGCGTCATCATCGGTGCGCGACGCGGCAGCCCTCTCGTGCTCGGCATTGGCAGTGGGGAAAATTTCTTCGCCAGCGACGTGAGCGCCATCGTCGCCCACACGCGCGAGGCGGTTTATTTGAAGGACTTCGACATCGCCGTGCTCGGTGCGGATGATTTTGAAATCACCAGCCTGCTCGGTGGCGCGAGCGGCTACGAAGTGAGCAAAGTCGAGTTCTCCGCCGAGGACGTGAGCAAGGGCAGCTACGCCCATTATATGCTCAAGGAAATCCACGAGCAGCCCGACACCATCCGCGACGCCATGCGCGGGCGACTCGTGCGCGAAGAAGCCACCGCCAAGCTCGGCGGCCTCGGCATGACTCCGCAGCAGTTCCGCGAAGTGGATCGCATCATCCTCACCGGTTGCGGCACCGCATCGCACGCGGCGATGTGCGGTGAATACATCATCGAGGCGCTCGCGCACGTCCCCGTCGAAGTCGAGTTCGCCAGCGAATTTCGCTACCGCAATCTCCCGCTGCCGAAGGACACTCTCGTTTTTTGCATCAGCCAGAGCGGTGAGACCGCCGACACGCTCGCCGCGCTCCGCGAGGGAAAAAGGAAAGGCCTCCGCGTGCTCGGCATTTGCAACAACGTCGCCAGCACCATCGCCCGCGAGAGCGACGGCGGAGTGTATATGCACGCCGGCCCCGAGATCGGTGTCGCCGCGACGAAATCTTTCACCAGCCAAGTCACCATCATGGCGCTGCTCGGCCTCATGCTCGGGCGCATCCGCCACCTCAGCACCACCGAGGGCCTGCGCATCCTCGATGAACTCGAAGCCCTCCCCGGCAAAGTCGCGCGCATCCTCGAACAGAGCGCGCATATTCAAGCCGTCGCGGAAAAATACGCCCACGCAAAAGCGATGATGTTCCTCGGTCGGCAGTTCAATTACCCCGCCGCCCTCGAAGGCGCGTTGAAGATGAAAGAGATCAGCTACATCCACGCGAGCGGCTACCCGAGCGCCGAATTAAAACACGGCGTCATCGCCCTCATCACGCCGGAAGTCCCGAGCGTTTTCATCGCCCCGAAGGATTCTGTCTTCGAGAAAAACGTGAGCAACATCGAGGAAGTGAAAGCCCGCAGCGGCCCCATCATCGCCGTCGGCACCGAGGGCTGCGACCGCATCGCGAAGGTCGCCGACGACGTGCTGTGGATTCCCGAATGCCCCGACTACCTCTCCCCCATTCTCGCCAGCATCCCGCTTCAACTCCTCGCCTACTACACCGCCGTCCACCTCGGCTGCGACGTGGATAAACCGCGCAACCTCGCGAAGAGCGTGACCGTCGAATAGTAGGACAGGCGTCCCGCCTGTCGTGGTGCCGGCGGGCGTCCCGCCCGCCGGTCCGTGCGTCCAACGCAGCACACGAACGCACGACAGCCGTGCCTCTCGATAGAGTCATGTCCAACGCCGTTCGCGGATGCCGCGCGGGACGCCCGCCCTACCCCGATGCACTCCCTCCGCCATATCCACGGTCTTTTTAATTCCGATAGTATAAGAGATTGCTGGAAAAAGAGTGCCCGCTATTTTTTAGACCATGACTGAAATCCCGAAACTCATCTCCGCCGAAGGCTGGCACGTCCTCCATCTATTTTACAAAGTCGAACACGGCCAGTGGGCGATGCTCGATTCCGAGGACAAAATGATCGCGCGCACCAAGCTCAGCGATCTCATCCAGGAAATCCGTGGCACCGATGGCGCGCAGATTCTCACTTTCTCGATGGTGAGTCCGAAGGCCGACCTCGGTTTCATGCTGCTCTGCGCCGACCTCCAACTCGCCAACGCGCTGGAGAAACGCCTCACGCTTTCGCTCGGGCCTGATGTGCTCTCGCCGACGTACAGCTTTTACTCGATGACCGAGAAAAGCGAATACACCTCGACCGAAGCGGAGTATATCGCCGAGCTGAAAGGCAAGGGACTCACCGAGGGCACGCCCGATTTCGACAAGGCGCTCGGCGAATGGCGCACGCGCATGGAGCACTACCTCCAGCATCGCCTCTACCCCGTGCTGCCGCCGTGGGAGGCGATGTGTTTTTATCCGATGAGCAAACGTCGCGGCACCGACAACCAAAACTGGTATGCGCTCACGCACGAACAGCGCAAGGAACTCATGGGCGGACACGCGCGCGTGGGTCGCAAGTGGGCGGGGAAAATCCTCCAGCTCATCACCGGCTGCACCGGCCTCGACGATTGGGAATGGGGCGTGACGCTGCTCGCGCACGACCCGATGGATCTCAAAGGCATCGTTTATGAAATGCGCTTCGACGAAGTGACGCACCGCTTCGCCGAGTTCGGCGAATTTTACGTCGGCCTCCAATTGCCGATGGATGAAATTTTCCGCCGCCTCATGCTGTGAAAACCAAACGCGCCAAGCTCCGCGAAATCCTCGCCGCCAACGCGCCGCTCGTCGTCGCCTATAGCGGCGGAGTGGATAGCACGTTTCTCCTCGCGGAGGCCCACGCAGTCCTCGGCGACCGCGTGCTTGGCGTCATCGCCGACAGCCCCAGCCTCCCCCGCGCCGCGCTCGAAGAAGCCCTCGCCGCCGCACGCACTTTTGGCGCGCAAGTGGAGATCGTAAAAACCCTCGAACTCGACAACCCCGACTACGCCGCGAACCCGCCCAACCGCTGCTATTTTTGCAAAGCCGAACTCTTCCAGCGACTCGACGCGCTCGCGCAAGCACGCGGCTTCCGCGCCATCGCCTACGGCGAAAATGCCGACGACCTCGCGCACGAACGCCCCGGTCGCACCGCCGCCGATCGCTTTCACATCCTCGCCCCGCTGCGCGACGCCGCGTTCACCAAATCCGAAATCCGCGCCCTCTCCCGCGACCTCGGCCTCCCCACCGCCGACGCTCCCGCGCAGCCGTGCCTCAGCTCGCGCATCCCGTGGGGCACGCCCGTCACCCCCGACGCCCTCGCCATGATCGAGCACGGTGAAAGCGCCCTGCGCGCCCTCGGCTTCCGAGTTTTCCGAGTCCGTCACATCGTCGAAAATGGCCGCCCCCCACGCGCCCGCGTCCAAATCGCCCCGGCGGAAATGTCCCGCCTCGCCGAAACGCAAAACCACATCGAGCGCGAAATCCTCGCCGCCGGCTACAGCGCCATGGAAATTGATCCCGAAGGCTATCGCGGCCCATCCGCATGAGTAACGTCCCGCACCTTCCCGCGCTCCGCCTTGGGCGCAGCTATGAGAGCCTCGACAAGCTGGAGATCAAAGACCACCGCACCGGCGAGGTGAAGGCGGTCGTCTCGACGATCAACGCGGGGATTTTGCGCAAGGATTTCAAGCGGCTCGGCGAGGCACGCGCGGCGTTGCGGAAATTTTCCGTCGCCGATCTCATCGCGTTGTCGGCGAAAGCGGGCGCGCATTTTCTCGAAGGCACGCTGCCGCTCGGCGACCGCGGGCACACGCAATCGGCGGAGGAATACGTGGCGACGCTCAGCGCCACGAGCGGGCTGCCGCACGTCATGGTGCGGCGTAACATGGCGAAGATTCACCACGCGCTCACGCATCTCGGCGAAGTGCTGAACGGCCTTTCGCGCGGGCTGGATATGCGCATCCTCGACACGGGATTGGGCGAGCAATTTGGAACGAAACTCGCGTTTTTCCCTACGTGCCAGGCGCTCGGGCTGGTGATGCCGAGCAATTCGCCGGCGGTGAATTCGCTGTGGCTCCCGGCCATCGCGCTGAAGACGCCGGTGGTCATCAAGCCGGGACGCGAGGAGCCGTGGACGCCGTTTCGTTTGATTCAGGCATTCATCGCGGCGGGCGTGCCGAGCGAGGCGTTCGGTTTTTATCCAACGGATCACGAAGGCGCGGGCGAGATTTTGAAGTCGTGCGGACGCGCGCTCATCTTCGGCGACAAGGCGACGACGGAGCAGTATGCAAACAACCCCGCGATCCAAGTCCACGGGCCGGGCTGGAGCAAAATCCTCATCGGCGACGACTGCATCGAAAACTGGCGCGACTACCTCGACGTGATGGCCGCAAGCATCGCCGACAACGGCGGACGCTCGTGCATCAATGCCAGCGCCATCGTGGTGCCGAAGTATGCGGCGGAAATCGCGGACGCGCTCGCGCAGCGGCTCGGCCCGATTTTACCCACGCGCAATGATGATCCCGACGCGCGGCTCAGCGGCTTTGCGAATCCGAAGATGGCGGACTTCGTGGATGCGAGCATCGAGGAAGGGCTGAAGACGCCCGGTGCGACGGACGCGACGGCGAAGTATCGCGGCGGCCCGCGCAGGGCGGAGCACGAGGGCGGCGTGTTTTTGCGGCCCACGATTGTGCATTGCGAGTCGTTCGCGCATCCGCTGGCGAACAAGGAATTCCTGTGCCCCTACGCGAGCGTGGTGCAGTGCCCGCAGGCGGAGATGCTCCACCAAATCGGATACTCGCTCGCCGTGTCGGCGATCACGAAGGACGCCGCTTTCATCGAGGATCTGATGGCTTTCCCCGAAATCGAGCGGCTGAACATCGGCCCCGTCTCCACGATGGCGATCTCGTGGGACCAGCCGCACGAAGGGAATATGTTCGAGTTTCTGTGGAAGCGCCGCTCCATCGAGCGCGCGTGGTAGTCGCGCAGATTCGTCACTCGTCATCCGTCATTCGTCATTGCTACCGTCCTCACGCACATGGCGGATTTCACACTCACCTTTCTCGGCACCGGCACTTCGCAAGGCGTGCCGATGATCACTTGCGACTGCGCCGTTTGCACCTCGCATGACCCGCGCGACAAACGCACGCGCTCGTCGCTTTACATCGAGACGCCCGAGTGCGCGTTTGTCGTGGATACCGGGCCGGACTTTCGCCAGCAGGCGCTGCGCGAACGCATCCGGCGCGTGGACGCGGTGGTGCTCACGCATCCGCACACGGATCACATCATGGGGTTCGATGATACGCGGGCGTTCTGCCACGGCGGGCGCGAAATGCCGGTGTATGGATCGGAGGAAACCATCGGCGTGCTGAAGCGCGTGTTCGCGTTTGCGTTCGATGGAAAAAACCGTTTTCCCGGCTACATCAATCCCGTGGCGCACGAGGTGAGCGCGCCTTTTCGCCTAGGTAAAACGGAACTCGTGCCGCTGCCCGTGCCACACGGACGCGTGGCGACGTTCGGATTTTTGTTCATCCGTGGCGGCGAGAAAGTGGCGGCGTATTTCAGCGACTGCAAATCGCTCTCGCCCGAGGTGCGCGCGCAGATTGCGGGCGTGCGCGTGCTCATCATTGATGCGTTGCGCCGCCGCGAACACCCGACGCACATGAACGTGACCGAGGCGCTCGAAGTCGCCGCCGATGTGAAGGCACACGAGACGTGGTTCACACATCTCTGCCACGATCTCTCGCACGCGGAGCTGGAGCCGACGCTTCCCACCGGCGTGCGAATCGCCTACGACGGCCTCAAATTGGATCTATGAAAACCCGCGCTCTCGCACTCCTCATCGCGTTCTCCGCCGCCCATGCGCAGGAACCGGAACGACTCCCCGCCGCCACGCCAAAACCGCGCACCGCCGAGGAACTCGCCGCGCAGACCGTCGTGATTTTCAATCAAAACGATCTCGATTCCACGGCGCTCGCCGGGATCTACGCGGAAAAACGCGGCATCCCAAATACCAATCTCGTCTCGCTGAACTGCACGAAACTCGAAGAAATCACGCGCGACGAATACGACCGCACCATCGCCGAGCCGCTGCGAAAAGTATTCGCCGATCGCGGATGGTGGAAACTGCTCAAGGAACCCGGCGACGCGGGCAAAGTGGAAAAAACGAGCATCCATTTCGTGGTGCTCATGCGCGGCGTGCCGCTGAAAATCTCATCCACCGGCGCTTACAAAGGCGACGAGACGGACGGCACACCCGCCGAAGTTTTTGGCCGCAACGAAGCGGCGGTGGACTCCGAGCTTTCCATCCTCGGCCTGTGGTCGCGCCGCATTTCCGGCGTGCTCGTCAATCCGTTCTTCCGCGAAAGCAAGACCATCGCCGAGACCGAACTCACCAGCCAACTCCTCGTCTGCCGCCTCGATGCCGCAACACCAGAAACCGTGCGCCGGATGATTGAGGATTCCATCGCCACCGAAAAAACCGGGCTGCGTGGTTTCGCATATATTGATGCACAAGGCATCAAAACCGGCGGCCTCGCCGAGGGTGACCGCTGGCTCGTGGAAGCCGCGCGCGATGCGCGCGAACACGGCATCCCCGTCGCATACGACAACGGGCCCGCACTTTTTCCCCCGCAATATCCCATGCGGAACTGCGCGCTCTACCTCGGCTGGTATAGCGACCATGTCACCGGCCCATTTGCGCAGCCCGACTTTCATTTCACGCCCGGCGCGGTCGCCGTTCACATTCATTCTTTCAGCGCCATGAGCCTGCGCGATTCCAAACATTTGTGGTGCGCGCCGCTGCTCGAAGTCGGCGCGGCCTGCACGCTCGGCAACGTCTATGAACCCTATCTCGGCATCACGCCGCGGCTGGATATTTTTTCCCAGCGCATCCGCGAAGGCTTCACGTTCGCCGAGGCCGCCTACATGTCGCAGCCGTATCTTTCGTGGATGACTACGTTCATCGGCGACCCGCTCTACCGGCCATTCCTCCACTCCAACGCCGCCCCGCCGAAACCCGACAACGAGTGGGACGCCTACCGCGCAGGCGTCGCCGTGTGGCTCGGCAAAGGACGCCCTGCCGGCGAGATCGCGCTGCGCGATTCCGCGACGCATTTGAAAAGCGGCGCGATCAGCGAAGGCCTCGGCCTCCTCCAAATGAGCGGAGGCGACAACAGCGCCGCCATCACCGCATTTCAGCAATCACGCGCCAGCTACACCGATGCAGAGGATCGCATCCGCGTCGCCATCCACGAATCCAGCGCCATCCGTGCGGTGAAAGGGGACGCCGCCGCCGATGCATTCCTCAAACAGCAATCCGCCGCAAACGCATCGAGCGACAAGGCCGAGCTTCTCAAGCTCCTCATGTCAAAGCCCCCGCAAGAAGCGAAACCCTCAAAACCCAGCGCACCAGCAAAGCCAAAAGGCCGCTGAGTAAAACGGATCACAGGCGTCCCGCCTGTGATGGCAAGCAGTCCGTCCCGGCTGCCACTCCGGTGCGTCCAAGCAGGCGAGACGCCCGCTTGCCATCACAGCCGAGACGGCTGTGATCCATCCGCATTGTTCCGCTGCATTGTTCCGCTGCATTGTTCCGCAGTTGCTACGGCAAAATCTCCGTCCCGATTCCCGCGTTGCTGAAAACTTCCACGAGCAGCGCGTGCGGCGTGCGCCCATCTATGAAGTGAACTTTTTGCACTCCGGCACGCAGCGCGTGCGTGGCGCTTTCGACTTTCGGAATCATCCCGCCGGTCACGATTTCGTCGGCGACAAGTTTTTCGATCTGCGCAAGCGTGACGCTCGGGATGAGCGAGCCTTTGTCGCTCGGATCGCGCATGAGGCCGAGCACGTCGCTCACGTAGATCATCTTCGCCGCCTTCAGCCGCCCGGCGATGCTGCCCGCCGCGATGTCGGCGTTGATATTATAGACCACGCCCGCCGCGTCGCGCGCGAGCGGGCTGATCACCGGGACGATTTCACGCGCGACCGCCTCCTCGATTTCCGCCGTGCGCACCTCCACGACTTCGCCGACAAACCCGAGATCCACCATCTCGCCGCCCTCCTCCTGCGGCGGGAGTTTTTGAGCGACGAGCACCGTCTTACCGTGGATGCCCACCGCGCATCCGCCGAAACGCGTGATGCGATTCGCAATGTCCGGGTTGATCGCATTATCGAGCACATCCTCGACGATGCCGATGGCCTCCGCATCCGTGCAACGCAGCCCTTTTACAAAGCGCGCCTTTTGCCCCGCCGCGCGCATCCGGCTCGTGATCGCTTTGCCACCGCCGTGGATGACGACGGGATTGATCCCCACCGCTTCGAGAAAAACGATATCGCGCAACAGCCGATCCACCGCCTGCTCATCCTCCATCGCGCTGCCCCCGTATTTGATCACAAAAAGCTGGCCGCGAAATTTCTGAATATAAGGCAGCGCCTCGATGAGGGCTTCAGCACGAGCAGTGGCGGAGACGGACATGGATGCAGAAAGTAAAAGAGTAAGCGAAAATGCCAGATCAAATGCGATGGAACATTTCTGACGAAATCAAGATGGTCACGGACATGAATGCCATCCATATCATATCCCGTATGTTTAAAAAATCGTCCTTTGTAACCTCCGCTGTGGGTATCTTCGTAGCCATGCTTTCCTGCGCCGCCTTTGCTGCGGACGAAGGCATCACCAAACCGGCACCTGCGGCGGTGCTGCCGGGGGCGACTGCCGATCCTCACATCGCCGTGTTTGGCTCTACGTTTTGTCTTTATCCGACGACGGATATGGCTGGCTGGAATCCCCCGGCTTTCCATGGATGGACGTCAAAAGATTTGAAGCACTGGAAGGACGAGGGCGTCATCCTCGATCTCCCGCGCGACACCACGTGGGCCAAGGGCCAAGCGTGGGCACCAGCCATCGCTACCAAAAAAGGGAAGTATTACTTTTATTTTTCGGCGAATCAGAACATCGGCGTTGCGGTGTCGGATCGTCCGATGGGGCCATTCAAAGATCCGCTGGGCAAGCCGCTCGTGGCAAAGAACGAGTATCACTGCCAGTCCATTGATCCGATGGTCTTCGTGGATGACGACGGTTCGGCTTATCTATTTTTCGGCCAAGGCAAGTGCATGGCGGTGAAGTTGAATGACGATATGATTTCCTTCGACCGCCAAGCGGTCAAAGCGATCGAGATGGATGGCTACAACGAAGGTTCGTTCGTTCATAAACGCAAAGGCATCTACTACCTCAGTTGGTCCCAATTCGATACGCGTGATCCACGCTATTCCATCGCCTATGCGACCTCGAAATCGCCACTGGGTCCTTATCAAAAGATGGCGGGAGAACCCATTCTCCAACAAAAAGGCGAGGTCAAAGCCGCAGGGCATCACTCCATCGTGCAAATCCCGGGACGCGACGAATGGGTCATTGCTTATCACCGTTTTCACGTCCCCGGCGGCGACGGCTACCATCGCGAAACCTGCATTTCCCCACTGCGTTTTGATGCCAAAGGCGCCATCATCCCGGTCAATGTTTTTGAGCCCGTTCCCGACGACTTTATTCTGAAAACAAAACCATGAAACTCCACCTATTATTCGCCGCTTCGCTCTTGCTGATCACGCCTGCGCTCATCGCACAGGTGAAACCGTTGCCGTTGAAAATTTTCATCCTCGCCGGCCAGTCGAATATGGAAGGGCAGGCCGTGGTGGATCTCGCAGGCAAGGATTACAACGATGGCAAAGGCACGCTCGCCACGCTGATGAGCGATCCCGTCAAGGGGCCGATGTTCAAACATCTCAAGACCGCCGATGGCAAGTGGGCCGTGCGCGACGATGTGTGGATTCGCTATCAACGCGTTGGCGCGCCGCTGCTCGCCGGCCCGCTTGGGATTGGCTATTCGGTCTATGGGGATACCCATCATTTCGGAGTGGAACTCCAGTTCGGCCATGTGGTGGGCGACGGGCTGAAGAACCAAGTGTTGCTCATCAAAACCGCGTGGGGCGGCAAGAGCCTCGATGTGGATTTCCGCCCGCCCAGTTCGGGCGGACAGGTCGGTCCCTATTACACGAAAATGATCTCAGAGATCCGCGAAGCACTCGCGAATCTGAAGACCAACTTCCCCGCTTATGACGGCAACGGCTATGAACTGGCGGGCTTCGTCTGGTGGCATGGCTGGAACGATTTCTGTGATGCCAAAATGGTGCCGACGTATGAGAAAAATCTGGTCAACTTGATCCACGATGTGCGCAAGGATTTGAAGTCTCCGACATTGCCAGTAGTCATCGGCGACCTGACTGGGCCATGGCTGAAAGGTGCCAAGGATTTTCCGCCAGCGGCACTGGCAATCAAGCACTCACAAAAAGCTGCGGCGCATAAACAGGAATTTGCAAACACGGTGAAGCTGGTCGAGACCGGCGACTTCGTCCGCAAGCCCGAGGATTCACCGCACCCCGGTCACGGCCACCACGAATTTGGCAACGCGGAAACCTATTTCCTAGTCGGCGATGCCTTGGGAAAAGGAATGCTGAGCCTGATGCCCAAGTGGTGAGCAAATAACCATCGGTTCGTCAAAATACGCGGCGGCTGTTTGCACTCACCCGCCGATGCCGTCGCCCATGTTGAGCTTTACGTAATCGGTGGTGAAGTCGGTGGTATAGACGACGTATTCGGAGCGGCCCAAGTTTAAGTCCACGGAAATGGTGAAGCGCTTTTGTTTCACGATGGGGCGGATTTTTTCGAGCGGGGTTTTGCTCTGCATCCCGCCTTTTACGGCGATGACGCCGTCGTAAAAAATGTCCACGAGTTCCTCGCGCATCTTTGCGCCGCAATAGCCGAGCGCGTCCATGATGCGGCCCCAGTTCGGGTCTTCGCCAAACCACGCGCACTTCACGAGCGTGCTGTTGGCGATGGCCTCGGCGGCGCGGCGGGCGTCGGCGAGCGAAGCGGCTCCGGCGATGCGGACTTCCACAAATTTACTCACGCCCTCGCCGTCCTTCACGATCATCCACGCCAGCTCGCACATGACGTGATCGAGCGCGGCCTGAAATGCTTTGAAATCCTTCGTGCCGTATTGGAGCGGCTTGTTGCCGGCGGCTCCGTTGGCGAGCACGAGCACGGTGTCGTTGGTGCTCATGTCGCCATCTATCGTGATGCGATTGAACGACTGCTCGACGGCGACGCTCACGGATTTTTGCAGCGTGCTTTTTCCAATCGCCGCATCGGTGGTGATGAAGCAAAGCATCGTGGCCATGTTGGGATCGATCATTCCCGCGCCCTTCGCGACGCCGCCGATGCGCACGGTCTTTCTACCTACGGAAAATTCGACGGCAAATTCCTTGGGGAACGTGTCGCTCGTCATCACCGCCCGCGCGACGGCGATGCTGCCATTGCGACCGAGACAGTTCTCCATCTTGGCGATGGTGGCCTCCATTTTCTCGATGGGCAGCTCGACGCCGATGCGACCGGTGGAGCAGACGAGCACTTGCTTTTCGCGCAGACCGAGAGTCTTGGCGGTGGCGCGGCACATGCGCTTGGCGTCGCGCAAACCGGGCACGCCGGTGCAGGCATTGGCATTGCCGGAGTTGGCGACGATGGCGCGCACATCCGGCGAAGCGAGGTGCGTGCGCGAAACGCGGACGGGCGCGGCCTGCACTTTGTTGGTGGTGAAAGTCGCCGCCGCCACGGTCTTGTGCTGCGAGAAGATGAGCGCGATGTCGGGCGCGTCTTTGTTGGCGGCCTTCACGCCGCAATAGGCGCTGCCGGCGACGAAGCCGTGTGGAGCGGTGATACCTCCGGGGATTTCTGAATGTGACATGGCTGGCGTGTATGATCGCGCGCCGCGTGGAGATCAAACGGGAATTTGAAACTCCGCAGCTTGCTACGCTGGCTCCGGTTTTTTGCGATAGAAGACGGCGACGTTGCCGACCTGCATCACGAGTTCGCTCGCGGTCTTCTCGGCGATTTTCGGAACGAGATCGTGCTTCTCTTTCTTAAACGCGACGAACTTCATTTTCACGAGTCCATGCTGCGTGAGTGCTGTGTCGAGGCTGCGCAGAAAACCTTCCGTCATCCCCGCAAGACCGAGTTTTACCATCGGCTCCAGCAATTGCGCGCGCGATTTGAGTTCGCGCTTTTCGGCGTTCGTAAGTGTCATACGCGTTGGATGACTTCGCTGGCTGGAAAGCGCACTTTCGCGAGCGATGCGTATTTGTCGCCCGCCGCACGATAGCCGGCGGCGCAGGCGACTACGGTGGTGAATCCGCTGTTTTCGAGGCCGAGCAATTTGTCGTATTCCGCAGCGACGATGCCCTCCATCGGGCACGCATCCACGCCGAGCGCAGCGCAGCACGTCATGAAATTTCCGAGCGCGATATACACCTGCTTCGTCGCCCAATCCTCAATCTTTCCCTGCTTCGACATGTTGGCGGCGAAACCCACCATCACATCGCGGTAGCCCTTCTGCGACTCCACCGCCACGCCGCGCGTGTCGGCGATGCTCTTGATGAAATGATCCACATCCGCCTCGCTGAGATTTTTCCGCACCGCGAAAACAACGTGATGCGAGCAATCGGCGGGCTGCGTTTGATTCCACGAAACCGAAACGAGCGACTGCTTCACCGCAGGGCTCGTGACGATGACGAATTTCCACGGCTGCAATCCGAATGACGATGGACTCAGCACGAGCGCCTGCTCCAGCGCGGCCCACACGTCGGCGGGGATTTCGCGCGAGGAATCGAATTGCTTGGTGGCGTAGCGCCATCGGAGTTGCGTGAGAAGTGCGTCGGGTGTGAGTGCGTTCATGCGCGTGGCTGTATGCAATGCGCGCGGCGGGGACGAGAGGAAAGTATGCCGGGATTCCAGCGCAGAGAAATTCGTCGTTCGACATCCGACATTCGTCATTTAAACAAAAGCCATGTCTCCCGCTGACCGCTACAGCCAACTCCGCGAGCGCGCCATCGTGCGCGAAAATGCGCGCGACCCGCGAAGCTGGTCGGAACATGAATTACAGGCCGCGTGGTTCGCCGGTGCGTTCGGGCGGGAGTTCACAACGACCGATGGACGCAAGGTGCGCGTGGTGCAGTTCGGCGTTTGGAATCACGAGGCGGGGCCGGATTTTGCCGAGGCTGCGGTGAGCTTCGATGGCGGCGCTGCGGAGCGCGGGCACATCGAACTCGATCCCGACGCGCGCGATTGGGAACGCCACGGGCACTCCACGAATGAAAACTACGACGGCGTGGTGCTCCACGTTTTTCTCGACCGTGGCGACGCGGAATTTTTCACGCGCACCACGCAGCATCGCCGCGTGCCGCAAGTGCTGCTCGATCCGTCGGCGCTCGACGAGCCGCCCACGCCGCAACCCGAAGCCAAGCCGGGGCGCTGCGTGGCACCGCTGCGCATCATGCCGGAGGAGCGGGTGCGCGAAGTTTTGCTGGGCGCGGCACAGTTTCGCCTGCGGCGAAAAGGGGCGGCACTCGCGCGGATGACGGAGTTGCACGGAGCGGACGAGGCGCTTTTTCAGGCACTCGCCGGGACGCTCGGATACAAGTCGAACAAACTTCCATTCACCCTGCTCGCGCAGCGACTCCCGCTGAAATTACTGCGCGCGAGCAAGGACGACGCGGATGCTTTGCTGTTCGGCGTCGCGGGTTTTCTGAATCAAAGTGACCTCGGCGAATTTGACGTGCCGACTCGCGCCTACCTTCGCTCGCTGTGGGAGCGATGGTGGCCGCGCCGCGCGGAATTCGAGCGGCTCACCATCGCCCGCGAGCTTTGGAAAATGAGCGGGCAGCGTCCGGTAAATCATCCCCAACGTCGGCTCGCCGCGCTCGCACAACTCGTGCGCCACTGGCCGAGCGTGCGTTCGCTGCGCGATGCCTGCGTGGCGGATGATGTCGCGGATTTCTGCGCGAAACTGCGCGATGAATACTGGGATCATCACTACACCGTCACCTCGAAACCCTCGGCAAAACGCATGGCGCTCATCGGCGAGTCGCGCGTGACGGAGATGCTTGTGAACGTCTTCCTTCCCATCGCGATCAACACCGACCCGGCCAAGTGGATCACTTTCAAAAATCTCCCCGCCACGCTCAGTAACCGTCGCGTGGAGATCGCGGCGCTGCGGCTTTTCG
>JAYUIF010000005.1:0-15747 GCA_043766295.1 Spartobacteria bacterium | reverse complement strand
CGATTTTTGCTCCGCCTGCAACTTCGCCTGGAGTTGTTTGACCTGCTCCGGCAGTCCGCTCGACTCGGCGACTTTTGCGGAAACAGCGCGACTGCGTTCGAGAAGCTGGTGGATGCGCTCCTCCGCCGCAGCGAGGTCGGCGTCGGTGTCTGCGTTCTTCTTCTTCGCAGCTTCAAACTGCGCCTTGGCGGCGGCGAGCTGGCTTTCGAGTTCCTTCGCTTTATCACCGCTCGATTCTCCCTTGCTCTTCAATTCGAGCACGTTTTTTTGATACACCTCCGCGAGACTCTGCGCCTCTTTGCGAGCGGCTTCCGCTTTCTTTCGCGCAGCCTCCGCCTCGGCGATGTCCTTGGTCAGTTTTTCGTTGCTCTGCTGTTGATCGTGGAGCTTGTCGTTCGTTTCGGAAAGTTGCGCCTCAAGATTGTTGATGCGCTGCTTCACCACATCGAGCAGATCCGATCCCTCGGCCAATTTCGCCGGTGCAGGCTTCACGTTCCTCCCGGCCTTTGGTGGCTTCGGATTCGCCGATGGTGGAAGCGCGCCGCTGATGCTCGGATCGAGCGGGTCTTTCGTATCAATCGGCGGCAGCACGCCGGGGTCTTCTTTCTTTTCCCCACCCATCTTGGTCTGCACACGATCAATCGCCTTCATCGTCTGCCCGAGTCGGTATTCCACCAATTCCGGCTGCCAGCTCGGCGACTCCTTTTTGATGCGTGTGAGCGTCTCCGCAGCAGCGCGGAATGTCTTCAGCGCAGTTTTGTTGTCACCGGAATTTTCCTGCTCCTCGCCTTTGCGAGCGTTGAGGAATGCGTTGACGAATTGCTCCTGCGCCGGGTCGAGACCCTGGGCGCGTGAGGTGAGTGGTGCGGTGGCGAAACCGGCGATGAGACTGAGGATGACGAATGTGCGGCGCATAGCTTTTTTGGGAAAAGGGGCGCGAAGCTACTTGAACACTTCGCGCTAGGCAATCAGTTCTCTTCCCCATCTTGTGAACCATCCGTTACCCATCATCTGGCTAAAGCCCGCGCAACTCGCCACCTTCACCGCTGCCGCCACCACTGCGCACCGCATCGCCTCCGGCACCGACGGCTGGATCGAGCGACTCGGCGACGACGCGCTCATCTGTTTTAAAAACGACGCCACCCGCGATGACCTCGCCGCCACGCTCGACGAATGGTGCAAAGCCGCCGCGTGGCAGCCGCACCGCATCTTCGCCAAATTTCTCCCGCGCCAAAATCAAGACCGCATCGCACCCACATTACTCAGCGGCGACGCCACGCTCCCACTCACCACCACCGTCACCGAAGCGGGCGCCCGCTACGCCCTCGACTTCGCCGCAGGCTACTCGCACGGGCTCTTCCTCGACCAGCGCGCCAACCGCGCCTTCCTCCGCCGCGTCGCACCCAAGCGCGTCCTGAATACCTTCGCATACACCTGCGCCTTCAGCATCGCCGCCGCACTCGCCGGCGCGGAAACGCTCAGCGTGGATCTCTCAAAAAAATCGCTCGATCGCGGGCGCGAAAATTTCGCCCTCAACGCACTCGACACCAGCACGCGCCACCGATTCACCGCCGATGACGTCCTCGATGTCCTCCCGCGCCTCAATCATCGCGGAGAAAAATTCGACGCCATCATCCTCGATCCGCCCACCTTCTCCCGTGGCAACCAAGGCCGCCGCTGGCAGGTCGAGCAACACCTCGAAGATCTCCTCAGCGCCGCGCTCGAACTCGCCACCCCCGCTGCCCGCGTTCTCCTTTCCACCAACTGCACCAGCCTCACCATCCGCGACCTCGAAAGCATGGCCCGCTATTGCTGCAAACTCCATCGCCGCACCGTCAATTTTCACCGCGAATCCCAGCAGCAAGACTTCCCGCCGGGCCACGGCGCGACCACGCTCTGGCTCGTGTAATTTCGCGCCGACAATGCCGCTTAAAATCCGAAGCTCGACATGCCGGGTTTGATTTCCTTGAAGCTGCCTTGGTTCTGCGCGGCGAGGTCGGCCATGAATTTCTGGCCGCCGTCCGCGAGGTAGGCGACAACATTGATCACAGCGGGACGCGGAAGCGCTGCCTGCATCGTCTTGAGCTTCGCTAAAATTTCCGTCCCACCAAAGCCGCCATCAGTCGGGATACCATCGCTGACCAGACAGATCGCGTCCGGGTTCATTTTGAAAGCGTAGTCGAGCGCAGCCATCGTGCGCGTGGCGGCGTGATTGAAATGCGTCGCGTCCGTCGTCGCTCCCTCAGCGGGCTGGAATCCTTCTGCCGCCCGTGCTTTTGCACGCTGCTCCGCGATGGCGTTCAGCGCCGGGCTATACTGCCGGATGAATCGGATCGCCCCCTCTTTCTGCGCGTCGTTCGCGGCAACAAGCATCCCATCTTTATACGGTTTCACGTCGCCCGCAAAACACACCACGTTGAACGCAATGCCCGCATCGAGACTGCGGATGACGCGCCACACTTCAGCTTCGAGGGCCGCGTAAGTTTGGATGCCTTTAATGGGTTGCGTCCTCACCGGCATACCCGGTTTGATCGGCCCTTTGGCCAAATCCATCACCATGCTGTCCGAAACATCCACCAGCAGCACGATGCTCTTTGCGCGGGTGCGCAGGCCGAAGAAATTGATGCCGCTGCCGTTGCCATTGCCACCGCCGCCCGCTGTGCCGGTGACGCCGGACGAGGTGCCGCTGCCGCCCATGCCGATGGCGCGGTTGGCAAAAACATCGGTCGTCGCGCTGGGCAATTCCGGCATTTCCGGGAGTGCGACTTTTGCAAAAGCGGAGTTCGTCGTGACGCGCTTGGCCTGCTCGGGCGCGCTCATGGTGCTCTGTTTGCGACCGAGGGAAACTTTGTGCTCCGCACTCTGCTTCGCGGAATCGGGCCCGGCACCGGGAGCCATGAATTTTTTCCGCGTCACTTGGTTGCTCGATACGATCCAGATCGTGGCGATGATGGCGAAGATGATGTGGACGCCGATGGCGACGAAGAGCCATTTGCGAAGGACGATCTTGCCCCACACATCGCTCCAGAATGTGCCTCCATCCTCGCGCGGGGGCTTCGGTTGATTGACGACTTCGGGTGGTGGAGTTTCGGCCATAAAATATTATGGGTTTGGTGTTTCTTCTTTCTCGGTTTTTTCCGGCTCAGGGTCGGCGGGCTTGCCTTCCTTCGCGTCCTTGCCCGCGTCGGCATCTGCGAGCTGTTCTTTGCGTTTGATTATTTTTTGTTCGAGATCATTCGTCGCGATGGCCTCCGGCGTGCCGGCGAAATTTTCGCGCAGTTCCTTGATGGAAGTGAGAGCGCGCTCGAAATCCTCGAATCCCAAATACGCACGCGCCGCGCCGAGGGTTGCCTGTGCCAGAAACATCCGCTGCGAAGGATAAAGCGCGGCAATGCGCATATAACTGAGCAGCGCCTCTTCGTAGCGAACCTCCGCCTTGTCGTTCTCGTGCTTCGCTTTCAACTCATCGGCAATCGCCAGCAGACTGTCGCCTTTGTTCACCGCGATGAGACCGAGGATGTCCGGGCGCTTGGTGGCGCGGATGGCTTCTGTATAGGCATAAAGAGCGCTCGTATGTTCGCCTTTGCGTGTGCGCGCGACGGCGGTGAAAGCCTTGGTGAACTGCTTGAATTCCTCGCCCGTCCCAAGCCGCGCATACTGCTCGGCAATATCGGCGGCCTCCTTCTCGCGCTTGAGCACGAGCAACGCTTGGATTTGGAGCGGCACCAGTTCCGGCCACCAACTGCCCGGCGTATCCCGGAATCCGCCATAGTATTTGAGGACGGGATCGAGTTGTTTCAACGCATCCTCGGCGCGGCCTGCGGCGATGGTGTCCGGCGCGGTATCGAGCACTGCGGGCTTTGGAAAAAAGAGACGAAAAACATCTTTGACCGACCATCCAAACTCGCCCTCGGTCACCGGCCCGCCCAGTTGCGTTGGCGGAATGCTGATCGTCGCGCGAATGACATCGCCGTCGCGCCTCATGCTTTTCGGATAAATGATTTTACCGTCGTTCAGTTCGATGCGAATGGCGTCCGGCCCGGGCGGCTTGTCTGCGAAAGCCACGGATGCCAGTGCAATGCTTGCGATGATGAGCGTGCGGATCATTTTCATACTCCTCCAAGTTCAGCGAGTCTCTTCCTTGCCTTTTCGATTTCCGGCAGGTCTTTAAATTTCTCGGCTTTCTTTTCGTCCGGCTGGCCGGCTGCGTCGTGCGGTTCGAGCAAATCCCGCAGTCGGGCGATGGCGAGTTTGTCGTCCCCTTGCCGGTAGTATCCCTCCGCAGCCTTGAGATAACTGCGCGCAACCCATGCGGGAAATTTGCCCTGCGAGACGGTGATGCGCTCGAAACCCGCCGTGGCTTCCTTGAATTTGCCGGTGCGAAAAAGCACGTCCGCAATGTAGTAAAGCGCAAGTGCCGTTGATTCGCCGCGCCACTCGCGGACGCTGGCGACTTCCTCGAAAGTCTTCTTGGCCTTCGCGTATTTTTCCGCCGCGAGCGTAGGCGAATCACCTTTTTCGGCGTCGGCCATTTCGAGCAGGCATTTGGCCTGACCAAGCAGCGCCTCCTTCAATTTCCAAGGCGCTCCGAGACGATCTATGGCGTAGTTGAAAAGCTCCATCGCCTTTTTGTATTCCTTGCGGGCGAGCAGCACTTCGCCAATGCCGACCCACCCGGCATCCACGCGCTCGGATTTCGGAAAATCTTCCTTCAACCTGCGATAGACGGCTTCCGCGCGATCGATTTCACCTTTTGCCAAAAGATAATCGCCAACCTCCATGAGCAAGTGCGGGCTGAGGTCCTCGATTTTGGCCTTCTCCGCAATCTCGCCGATGACGGCCACGCGTTTTTCGGGCGTGCGTCCGATGCGGAATAATTCGCCGTGCGCATATACGAGCCGCCACTTCGCAGTTTCGCTTTCGATTTCAGCCAGCGGCACGAGCATTCGATCCAATTCGGCCTCGGCATCCCACTTCTCCAGCGGCGCGTCGGCGCTCACGATCTCTTTGCTCGGCGGACGGCGGCGCGACCACTCGGCGAGTTGGCTGAGCATCATCTCGCAGCCTTCGCGTTTCGGATTGGCGATGTGCTTTTTCAGCGTGTTGACGGTCAGTTCCTTCGCCTCCTCCATGCGGCCAAGTTTCGCCTTGGCCTTGCCCACCCAATAGATCGCCGTGACCACCGCCGGATGTTCAGGCCGCGCTTCGACGAACTCGCTGTAGAGCTTTTCGATACCCTCCCAGTCGCCCGCTTTTTGCAACTGCTTGCCTGCTTCGAAAAGCGAATACAGCAGCACTTCATCGCTGACGTTTTTGTGTTTGTAGCTCACGATGTAGGCCACGGCTGCTTCGGCGGGCAGCTTGAGTCCCGCCTTCGCATCGCCGAGCAACGCATAGACCTCGGGCTGGAGCTTCTCGATTTTGTTTTCACTAAAAAGCGCGAGCCACGTTTCGCAATCCTGCACGGCGAGATCGTATTCGCTGGCGGCAAAATGGCAGACGCCCAAACGATAGCGCGCATCCGAGCCATAGTTGCCCTTTTCGCCCCACTTCTTTACGTGGATTTCCAGACGCTCGATTGCTCCATCCTCATCGCCTCCTTTGTCCGGGTCTTTTTGATAATGCCCCTGGAATAAATGGCAGAGTGCGAGCTGGTATTCCGCATCCTCCATATAGATGCCTTTTCCTCCGCCCTCCTTGCTAAACTCCGCGATGAAACTGTTGAAATCCTTTTGCGCGACATCGAATTTGTTCTGCAAAAAGCGCGCATTGCCGAGCTGGTAGCGCACTTCCGGCCAGTAAAGTTTGCGGTGATTTTCGGCATCGTCCTTTAGCTTCGACGCCTGCTCGCGCACCTTCGCATCGTTTGAGTTGATCGCATTCTGGTAGGTGCGTTCCGGCAAATCGGACAACAGCTTTTGCGCTTCCAACAAGTTCGTCTCCGCCACAAACCACTCCTTCTTTCGCATCGCGGCCATCGCCTTGACGTAGGTGACTTGCGCGACGTGCGGGCCGGTGGGGAATTCCTTGATGTATTCATCGCAAAGCGCGTAGGTCCGCGTGGCGAGACCGAGGTCCCCATACAGCGCCAGTCGGCTGAAAACCGCGACCTCACGCAGCGGCGTCGTAGGATACTCCTGAAGGATCTGATTGAAGACCACGATGGCCTCCCACTTTTTGTTCATGTCCGCATGGCAGCGGGCCATGCGAAAATAAACAGCGGGCATATAGTCCGGCATCTTCTCGAATACGGCGAACAGCTTCTTCGCTTCGTCCAGTCGCGGTTTTACCACCTCGTCGTTCGTCCGCTGCGCCTTCATAAAAAGCATCGGGTCCTTGCCCGCCGATTTGATGTTTTGCTCGATCAGTTTCTCCATCGCCTCGATGCGATCCTTTTGAAATTTCAAAACCACATCGCGCGGGCGCACTGTCCAATATGCTTCCAGCGCCTTCGCGTGTGCGCGAACCTCCAGCAAGTCATCGCCGAGCTTCACCGCGACGGTGTTGAGTGCGATGAGGTTTTCGACCAGATGAATTTTCTTCTGGAGCTTTTTCAGCAAATCCACCGCCTTGTTTGCAAACTCATCGGAACTCTTATCCGCCGGGTCGTGCTTCATCGCGTAGAGCGTCATGAGACGCACCGCTCCCTCCGCCGAAACCGATGTGTTGAATTCAGGATTATACACGAGCCGCTCCAGCACTTTGATTTCATCCTCCGGCTTTTTGAGCTGACGGTAGCAATACGACTGTCCCGACAACGAGTGCTCGAATAGGCCGCGAAACTCCGGCGCCTTCGCGGCAGACTCCACCTGCGTCCACCACTCGATGGAAGTCAGCCACTCCTTCAGCATGAGATAGGTCTGCGCGATGGCCACTTTCACTTCGAGGACGCGCGGGTCCGTCGGCCAGCGGCGGATGAACTCCCTCCAATACGTCTCCATCGCTTTTTGCAGGAGTTCCTTGTCCAGTTTTCCGCCCGCAGTCCCATTGCGATAGTAGCACTCACCGAGCACGAGGAAGCTCGTTTGCGCCGACGCCAATCCCTGCTTCTCAGCATCCGTCAACATCCCGAGATACTCCTCAAGTCTGCGGATGGCCTCGTCGTATTTCAGCCCCTCGAAATACTGAAGCCCTCCATTAAAGAGATCCGACATTTTTTTCGCCCGCAGTTGCTCAGGAGTCATCGCCTGTCCTGCCAGAGCCGGCGCGGGTGCTTGCGCAAAAATGGAAGCCGTCAGCGCGAACAGCGCAGCGGCAAGCAGGATGATTCTGGGAAATAAAAACCGACGCATGGAATGACTGAACTAGTGCCCCACGATATAAAAAGTCCAGACGGCAATTTGCAGAAAACAGCAGATTAAGATTTGAGCCGCCACAAAGCTCGCGTCCTGCGGTGCAAAATCGGCTCACATTTTCAAGAGCTTCCAAACGGTGCGAAAAATTGCTGTGATTTCCCCCTTGCACCCCATTTGCGAAGTGCGTATCTCTCCCGCCCTTTTATTTCCGGGACACACGCAATCATGCCTAAAACGAAGCTCAAAAAAGCAGTCAAAAACAAGCCGAAAGCCGCATCAGCAAAGGCTTCCAAGTCTGCTGCCAAGAGCAAGCCAAAGGCACCCGCCAAGTCTGCCAAGAAGGCCAAGCCTGCCAAAAAAGCACCGGCAAAAGCAGCGAAGCAAAAGCCTAAAGCCGTCGCCAAGCCTGCCAAAAAGCTCAACGGAAAAGCCCGCAAGACAACGACGAAGCCCGTGGTGAAAATTGTCATCAAGCCAATCATCAAGCTGAAGAAGCCGGTAAAAATGACGCCTTTCCTCAAACTGCAACGCGAGCGTCTCCACATTCTGCGCGACAGCCTGCTCGACGCGATGGCCGGCGTTGCCAAGGACACACTCCGCTCACGCCCCGAAGGCAGCGAAGCCAGCGCGTTTGGACAGCATCAGGCCGACGCGGGCAGCGACGCCTACGACAAAGACTTCGCACTTTCCCTCCTCTCGCAAGAGCAGGACGCACTCTACGAAATCGAAGAAGCCCTCAAGCGCATTGATGCCGGCACCTACGGCGTTTGCGAAATGAGCGGCAAACCAATCCTTCCCGCGCGCCTCGAAGCACTGCCATTCGCCCGCCTCACCGTCCAGTGCCAGACTGAATTCGAGCGCACCAAGAAATTTCAACGCAACCGGGCACCTGTCACCTCGCTCTTCGGCCTCACCGATAGCGAAGGCGAAGAGGAAACCGAGGAAGCGGAGGAAACACCCACCAAACCACAAGCAGAGGACTAAACTACCATGGCCAGAGAATTCATCATGATCGAATGCACGGAGGCGAAAGCGGAGGGGAAACCCGTTTCCCGCTACATCTCCACGCGTAACAAAAAGAGCCCGAACACACCAACACGGCTCGAAAAAGTGAAATACAATCCGAACCTGAAGCGCCGCACGCTTCATCGCGAAATCAAGTAAACATGAGCACGCCCAAGACACCGCAACGCAAGTCCAACTTCCGCAAAGCCAACCGCACCATGCCACGCCGTCGCGTGGAAATTGCGCTGGAATCCATTGACTGGAAAAACCCGGAGCTTCTGAAACGCTTCGTCACCGAGAGCGGCAAAATCATGCCCCGTCGTGCGACTGGCGTTCCTGCGCATTACCATCGCAAGATCACCAACGCCATCAAGCGCGCCCGTCAGGCGCTCTTGATGAAGTAACGGTCGGCAAGAAAACTTTTCACAAACGACGCGCTGCCGAAAGCAGCGCGTCGTTTGTCTTTTCATCACCTCGAACGGCTCCAGCGATTCCCTAGCACCGTCTCCGCGATGGCGAGCAGGAGCACGCCGAGCGCGAACGCGAGCCACAGCTCGGTGCCCGTGCGTTCGTGTTGGAGCAGGACGCGAAGGTCTGTCGCGGGCGTCCAGCGAATCATCTGCGCGAACTCCGCGAGCGTCGTCAAATCCGCGCCCGGCATCTCATGCAAATCGCTTTCCGCCGGATCTGCGTAGGTAGCGAACCGCAATTTCCCATCATCGCCGTAGCGCGCCTCGTAGGCTCCGCCCGTGAAAGTGTCCGCGTATTCGATGAGCGGCACATTGTTTTTCAATTCGATCTTCCACCCGCGCGTGGTCTCCTTTTTTCCGCCCGGCTCGACGACGAACACGTCCTTCCCCGCCATGTCCGCTGCCACCGCGTAGTTGAACTGCGAACCCGCCCGCACGTTCAGCCGCTCCTCCTGCCGCGCGAGCAAGTGACCAAGCGTGCGGTGCATGAGCGGGAGAAAAACCGGGCGCACCGGCAGATCATTCCAACCCGCGTCCGCCGTGCTGCTGAATTGCACCACGCGGCCAAAACCAAACGCCCGCTCCATCACCGCCGGCTCGCCATCGCTGTAGCTGAGCACCAGCGCAGGCGGGCCGACCTCGCCGGGCACGTCGCTTTTTTTCGCAGGCATGAGCGTGAAGACTCGATAAAACTGCGCCGTGCCGAGCGTGCCGCTTTGCGGATCCTTCCACGGCTCCACGATGCGATGCGCGTAGTCTTTCGTTTGCAGCCGAAAGAAAGTCTGCGGTCGCTCCGCCTTCGTCTCATCCACCGCCTCGCCGCGCTGCGGGCCAAACGCGGCGGGCAGCATCCCTCGCTCAGCGTGCATCCGATCATTGTAAAACGCCGTGCTGATCCTGGAGCCGGGAAAAACAATCAGCCCGCCGCCGAAGCGCACAAAATTTTCCAGCGACGTGAGCGCCGGGCCGGACAAATCCACCACGTTCGCCAGCACCACCGCCTCGTAGTCCTTCAGCGAAACGGCATCCAGTTCCGCGCCACTCACCGTCTTCGTTTTGATGAAATACCGATCCCGCATTTCGAGCGGCACCGGTGTCAGCGCGTTGCGCAAATAGAACACCTCACTGTCTCGCGGCTCGGCACCGGGGTCGCCATCCACGAGCAGCACGTTCACTTCATCAATCACCCGCAGCGCAAACGTCCGATGATCGTCAAACGTGCAGCGGTCATCGTGCAGCCGCGCCGTCACCGTGTGAAAACCCGGCTCTCGGAACGTCGCAAACAGCGAGATCGCCTTGGGCTCGCCGCCATTCGGCACCGCATCGAGCGTCTGCTCATCGGCTGCCGGTTCGTCATCCACCGCGAGGCTCACCGCGACGTTGCGCGATTCTTCCGTGCCAAAATTCGCCACGCTCACCTCGAAGCGCAGCGGCTGATTCACCGGCGCCAGCGCGCTCGCGAGACGCACATTTGTCACCGCCATATTGCGCTCCTCGCCTTCGTTCACGAGCACCAGCCGCACACGCACTTCCTTCTTCACCGATTCGAGCAAATTGCGCGTCTCCGCCGCGCCCTTCCATCCCGCAGCCTGCCCATCCGTCACCGCATAAATGTGCTTGTGAACACTCGCCTGCCGCTTGAGCACATCAATCGCCCGGCGCAGCGCAGGCTGCCACTCCGTCGCCTGATCACTCCGCTTCGCCTCGCGGATCATCTTCCGCGCGAGCGCGAGATCGTGCGTCGGCTCGGGGATTAAATCCTTCACCTGATCCGAAGCCAACCACACCGCCACCGACGATCCGCCCGGCAGCGAATCGAGCACTTGCTCCGCCGCCTTCTGCGCTTTTTCAAAACGCGTCTGCGCTCCGTCACTCGTCGCCATCGAGCCGGAATTATCCAGCAACACGATGGCAGTTTCATCCCCGCCGAAGATGGCGAAATTACTCTCCCGCAGCGCAGGCCGCGCGAGCGCGAGCGCCAGCAGCGCGACTACGAGACAGCGCAGGATGAGCAAAACGATGTCCTCGATATTCATCTTCCGCTGATTGCGATCCACGGTGATGCGCAGGAATTTCATCGCCGCCCAAACCACGCGCTTGATCTGCTTTTTCGCGAGCAGATGGATGAGGATCGGCGAAGCAATCCCGGCGATGCCGGCGAGGAGCCACGGGTTTAAGAACGACATGAGGCGCGAAAGTTTTTCATCCGTAGCGATGCTGCCTCGTTCCCAGCCATGCCGTCAGCACCTCCGCCCACGGCTGCTCGGTATTCACGCGGATATACGGGCAGCCATTGCGCTCGCACACGAGGCGGATGCGATCCAGAAACGCCCCAAATTCCTCCAGGTAACTTTTGCGGATTTCCGCCGGTCGCGTCAGCACGCGGCCCTGATTTTCGAGACCGATAAACTCCACCGTTCCATTGAAAGGAAACGTCAACTCCTGCGGATCGAGCACATGAAAAACGATCACCTCATGCCCCGCAAAACGCAGATGCTGGATGCCACGCAGCATCTTTTCCTCATCGTCCATCAAATCGCTGATCAGCACCACAATCCCGCGCCGCCGCGCCTTTCGCGCAAGGTCTTCGAGCACATCGGAAATGTTCGTCCCCTCCTCGGGATTAAACGCGCCGAGCGTCGCGCAGATTTGATGAATCTTCGCCAGACTATCCGTGCGCTGATGATACTCGCGCACCTTTTGATCAAAGACAGAAACCGAAGCCGCGTCGCGCTGGAGCAGGATGAGATACGCGAGACACGCCGCCATCACCTTCCCGTATTCGAGCTTCGTCACCTTGCCCGATCCAAATTTCATACTCTCACTTCCATCGAGCAGCAAGTGCGCGACGAAATTCGTCTCCTGCTCATACTGCTTGATGTAATAGCGGTCGCTCCTCCCGAGAACCTTCCAGTCGAGATGCCGCGTGTCATCGCCCGGCACGTATTCGCGGTGCTGCGCAAACTCGATGGCAAAACCGCGAAAAGGCGACTTGTGAGCGCCCGCCATATACCCCTCCACGATGGTGCGCGCCTGCAAGCCGAGATACTCGGCCCTCTGGATCGCCTCCGCATCTAGGAGTGGGGAAAGCGCAGTCTTTTGAGAGGATTTCGCAGCCATGGGAAAATCACGGCGCAGCGTGCAGGACGGCGGCTTGGGGTGAAAGGAGGAAATGAATCGTGATTTTGTCGAATTGACCGCTTGGCAAGCGCGTAGTCCCCGCTATTTTCGCGCCCCTTTTCAACCACGCAAACACACAACATGAACGTCGCCTTTGAATCACTGCCCAACTGTCTCGCCACTCTTCGCATCGAGGTGGAACCGGAGTCGGTAAAGAAAACTTGGGAGGGCGTGGCCGGCCAGTATTTCAAGAATGCCAAGCTGCCGGGATTCCGCGCTGGCAAGGCTCCGCGCTCGGTCGTGGAGCGGAAATTTACGAAGGAGATTCGCGAGGAAGTCACCAAGCAGGTGCTCGGCGATGCGTGCCGCGAGGCCATCAAGGATAAGGGCCTGCGCGTGCTTTCGCTCTCGGAGGTGCAGGACGTGGTGTGGGGCGATGACAAGTCGCTGAAATTTAGCGCGACGCTGGTGCTGCATCCGAATTTTGATTTGCCGGATTACAAAGGCATCGCGGTGACGGCTCCGAGCGCTGAGGTGGCGGAAAGTGAAATTGACGAGGCGCTGGAAAACTTGCGCGATCAGCAGGCAGACTTCCCCGAAGTGGAACCGGCACGCCCTGCGGCGATGGGCGATTACGTCGTGGTGGACTACGATGGCTTTATTGATGGCGAACCGGCTCATGTGAAATTTCCGAAGGCGGGCAAGCCGCTTTCGCACAATACGGATTTCTGGATCAAGATGACTGACGAAGCATTTTTTCCCGGCTACTGCGCGCAAGTCGTCGGGATGAATGTCGGCGAGACTCGCGAGTTCGATGTCGAGGTGCCTTCGGATTTCCCCGTGGAAGGGATGCCGGGATCGAAGATTCACTACAAGGTGACGTTGAAGGGTCTGAAGGCGCGCACGCTGCCTGAGTTGAACGATGCGTTCGCCGACACTGTGGCGAAGGGGAAATCGCTCGCGGAACTGCGCATCATGGCGCGCGAAGAATTGCAGAAGCAGAAGCACGCGCAGATTGATACGGCCAAGCGCAACGGCGTGATGTCGCACCTCATCTCGAAGGTGGAATGTGAACTGCCGACCCAAATGGTGCGCAGCCAGACGCAGTCAATCCTTTCAGAAATCGTCCGCGAAAATACGACACGCGGCGTGACTGAGGATGTGATGAAGGAGCACGAGCGGGAATTGGTGGGCAGCGCGGCGCAGAGTGCGCGCGACCGCATCAAGGGAACTTTTGTGCTGCTCCGCATCGCGGAAGCTGAGGGCATCAGGGTGACTGAAATGGAGCTGCGCCAGCGCATCAGTTCGCTCGCCAGAAAATACGAGATGACCTTCGACAAGATGCTGAAGGAACTTCAAAAACGCGGCGCGATTGATCAAATCAACGAGGAAGTGCTCACCGCGAAGACGCTCGATTTCGTGACCGGCCAGGCAACAGTCACCGCAGCAGCAACCGAGGAAACCAAGTAACACACCATGTTTTTACCACCACACGACAAGACCATCATGTCCCCTCGCGCCGGCATCTACAGCCCGGTGATTTACGAGCAGGACGGACGCGGCGTTTTCCAGTTCGACGTTTATTCGCGCCTGCTGAAAGACCGAATCATGTTCATCGGCACGGAGATTGATGACCTCGTGGCGAACGCGATCATCGCCCACTTGCTCTACCTGCAAATGGAGGACGGGAAAAAAGACATCCATCTTTATATCAACAGCCCCGGCGGCTCCATCACTGCCGGCCTCGCGATCTACGACACGATGCAATTCCTCACGTGCGACATTAACACCTACTGCATCGGCATGGCCGCGAGCATGGGCGCGGTGCTGCTGTGCGCAGGCACGAAGGGTAAACGCTACGCGCTGCCAAACAGCGACATCATGATCCACCAGGCCAGCGGCGGCGCACGCGGCACTGCTTCGGACGTGGAGCGCACGGTCGAGTTTCTTTACAAACTGAACAAGCGCACCAAAGGCATCATCGCCCGCCACACTGGGCAGACGGTGGAAAAGGTGAACCACGATTGCGACCGCGATTTCTTCATGTCCGCGCCCGAAGCCAAGGAATATGGCCTCGTGGACGAAGTCGTGAACTCACGCCGCGACGTGCCGAATTTCGCCGAGCTGACAAAGCCCGCGTAGGCAACGCGGCTTTTTCACGCGAGCGGGAAGCGCCACACTTGCGGCGTCCACGCTGCGGTCTGCCATCCGTCTTCGGACACGAATTCCCGTGCAGTGATCATTTTTGGCGACAGCTCGAAATACATCAGCGCCTGTTTCTCGCTGATGAAGTGCGATGCCTTCGCCGTGTTGAAAACGGGAATCCCCTTCCCCTGCGGTTGTTCGCCGGGCTTCACGGGTTGGGGCTGCGTTCCATCCCACGGAAAAATACGGCGCACGTGCGTGTGGCCGTAGCAAATCGCGGCGACGCGATATTTAGCCAGCGCAGCATGGTAGGCTTGCACGTCGGCCACATCCCACTCGACTTTCGCCGCCGCGTCCTTCGGCTCGGCGCTGTAGCGCGCGACATCCACATGGTGCGTGATGACCACGGGGCGCCCGCTGTCACCCACACGCTCGGCGAGATCGCTGATGAGAAAATCGAGGCTGCCCAGCGGCGGATAGCAGCGAGCGCGATCCACGCCGGGCACTTGCCCGACAACGATGCCGAGATTGATGAAGTGAGCGCATCCCCAATCCCACGAGTAGTGCAAGCCGTTCGGCGAAATGCCAGCGAGGCCGGCGCGCGTCTTGTTTCGTTCGATGATCTTTTCGAGCACCGCGCCCTTGCCCTGCGGAGCATCGTGGTTGCCATGCACCTCGCGCACGGGAAACGGAAGCTTGCCGTCGCCGCCGTTGAGTCCGAAATCCGCGAGCCACTCGGCAAGCTCGGTTTTTTGCATGGCGAGATGCGTGGCGTCGGGCTTGTCGCCGCTATCAATCATATCGCCCGCGTGGATCAGACCGCGAACCGGCGCGACTTTACCACCGCCAGCCTCGGCGGGCAGTTCGGTGCCGGGGAGTTTATTCAGCCACTCGATGAGACGCTTCGTGTAGTCGCGCGAAGTTTCATCGAGCTGCCCCGGCTTTTCATTGTCACCGAGGTAATGAGTGTCGCCGATGAGGAAGAACGCAGTGCTTTCGCCGGAAGCCGCCGATGCTGGCGCACCATCGGCAAAAAGCGGACTCAGCGTGAAGGCACCGGTGGCAGTGGCAGTGAGTTGGAGAAATTGACGGCGCGTTTGCATGGCGGGCACGATTGAGTTGCCGTGCGACGCTACTGTCGTGCCCTACTTTCGCAAGTGCCGCGCTTGACTTCCCACACCACGAGTATGCCAATCCGCGCTCGCATGAAATTACTCCTCGCACTCGCCGTGCTGGCATTGCCCGTCTTTGCCGCCGATCCCATTCCGGAAAATCTCAAGCAAGGTGGCTTTGCCATCGGCTGTCAGGCTTGGACCTTCAACCGCTTCAGCGTCTTTGAATCCATCGAAAAAACCGGGCTGGCTGGCGGCAAGGTGATCGAATTTTTTCCCGGCCAGAAACTCTCGACGGAAGAACCTCGCGTGAAATTTGATCACAACGCACCGAAGGAGATTTGGGAGAAAGTGCAGGCCAAACTCAAGCAGCACAACATCACGCCCATCGCCTACGGCGTCGTCCAGCTTTCCAAAAATGAGGCGGACAGCCGGAAGGTTTTCGAGTTCGCAAAATACTTTGGCATCCGCGTCATCAACACCGAATCCGTGGACGCGATTGATACCTTCGAGAAGCTCGTGAAAGAATATGACATCAAGGTCGGCTTCCACGATCACCCAAAAGATGCCGGCAACCTGAACTACAAAATGTGGGACCCC
>JAYUIF010000004.1:0-6619 GCA_043766295.1 Spartobacteria bacterium | reverse complement strand
CTGAGCACCGCTTCATCCGGCGTCGCGCAGCCGAAGCGTGTGCCGAGCGAGCCCGCTTGTTCCGCAGCGAAGGCCGCGAGCATTTGCTGAAAACAGTCTGCAAATCCCGCCTCGAAAATCCCGCCCGTGATCACCGGGAACGCGCTGTCCGCCATCCCCACATCGTAGCGCTCCCACACTTGCTCCTTCCCGCGCCGGAACTGCCAGACGGTCTTCGGCTCCTTCGTGGAATAGCGCACGCCGCCATCGGTGCCGAGCACTTCGATAAACCACGTATTCATTTCGCCCGGCGCAAGTCGCTTTGTTTCCAATCGCATCGGCACCGTGCCGTTTGGGTGTCCGGGAGTTTCCACATCGCAGTGCAACATCGCGTTGTCCCAAGTATCGCACGCCGCCATGCCGCCCTTGCCGTCGGGTCGCTCGTGCGTGATTTTTTGAAGCTGCGCATACACGCGCGCCGGACGCCACCCGAGGCGGAACGGCACATGGCACGCGTGCATCCCGAGGTCGCCCATCACGCCGATGGCACCGCAAAATTTCGCCTGCCGCTTCCAATTAATTACCTTCGTGGGATCGAGATCGCTCGCGTGCCAGAAGCCGCTGCGAATCTCCAGCAAATGCCCCAGTTTTCCTTCGCCAATCACGCGCAGTGCGCGCTGCACGCCCGGCAGAAATGGTAGCTCCGACGAGCACCGCACAAAGCGTCCCGTCTCTCGCGCAACGTCACGGATTTTCCGCGCCGCCGCGAGATCGATCCCGAAAGGTTTCTCTGCCAGTAAATCTTTTCCAGCGCGCAGCACATCGAGGTAGATCGCTTCGTGCAGATGATGCGGCACCGCGACATACACCGCGTCCACCTCCACATTCGCCAGCAGCTCGCGGTGATCCGCCGTGATCTGTTTCACGCTCGGGATTTGGCGAAACCACTCGCGCGTCTTTTCCGTGAGGTCGCACACCGCCGTCAATTCCACCCGCACGCCGACATCCGTGAGCGCGCACCAGCGCCCGATGGCGCTCGCCATTTCCCGCCCCATGAGCCCGCCGCCGATGATGCCGAGTCTGAGTGTTTTCATGCAGTCCGTGCGTTCTAGCTGGGAGATGGGGCGGGTGGAAAGCCTTCGTCAACTTTTCCGACAGGCCCGCAGAACGCGGCCCTTGCCATGCGCGGGGCGGGACGCTACCCACCGCGCCCATGCTTTTCCTCACGCCAAAATACATCAAGCAAGGCCGACTCTATATTAAAGAGGCGGAGAAGCGGCTCGCCTACAATCGCGACAAGTGGAGTGCGGCGACGATTGCGGATTTCGAGGAGCAGATTGCGAAGTTGAAAAAGGGTATGAAGGAGCGCGATCCGAAGGCGGTGAAGGACGCGGAGGTCGCGCTGGAAAAACTCTGCGACGTGCATTGTCCGGTGAAAGGCGATGCGTGGCTGAGTGAAAATGTGGAGGTGTTTGTGGTGGCGATCATCGTGGCGCTGGGGATTCGCACATATTTCATTCAGCCGTTCACGATTCCCACGTCCTCGATGTTTCCGACGCTGAATGGAATCACGGGCGAGGTGACGAAAGAGGAGCCGCCGAATATTTTGACGAAGGTGTGGCACACGGCGGCCTACGGGCGGACTTGGCACAACGTGGTGGCGAAGGCGGACGAGCAAATCACCAACGTGGAGGAGTTGCCGTGGGCGCGCTTTTTCACCTACACGAAAATCACGACGAGCGCGGGAAATACCTATTGGGTGCATGAGGCGAAGGACCCGACGGAAGCGGTGTTCGGCCAGCACGCATCGGGCGATTCGCGCGGCTCGATGCTCGGGATGCGGTTCAAAGCGGGGGAGCCTATCGCGCGTGGTTTCACGGATACGGGCGACCATGTGTTTGTGGATAAATTCAGCTACCACTTCCGCACGCCGTCGCGCGGTGAGGTGTTTGTTTTCAACACTGCGGACATCCCGAAGATGGGGAATCTCGGTGCGCCGCCGCGCAAGCCGTCGCAGTTTTACATCAAGCGTCTCGTCGGCCTGCCCAGTGATGAAATGCGGATTGATGCGCCGGAGTTGTTCGTCAATGGCGAGCGTGCGAAGGGTGCGGGCTTTGAGCGCGTGATGAGCGGGAGCCGGGATCACCTCGTGGACGGCGGCTATCGCGGCTACTCGCAAGGACCGTCATTTTACAGCGACGCATACAATCTCAGCAGCGTGGGCCAGACTTTTAAGCTGCCCGCGAAGCGTTACTTTGCGATGGGCGACAACAGCTACAACAGCTCGGACAGTCGCTACTGGGGCACTGTGCCGGAGGCAAATCTGATGGGCTCGGGGCTGTTCGTTTATTGGCCGTTCTTTCGTGAGCACAAGACGCACTTCGGTCTGATCCAATAGCGCTACGGAATATCCGGCTGCATTTTCGCGCGCTGGCGGCAGATGGGGCAGTTGTCGTTCGGCGAAGTGTGTAGCAGCGTGCCGAGGTCGGGCGGAAGCGACGGGTCGCCGGTGATTGCGTCGTCCACCGTGAGGCCGTAGAGCACCATCGCCTTGCCGCGCGCCCAGGGGTTTCGCAGCGCGAGGCGTTTGAGATTCTCATCGGCGAGCAGCGCGGGTTTGCATTCGGGCGCGGCGAGCTTTGCGAAAGCGAGCGCGTCCACAGTCTGTGCGATCTCGGCGGGAGTCGGATGTTGCTTCGGCGGCTTCTCGCGCGCCCACGTCGGTGCGAGCCATTTCTGCCAGTCGGCAAATTTCAAATCCTCCAGCACGATGAAAACGGCGAGTTGCGCGGTGGAGCGGGGGAGATCGTTTTGCTTTTCAAAAAGCGCGATCAATTTTGCGAGTCGCGGCTCTGGCTCGGCGGCGGGTTTCAGCGCGCGCTGGGTGTTAGAGTTTTTCGAGGAGAGCGCGGCGGTGGGAAGGATTGCGTCCGTCTCTTCGTTCGCGGCGAGTTCCATCGTGAGTGCGCGCAGCAGCACCTGACGCTCGCCATTTTCCCCGGCGAGCACGAGCCCCGCTGGCACGACGACGGGGAGCTTGTCCTTGCTGAGATTGGTGAGCTTGAGCGTGGCGGTGTCGCGTCCGTTGCCGGTGAATTCCGCGTGGAGTTGTTTCTGCGCCACGGCCACGGTGAACGGCACATCCGCCGCCAGCGCCGGGAGCGCGAGCAGTGCAAGTAGAAGCGAGAGGAGCCGAGACATCGCACGCAGCTTGCCGGGAAATCGGCGTGAAGCAAACACGTTACCCGCAGTCGAAAACCACGGATGTTTTTAACCACGGATGACACGGATGTTCACGGATAGATGCTTCGCATTTCAAAGATCCCATCCGTGTTTATCCGTGTCATCCGTGGTCAATCATCCTGCGCTCTGTGTTGCGAAGACTTACCCGCCCGCGACGATGCGCAGCAGTTCGATGCGGTCGTCCGGCGCGAGCGGCAGCGTCCATTCCTCGGGGCGGAGCGCGGTGCCGTTGCGCTCCACGAGCACGGAGTTTTTTGTGAAACCCAGTTCCGCCACGAGCGCGGCGACATCGCTGGCCGGGATTTCACGCGGCTGGCCGTTGAGGGAAATTTTCACTGGGCGAGAATGGCCTGATCCCAGTCCTTCCACACCGCCTCGAAGCCGCGCCCGCGCAGCAGCTCCGCGATTTCCGCAGGCGTGCGGGTGTCGGCGATTTGAAATTGCTCCGTCGCATTTTGATCGTGTCCGCAACCCTCCGTCTCCACGCGACGACCGCGCACGGTGAGATGAAGATCGTTTTTTCCCTCGCCCGTGTAGCCGCCCGGTTCGGTGTGACTGCCCGCGCTCATCATCGTGATGCCGAGCGGCACCAGCGCGTCGCGCAGCGCAGCGGGTTCGCGCGTGCTGAGCACGATGCCGGTGTGCGGAAAACAAATTCGCATCGCGCAGACGAGCTGCACAAACTCCCGATCCGGCAGCGAGTGCTTTGGTTGGAATTCTCCTGCGCACGGACGCAGGCGCGGGAGCGAGATGGTGAACTGCGCCTTCCAGCACCGCCGCAGCAAATGTTCGAGATGCGCCGCGAGCGCCATCGCCTCGCGCCGCCATTCGCACAGACCGAAGAGCGCGCCGATGCCGATGCGACGGAAGCCCGCGTTGTAAGCGCGCTCCGGGCACGCGAGCCGCCAGTCGAAGTCGCGCTTCGGCCCCGCCGTGTGAAGTTCCGCGTAGGTCGTGCGGTCGTAGGTTTCCTGGTAAACAACAAGCCCCTCCGCGCCGGCGGCCACGAGCGGCGCGTATTCCGCCGTCTCCATCGGTGCGACTTCGAGCGCGAGCGCGGGCACCTCCGGCGCGAGCGCACGCACGCAGCGTTCGAGATAGCCGTTCGAGACAAACTTCGGATGCTCGCCCGCGACGAGCAGCACATTGCGAAATCCCTCCGCCGTGAGATGCCGTGCCTCGCGCACGACGCTCTCGATTTCGAGCGTCACGCGCAGGATCGCATTGTCGCGCGAGAAGCCGCAATAGGCGCAGTTGTTGATGCACTCGTTGCTGAGGTAGAGCGGTGCGAAAAGACGAATCGCATTTCCGAAATTACGCCGAGTGAGCAGTGCGGATTCCTGCGCCATTGCTTCGAGCTGTGCGTCGTCCTTTGGCTCCAGCAAAGTGGCGAACCGCCGCAGCGTGGCGGATGGTTGGCTCGGAAATAAAATGTCTTCGGCGGATGGCACTGGCGTTTGATACGAATGAAAATGACGGATGACGAATGTGGAATTACGAATTCGCGCGACATTCGTCATCCAGCATTTTCCTTCGCACTCATGTTCGAGCTTTATCACAGCATCATTCTCGTCGTCCTGCTCCTCGTATTGGGGAACGTGGTGCTGAATCTTTTTTACTTCGACAGACTGCGCGCCGTCGCTCCGCCGGAAAGCGGGCCGCTCGTCTCCGTGCTCGTCCCGGCCCGCAATGAAGCGCGCAATATCGAGGCCTGCGTGCGTTCGCTGCTGCTGCAAGATTACGCGCACTACGAACTCCTCGTGCTTGATGATCATTCGGAGGACAACACCGCTGCCATCGTCGAGAAGCTCATCGCCGAAGTCCGCAACCCGCGCGTGACTGCGCGCCTGCTGCGCGGCCAACCGCTGCCCGAGGATTGGTGCGGAAAAAACTGGGCCTGCCACCAACTCGCCAATGCAGCCAATGGAGAGTTTCTGCTTTTCACCGACGCCGACACCATCCACTCGCCGGGCACTGTGAGTTCGGCGATGGACTACGCGTGCCGCAACAACGCCAGCCTCGTCTCTGCATGGCCGCGCCTGCTCACGGGCACGCTTGGTGAAAAATTGATCATGCCCGTGATTCCGCTCATCGGTTTCGGGTTTTGTCCGCTGTGGCTGCTGCGATGGGTTCAGCAAAAAGGACTCCGCATGAATCCGAAGCACACTCGCGCAATCAGCGCGTCGAACGGACAGTTCATGTTTTTCAAACGCGAGGCGTATGAGCGTATCGGCGGTCATGCAGCGGTGCGCGCGCACTTGGTCGAAGACGTTGCGCTCGGTCGCGAAGTGGCCGCGCGGATGGGCGAGGGGATGCGGCTCTTTAATTGCGATGGCCTGCATTTTTCCACCGTGCGGATGTATCGCTCGCTCGGCGAAACGTGGGAGGGCTTTACGAAAAACATACGCGCCGTGTTCGAGGAACAGCGTGCGGCGTTCTGGCTTTTCGGTCTCGCGCAGTGGGCGTGCCTCTTCGCGCCGTGCGTGTTTATTTTCATCGCGCCAGCGCCGGTGTGGAAGATCGTCGCAGCGCAGGTCGCGGTTATTTATCTCATCCGCGCGTTGCTCGCGCTGCGGTTTCGCACGAGTTGGATCGGCGCGCTGCTGCATCCGATTGGGATGTTGCTGATGATGCTCATCGGGCTGAATAGCTGGCGGCGTAGCATCGGCAGCGGCGTGGTGTGGAAGGGGCGCACCTACCGCCCGCGAGTGTAGCGGGCCATCGGCAGTGGCTCAATTTGGAAGCCATGAAGCCATGAAAGGAGTTCGGAAGCGGCAGCGAACGGGACGCAGTGGCTTTCTTTTCCTGGCTTCTTGGATTCCAAATTCAAAACAGGACACCACAGGGCCATCGCTCCGCTTGCATTCCGCCGTCTTTTCCCCATCCTCACGCCGATGCAGATCACGTTGCTAAAATCAAAGTTGCACCGCGCGACCGTCACGGGTGCGTGTGTGGACTACGAGGGGAGTCTCACCATTTCCTCGGACATCGCGGAGCGCGTCGGCATGTTGCCGTATGAGCGCATCCTCATCGGGAATATGGCGAACGGTGCGCGCTTCGAGACCTACGTCATCTACGGGCCGCGCGGCGCAGGCGTCATCGAATTGAACGGCGCAACCGCGCATCTCGGCGGACCGGGCGACCGACTCACGATAATGAGCTTCGCGCAATTCACCCCCGAGGAAGCCGTGCATCACTGCCCTCGCATCGCTGTGCTTGATGAAAACAACGCCGTCGTCCGCTACGAAGCGGGCGTAAAATCGCGCTTCGAGGAGATGCTCGCGTAACCGACTTCCGCTATGAAAGACATACTCACCTCTCAATTCGCAATCGGCTTTTACACCTGCGGCGTGCTGCTGCTCATCGCGCTCTATCATCACCTAAAGCTCAAGCTCGC
>JAYUIF010000003.1:0-6629 GCA_043766295.1 Spartobacteria bacterium | reverse complement strand
TCCCGCTGTTGATGCCTACAACGCCACGCGCTCTCAGGCCATTTTTGAAGTGAGCAAAGAGTGGGAGCGCCCATACCGCCACTTTGACCGCAAGTCAGTCGTGCGTCTGAACGAAGGGAAAACAACGGCGCCCAGCACCGTCGCCATCACCAGAAAGCTCAATGGCATCATCCTGCCGAGAGTGGACTTCAAGGAATCCACCGTCCGCGAAGCCATCGAATTCCTCGTCAAGAAATCCAAAGATATCGATCCGGAGAATGTAGGCGTCAACATCGTCCTGAAACTCGACGAACAAGGGGGAGCCATCGCACCGCCGCCCGTTGCTGCGCCTGTTGGTGGAATTCCCGGCCTGGCCGATCCCGTGGCCGCGCCCGTAGCAGCAGCCGCTCCCGCCATTACGGGCGGAGCAGGCACCAGAGTCACCCTCACCCTCAACAACGTCCCGCTCATTGAGGTCATCAAATACATCACCAACCTCGCCAATTTGAAATACAAGATCGAGCCGTTCGCCGTCTCGATTGTCCCGCTCGGCACCAGCACTGACGAGATGTTCATTAAAGAATGGAAGGTATCGCCCATCATGTTCCGCGAAGCAATGGGTGGTGCTGGAGCCGGAGGACTTGCCGCTGGCGCTTCTACCGCCCCTGCTGATCCCAATGCATCTGGACTTGCAGGCAATTCGTCCGCAAAAGACTTCCTCGCCCAGCGCGGTGTGACCTTTGGCGCAAACGCCTTCGCCATGTATAGCCCGGCAAGTTCAACGCTCATCGTGAAGAACACCTCGGATCAACTCGATGTCGTCGAGCGCATCGTTGAAATCCAAGACGTAAACACGGCCATTAAGCAGATCGAGATTCAGGCGAAGTTCGTTGAAATCACCCAAAACAATCTCAAGGAACTCAGCTTCGACTGGCTGCTCGGTCAGGCCAATCTTCCCGGCTCGAAAAACTATCCCCTCTTCTTCGGAGGCGGCACGGGCAGCCCAAACCCCACGGACTTCACCTTCGTTAATGGGGGATCTCCCATCGGCCAATTTCCCGTGACCGGCGGCAATCGCAGCGGCGGCCTCGCCATCAGCGCCAGTGCAATTGACGCTCTGCTCTTTGGCAGCGGAGGCGCATCCAGACTCGCCCCGGGCATCGCATCCATTGCAGGTGTCGGCACCGATCCTGTCTTCCAAGCAATCATCCGTGGCCTCGATCAAAAGAAGGGCGTGGATTTACTCTCCGCTCCTCGCGTCACCACGAAGAGCGGCAACCGCGCCGTCATCGAAATCATCCGCGAATTCCGTTACGCCACCGAATTTCAGCCACCCACAATCCCACAGCAGGTAGGAAATCAAAACAACGGCGGCGGCGTTCTCGGCGGTGCTCTCGGCGGCGGCGGCAACGGCAGCTTTCCCGTCACTCCAACCACTCCAACCGCGTTTGAAACCCGCAACGTGGGTGTCACACTCGAAGTCGAGCCCGTCATTGGGCCGGATGGTTTTACCATTGATATGCAGCTTGCGCCGCAGGTCACCGAATTTGAAGGCTTCATCAACTACGGCAGCCCGATTCAAAGCCAGTCAACCAATCCGCTCACTGGTGTAACTTCGACCAACATCATCACGCCAAACGTGATCAACCAGCCCATCTTCAGCACGCGCAAAGTCACCACGAACGTCAGCGTTTATGATGGCGCGACGGTGGTCTTGGGCGGCCTCGTCCGGGAAGACGTCCAGAAGGTGGAGGATAAAACCCCCATCATCGGCGACATCCCGCTTATTGGCCGGTTGTTTCGCTCCAATGTGGATTCGCACATCAAGCGCAACCTCGTGATTTTTGTCACCGCACGCATCGTGAACGCAGAAGGGCAGCCGCTCCAAAACGACGACGAGAAAGAGGAGAAAGTGGAAGAATTGCCACTGCCAGATATTACGCCCGGCGCACTGCCCGACATCAGCGCCTATACGGGGAACAAGACCGAGGGTCTGAAAAAATAGCCGTGCCAGTATTTGGTCTCACGGGTGGCGTCGCGACAGGCAAAAGCACTTTTGCCAAGCAGCTACTTCGGGAGATACCGATGGGGCATTTCGATTCAGACCGCTGCGTGCATGAACTGCTTGCAACGGACGATGCAACACGCGACGCCATCATCACCGCATTCGGCTCTGCCGTTTGCGACAAAGCAGGGCGGCCAGACCGTGTTGCACTGCGAAACATCATTTTTAACGACGAGGAACGGCGCAGAATGCTCGAAAACATTTTGCACCCAGCCGTCCATGCACAATGGACGGCGCTCGCCGACGACGCCCGACGCCGGGGCACATGGCTCCTTGTGGACATCCCACTGCTCTACGAGACCCATGTTGAAAGCGAATTTGACCGCGTCATCGTAGTCGCCAGCACAAAAAAAGTGCAAATCGAACGCCTGACACAAGAACGAGGGCTTGCACTCGCGCTGGCAGAAAAGATAATCGCCGCCCAGCTCGACCTAGAGGCGAAGACACAGAAAGCAGAACACGTAATTTGGAATGACAGCACCCGCCGAAACCTTGACAGACAAGCCCGACTCTTTGCCGATTGGCTCCGAGTCCGCTTCTCCTGAACCCATCGCGCCTGCGAATGAAGCCCCCGCTTCTCCCGCAGAAAATCTGCCTGCCCCTGCGGCAGAGCAGCCAGTAGCCGAGGCAGCAGCGCCAGCGGAGGAAACTCCTGCGACCGTGGAAACACCCAAGCAACCGGAGCGCGCGCCCATTGCGCCGGAACTCCAGCCGCGCGATTTGTGGATTGATGAACTTCACACTCTCACCGTCCTCGAACTCCACGAGCGACTCGATAAACTCCGCGTCCGCATCAACCCGGAAAAAAATCGCCATCTCCTCGTCTGCGATCTTCTCCGCGCATATCACTCGCTCGGATTTCGTCTTCTCGCCGAGGGCGTCACCGAATTCATCACGAACGACGGCTGCGGATACTTGCGTTTCCCTCGCTACAGTTTCCGTCCGGGACCGCAGGATCCATTTATCCCTTTTCAAATCGCACGCCGCTTGAAGCTTCGCGGCGGACACCTCGTCACCGTCCGCTTCCGCCCGCCCGGCCATAAAGACAAGCACATGATGCTTGAGGAAGTCCTCACCATCGAAGGCATCCCATTCAATGAATGGCAGCAGCCAAAGGATTTCGACACGCTCACTGCGCGCTTTCCCGATGCCCGCATCCTCCTCGAAGGCGAGGGCGGCAGCAACGTCACTGCGCGCGCCGTGGATCTCATCGCACCCATCGGTCGCGGCCAGCGCGGCCTGCTCGTCGCATCGCCGCGCGCGGGCAAGACGATCGTGATGAAAGAACTCGCGAAAGCCGCACTCGCAAACAACCCCGGCTTGCACGTCATCATACTGCTCGTGGATGAGCGCCCCGAGGAAGTCACCGACCTCGTGCGCAGCGTTCACGGGGCTGAGATTTATAGTTCAACTTTCGACGAACCGAGCATCCGCCACATCCAGGTCGCGGACATCGTCGCCGACCGCGCCAAGCGCCTCGTTGAACAAGGAAAA
The DNA here is from genome assembly GCA_043766295.1 of Spartobacteria bacterium. Taxonomy (GTDB): domain Bacteria; phylum Verrucomicrobiota; class Verrucomicrobiia; order Chthoniobacterales; family Chthoniobacteraceae; genus SXWH01. Next base: position 3,091 of record JAYUIF010000003.1, on the reverse strand, counting down.
CACGTTCTCATTTTCCTCGATTCCATCACCCGCCTTTCGCGCGCCTACAACAATGCGCAGCCCGGCAAAGGCCGCATCATGACTGGCGGTCTCGACACCAAGGCGCTCGTGAAACCGAAAAAGTTTTTCGGCAGCGCCCGCAACACCGAGGAATCCGGCAGCCTCACCATCCTCGCCACCGCGCTCGTGGATACGCACAGCCGCATGGATGAGATCATTTTTGAAGAATACAAAGGCACCGGCAACATGGAGGTGAAACTGGATCGCTTCCTCTCCGAGCGCCGGATTTTTCCAGCGATAGACCTCCTGCAAAGCGCCACGCGCCGCGACGAACTCCTCTATCATCCCGACGAGTATCAACGCATCACCGTCCTCCGCAAACAGCTCGCCGTGCTCCCGCCCGCCGAAGCGACCGAAGTCCTCATCCACGCACTCAAAGCCACCACCAGCAACGCATCGCTGCTCATGGGAGGGCTTCGCGGTTGAAAATTCAAATCTCCACCGTGAACAAAATCAGTTTTTCAAAATGGTCCCGCTGACCGATACCGCCAACGACCTTGCCGCCGTGCTGCCCGCCATCGCTGCACAGCCGCGTATCGCCGTGGATACCGAGGCCGATTCGCTCCATTGCTACTTTGAAAAACTCTGCCTGATCCAAGTCACCGTTCCCGGTCAGGATTTCCTCATAGACCCGCTCGCAGGTTTCGACCTCAAACCGCTTTGGGAAGCGTGGTCGGGAAAAGAACTCATCTTCCACGGCGCAGACTACGATCTCCGCCTGCTCCGCCGCACCGGCTGCCCAAGACCCGCGCGTATTTTCGACACCATGATCGCAGCACGACTTTGCGGGCTGAATGAATTTAGCTACGCAGCGCTCATGGAAAAATACTTCCAGCTTCCCATCGCCAAAGCTTCGCAAAAAGCCAACTGGGCGCGACGTCCACTTTCCCCGCAGATGATGGAATACGCCGTCAACGACACGCATCACCTCGCCGGGCTCGCTGATATTTTAAGCGCGGAACTGGATCGGCAAAATCGTCGCGTGTGGTTTGACCAACTCTGCGATCGCGCCATCCGCTCTGCGGAGATTGATAAGGAAATTGACCCCGACCAGCTCTGGCGCGTCCCCGGCAGCGGCCACTTGCGCGCTCGTGCGGCAGCCATCTTTCGCGAGCTATGGAAATGGCGCGATGAAGAAGCGCGCCGCCTCGACAAACCCACTTTTCACATCTGCAACAGCGATCTACTCGTGCAGGCGGCAGTCACATTTGACGCCGGCGAGACTTTTGAAATCCGCCACTTGCGCGGCCCACGCGAACAGAAATATTTTGCAGCGGCCCAGCGCGGCGTCGAACTACCCGAGGCGGAATGGCCGAAGTTTGTCCGCGCTCCGCGCCTGCGTCCGACGACAGCACAATTGGCGCGCTTTGATGAGCTGAAGAGCCTCCGCGACAAAGCCGCAACGGAACATCATCTCGACCCATCACTCATCGCGCCAAAAGCCACCCTTGAAGGGCTGGCATTCCGGCCAGATGAAACGCTGTCCAAGCTTTTGCCATGGCAACGCGAATTGATGGGTCTTTAGGGAGCCGTTGAAAACTTTTCTATCGGCTGCTGCAGCACGCCGCCGAGATCCAGCCTCATCCGTATCGGACTCTGCTCGGCGGAAAAAAGTGAAACCACAACAGGATGCGGCCACTTGAGTAAGGTGCATACCCAGATTCCGCGATTGCAAAAATCCGCCCATCGTTCAAAAGCGCGAACGTATGAAACGCATCACACAATCCCTACTCGGAATCCTCGCACTCTTCACCGCCCACGCCGTCGCGGGGGATCTCAAATACGAAAACATCCCGAACTTCTTCGACAAGCTGCCCGGCGATCAAGCGCAGGGTGCCTGCCACGGCGGTGTGGCGATTGATAAAGCGGGGAACATTTACGTCACCACCGATACGCCGCGCGGCGTCCTCGTTTTTTCGTCCGCAGGGAAATTTCAGCGCGCGTTCGGCCCGGAGAAAATCCACGCGCTCGAAATCCGCGAGGAGGGCGGCGCGGAAGTCATCTACGCCGCGCGCCCCACGGCGCATGAAGTCATCAAGCTGAAACTCGACGGCACGCAGTTGTGGGCCATCAAATACCCGGCGGAATCCGGCATTTGCAAAGACGCGAACGGCTTCAACCCCTGCGCCGTCACCGTCGGCCCCGACGGCTCCCTCTACGTCGCCGATGGCTACGGCTCGAACTACATCTACAAATTCGACAAGGAGCGCAAATTTGTGAAAGCGTTTGGCGGCTCGGGCAAGGAAGAGGGAAAATTCAACACCTGCCACGGCATCGCGCTCGATACGCGGGGAGAAAAGCCGCTCCTCTTTGTCTGCAATCGCAACAACAACCGCGTGGAGTATTGGGACCTCGACGGCAACTTTGTGCGCGTGATTCAGAAAGACCTTCGTATGCCCGCCGCCGTCCACATCCGGGGCGACAACGCCGTCATCCCCGAACTGCAAGGCCGCGTGACCGTGCTCGACAAAACCGGCGCCATCATCGCCCAAGTCGGCGACAACCCGGACGCCAAACAGCGCGCCAACTACGACCTCGCGCAGGACAAATGGACGGACGGCATCACCAATTCCCCGCACGGCGCATCCATAGATAAAGACGGAAATTTGATCGTCACCGAATGGAGCGCATTCGGCCACCTGCACAAATTCCTGCGGCAAAAGTAAGGGCGGCGGTTTTGACAATAGCCCAGCACTTCAGAGCTGGGAAAAGCTGCGAAGCTCCCGCTGTGAATACGCGGGACTATGCCTTCGCCTGCGACTGCTCGAAGGTGCGCGCCAGTAATCGAGGCGTTCCTTCACGCGCTTTTCGTGGCCATTTTCGCCCGGCTCGTAGTAACGGCGGCCTTCGGGGAGGGAGATTTCTTCGGCGGCAGAGGTTAGAGAAGCGGTAGCCATCGTGGATTCGGCGGTAAAAAGCGCTTGCACACCACGCGGGCACCGCTATGGCTGGGCGCATCCACCACGAATTATGCGCCCTTTCCATGCATATCGGATAACCACCCACCCATCGCCATTGGAGCGTTGGAGCG
>JAYUIF010000002.1:0-15923 GCA_043766295.1 Spartobacteria bacterium | reverse complement strand
TCGGCGCGGGTGGGGATTTCGGCGCGGACATCATTGACGGGCAGGTGGAGAATACCGATCAGGCGGCGCAGCGGGTGTATCAGGCCATCGAGGCGATTCAGACGTTCGGATTCTTCGGCGGCGAGAAATTGGTGTGGCTGAAAAACGTGAACTTTCTCGCGGAGGATCGCACGAGCGGCGCGCAGGCAACCATCGAGGCGGTGGAAAAACTCACCGAGTTGCTGGATGCAGGAATGCCGGATGGGACGCGCTTTTTGCTGAGCGCCGGAGCCGTGGACAAGCGGCGCTCGTTTTACAAAAAGCTCGGCAAATTTGCGGAGGTGCAGGTCTTTGACAAACTCGACAATACGAAGTCGGGCTGGGAGGAAGCGGCCTCACTCATGGTGCGCACGAAGGCGCGGGAGCGTGGATTGAAATTCGATGAGGTGTCGCTGGATTTGTTCACGCTTTTCACCGGCGGCGACCGCCGCACCATCGAGGGCGAACTCGATAAACTCGATCTCTTCCTCGGCCCCGAGCGCCGCGCGGTGACGGAGGCGGACGTGCGCCTGAACACGCCGCTCTCCCGCGAAGGCATCATCTTTGAGTTGGGAAATGCACTCGCCACACGCCAGCTCCAGCGCACACTCGAATTGCTGCGGCAGCTTCTTTTCCAAGGCGAAAGCGCCATCGGCATCCTGCTCGCGACGATCATCCCCACGATACGGAATCTGCTCCTCGTGAGTGATCTCATGGCGCGTCACAAAAATCTGAAAGCACCTTCGCAGGCGTTTTATTTCGGCAAGGATTTGGAAAGACTCGGCGACGCGGCCATCGCGCATCTGCCGCGCACGAAGGAAGGAAAGCTGAACGCATTTCCCCTCGGCCTCGCCGCACAACACGCCCGCCGTTACAAACTGCCGGAGTTGCAATCCGCACTGCGCGCGTGCCTGGAGGCAAACGTCGCGCTCGTCTCATCGGGCACCGAGGGCGAGGTCGTTCTCTCGCAGCTCCTCGTGCGCATCATCGCTGCGTGACGGCGGCTATTTGCGCCGCAATTGCTTGATGCGTCGCGTCACGTCGGCGTCGGCTTCATCGAGGAGCTTCAAGAGCGCATCCACGGAAATCGCCATCGCGCCGAAAGTGATCGCAGTTTGCTGTTCGAGTCGGTCGTTCGTCGCGACGGTCATGTCGTGTTCCTTGCCGTATTTCGCCACGAGCCGCTCGATGACTTGGTCGGCGGTTCCTTTCGTTTTGGAAAAGAAAATCTGCACGCCGCCGGGGATTTTTTCCTGCGAAGTGTGCGCGCCTTTTCCATCGAAGACGACCACCACACGCACGCCCGTGGCATCCTGATACGCGGTAAGACGCTGGATGAGTTGTTCGCGCGCGACCTCCATGTTGCGCCGATGGAGCGCAAGGAGTTCCGGGCACGCATAGATCACACTATGCGCATCAACGAGCAGGTAGCGCATCGCGGTGCCGCATGTGCGGCGGTAGGACTAGGCGTCCGCCTTTTTCTTGGCGGCAGGCTTTTTGGCCTTTGGCTTGGAGGCAACGGGGCCCGCTTTGGCCTTTGCCTTTTTGCGCTCCAAGTATGCCTGACGGCGACGACGGTTTTCGACTTTGTTGTATTGCTTGCCCATGTAGTTGGAAAGTGAGGCGCGGCTGTTACGGGAAAGCGCAGAGGGGGTCAACCGCTTAATCCTAAAAACGGGAGGGAGCCTCGCGCAAAGGCGCGACCTTGTAGTGCGGCGGGAAGCGATAGCGCCACGCCGCCTTCGCAAGCAGGGCAACGGTGCGAATCGGCCTTTCCCTGCAAAACCTCGTGCGCCTCTTGCCCCGGACGCGGCGCTTTCAAGGCGGTGTCGCGCTTCGCTTGCCACCGCACTACAAGGCGTCCCCCTCGTTGTCGAAGGCTGGCTTGACCACACATCTTTGCGCTGTGCATCCTCTATTGAAGCAAACGACCCGGTCATGTAATCGAGAGGTCGTGCTCCACTTCCTCCACGTGCTTTTTTATCCACCCTCGCTGCGCAAAAAATGATGCCGCACGTGACTTTCACCTACGACGCCGGATGGCTGCGCATCGAGTTTGCGTGCGAAAATGCCGATCAACCGGGCCGCGCACTTTTCGTCGCGCTCGATACCGATCCGCTCAACGGATGCGCCGTCGTGCCCTACGCGCAGCACTGCGAAGGCTCGACGGTTTTTCTCCCGTTCCGCGCTGACCGACTCTACGCGGTGCGCATCGGCGACGACGGCAAGCCCTCGCTTTGGTGGAGGAAATGGGAACACGCAAAGTGGAGCGGGAGCATCGAGTGCGGCGACTTCAAAGCGGAGGTGAGCGCGGGGAAAGTGGCGCTTCTTTTGAAACGACAATCGCTCGGCGCGGAGCTTTTCGCTGACGCGAAAGGGACGGCATGGGCGAAGGACACGAACGGTAATTCCGGTTGGGGCGAGATGCTCGCCTGCATCGGCGCCGCTCCCCTGCCCCGCTTTGGTGATGTCGTGCTTGCTGGCGGTTTTCCGCTCGCCATTGCGCAGAAAAAAAAGTCCGTCTCAGCGCGTCCACGCATTTACCAAATGCTCCCGCGTATTTTCTCGAATACCAACGAAACGCGAAAACCGAACGGCACACTCGTGGAGAATGGCGTGGGGAAATTCGCCGACATCAATGACGCCGCGCTGAAATCGCTGCGCGACGAACTCGGCATTACGCACGTCTGGCTCACCGGCGTGCTCGCGCAGGCGACGAGCACGGACTACGCGGCCATCGGCAAACCCGCCGACGATCCCGATCTGCTCAAGGGCCTCGCCGGTTCGCCCTACGCGATCAAGGACTACGGCGACGTGTGCCCCGACTACGCCAACGAGCCGGCGAAGCGGATGGAGGAATTTGCCGCGCTGCTCAAACGCGCGCACGCGCACGGTCTGCGCGTGCTGATTGATTTCGTCCCGAACCACGTCGCGCGGAGTCACGCGTCTTTCGCGGATGGATGTGCCGCGGGTGGTGCGTTTCAATTCGGCGCGAACGACGAGCGCACGCGCTTTTTCGATCCGCAAAACAACTTCTTCTGGCTCCAGCGCGACACGCAGGGCGGCGGGCCACCGCTGCGATTGCCCACGGTGAAGGACGGCAATTTCATCTCCCCCACATGCCGCGTGCTCGGCGCGGGCGATGGTCTTTTTCCGCCGGAAAATGAGCACGCCCGCGTGACGGGCAACAACGCAGCGACATGGTCGCCCTCGCAAAACGACTGGTATGAAACCGTGAAGCTCAACTACGGCTACGACTTCACCACCACGGCGCGCGAGTATCCGCACGCCGCGAAGCCCGACGCGCCCGTGCCCGATACGTGGGTGAAAATGGACGCCGTCCTCGCGCACTGGCAGGCGCTCGGCGTGGATGGTTTCCGCTGCGACATGGCGCACATGGTGCCGCCGGAATTTTGGGCGTGGGCCATCGCGCGCGCGCGGCAGCGGCAGCCGGGCGTGATGTTTCTCGCGGAGGCTTACAACAACGACCCGATGAAAGTGGAGGGCGGCTACGAACTCGTCGCGCACTTCAAAAACGTGATGATCGAATTGCTGAGCGCGGGCTTCGACGCCGTGTATGACGACCCTGCTTACAAGGCGCTCAAAAACATTTACGACGGCTCCGGCTGGGCGAACGATCTCGACGCCGCGCTCGGCGTGAGGGACGGCAACGTGCAGCCGGATTACGTTTTTCAAAACAGCCTGCGCTATGCGGAAAATCACGACGAAGTGCGCATCGCATCGAAGGGGAATTGGGGCGGCATCGGCGCGGAAGTCGGGCGTCCCGTGAGCGCGATCCTCTACGGCATCTCGCGCGGGCCCGTGCTGCTTTACAGCGGCCAGGAAGTCGGCGAGCCGGCGAGCGGCGCGGAGGGTTTCGGCGGCGACGACGGGCGGACGAGCATCTTCGATTACTGGAGTATGCCCGAACTGGCGAAGTGGGTGAACGGCCATCGCTACGACGGCGCGCGCCTTTCACCTTCGCAAAAAAGTCTGCGCGAGTTTTACGGGCGCCTGATGAAACTCTGCGGCGAGCCAGCGTTCCGCGACGGCGAGTTTTTCCCGCTCAACGGCGCGAACGTGCAGAACGACAAATTCGGTCGCGTCGCCGGCGAAGGCGCGAGCGGCCACTGGCTCTACGCCTACGTGCGCGCCGACGTGCGCAGCGGCTCGCGCTACCTCGTCGTGGCAAATTTCCACCGCAGCGAAACGCTCCGCGATGTGCGCGTGAATCTCACCGACGCCGCCCGCGTCGCGCTCGGCGACGCGACGAATCTCACCGATAAACTCAGCGCGCTCGGCGAAGCCACGCTCGCTGACGGCGCGATCACACTCCCGCCGCTCCCGCCATTGACCGCTGCCTATTACGAGGCCAAATCACGCCGATAGAAGACATCGCATTTGCCCGGCACGGTGAATGCAGCTACACATCAATCATGGCCCGCTACCTCTCACGCGAAACAGAGCCTTACGGCAAATGGAATGGCATCCCCATTTACCTCACAACAATCCTCGCCGCAGTCTTTGTCGTCGGCCTTTTTGTCTCCGCATTTCTCGCCTCCGCCAGCTCGCCACTCCTGCACCATCTCACATTTTTCCTGCCCGCCGAAGGGTGGACGGTGCTGCCCGCCATCGTCACGTATCCTTTCATAGACAAGGTCACGTTCTTCACTCCGTTCTCGATTCTTTTTTTCTACTGGCTCGGCGTGGGCATCGAGACGCACCTCGGTCGCAGCGTGCTGGCGAAACTGCTCATCCTCCTCACGCTCGCGCCAGTCGTCGTGGTCTCGGCAGCGTGGTGGATTTTTCAAATACCGACCGTCCTTCCGAGCTTTTGCCAGTTCGGTCTCTCCGGTGGTTTCCTGATGATGGCCGCCCTGCTCATGGCCTTCGCCACGCTCTACCCGAACGCCGAGTGGCTCGGCTGGGTGCCGTTCAAATGGGTGGCGTTTGCGTGCTTCGTGTGCGGCTCGTTGATGGCGGTTTCGCACCGCGACTGGCTCAGCGTAGCCGCGCTCTGGGCTACATGCCTCGCTGCGTTTTTCTATATGCGCCACGCAATCGAGCAGGATTACGACGACCACATTCCGCTCGCCGTCCGCATCCGCGCATGGTTCCGCAGCAAACCGAAACTCCGTATGCTCCCCCGTCCCGCTCCTGCGCCGCGCCGCAAAATCGTGAATGATTTCGACGACGACACAGACTCCGATGTGGACGCGCTGCTCGACAAAATCGCCAAGTCAGGCCTTTCAAGTCTCAACAAAAACGAGCGCGCTCGGCTGGAAAAAGCGCGCGAAACTTTGCTGAAAAAGGAACAGCGGTAATGCGGAACAAAATGCGACTGACCGTCGTCATCCCGATCTGGAACGACCCCGCCACGCTGCGCGAAATCCTCGCCACCATCGCTGGCTTGCGCGGCGTGGATGAGGTGATCGTCGGCGACGCATCCGCAAACGACGACTGTGCGCAAATCACCATCGCCGACGGCGCGCGCCTCGTGCGCTGCGCGAAACCGGGGCGCGGCCAGCAGATGAACGCGGCAGCCAGCGTGGCCACCGGCGACGTGATTCTTTTCCAACACGCCGACACCGAGCTGCGTCAGGCCCATGTGGATTCGCTGCTCGCCGCGATGGACGATGCCGAGGTGGTGGGCGGCGCGTTTCATCGGAAATTCGACGCGCGCCATCCCCGTCTCATGTGGCTGGAATGTTGGAACCGCATCCTCGCCGAGCAAGGCGGCACGCTCTTCGGCGACCAATCGCTCTTCGTCCGCCGTGAAATTTTCGAGCGCATGGGCGGCTACCGCGCTTTCCCGCTGATGGAGGATGTGGACTTCTCAAAACGCCTCCGCGACGAAGGCCGACGCGTCGTGCTCGACCCGCCCATCGCCACCTCCGCGCGGCACCACACCCAGCGCGGCTCGTGGCGCACTTCACTGCGCAATGCGACGATGCTGCTGCTCTTCGCACTCGGCGCGTCGCCGGATTTTCTGCACGCGTGGTATTATCGCCGTTGGAAACCGCGTGCATGACACCGCGCGGCGCTCGTGCTTTCCTCCGCCATGCCGATCTACGTGTATGAGTTGTGCGAGGGTGACTGCAAAGTGTGCGGTGGCTGCTTTGAAATTCGCCACGCGATTAAGCGCGAGCCGCTCACCAACTGCCCGCTTTGCAAAAAAGCCGTTCATAAAGTCATCGCCAGCGTGAACACGCCCAAGCTCACAAAGCCACTCAGCGTGAGCGAGGCGAAGAGCGCCGGATTCAGCGTGTGGAAAAAAACTGGCAAGGGCGAATACGAGCGAGAGTGAAGCGAGCGTCACTTGCTCTCCTCGCGCTGCGATGCCACCTTCGCACCATGAAAACCTACATCGCACTTCTCGCCCTCGTGCTCCTCGCAAGCTGCGCCACGCACGACAGACAAACCATCGCACGCGTCCGCGCGTCCGGCGTTTCCCAACGCACGGTCGCCAAACTCGAACGCGGCGGCGCGCTTTCCCCGGAAAATCTCATCGAGTTAAAAATGCGCCACATCCCCGATGATGTCGTCCTCTGCCAGCTCGATGAAGTCGGCGTGAACTACGTCGTCACCACCGGGGAAAAGAAACGCCTGCGTGCAGCGGGCGTCAGCGCCGATGTCGTGGATGCGCTCGTCTCTGCCGGTCATCGTTTCGCCGCTTACCGCAACGCGCCGCCCGTGTATTTTACCAACGATTACGACTACTACCCGCGCTACTACGGTGGCCCTTGGTGGTATCCGCACGGCAGCATCGGCATCGGCTACGCGTGGGGTGGCCACCACCACTGCCGCTAAGGAAACGCTGTATAAAAAGCACGCTCTCGGGCTACGCGTAATTTAACCACGGCCCGAGCCAGCGCTCGGCTTCTACGATGGTAAATTTCTTTCGCGCTGCGTAGTCGGCGACCTGATCTTTGCCGAGCTTGCCCACTGCGAAATAGCGCGACTCCGGGTGCGCAAAGTAAAAGCCGCTCACGCTGCTGCCGGGCCACATCGCGAAGCTCTCGGTGAGCTTGATGCCCGTGGCTTTTTCAGCGTCGAGCAATTCCCAGAGCGTTTGCTTTTCCGTGTGATCCGGGCACGCGGGATAGCCGGGCGCGGGACGGATGCCGCGATATTTTTCCGCGATGATGTCTTCGTTCGAGAGCCCCTCGGTTTTTCCATAGCCCCATTCATTGCGCACGCGCTTGTGCAGACACTCGGCGAACGCTTCCGCCAGCCGATCCGCGACGGCTTCGGCCATGATTGCGTTGTAGTCGTCGTGCTCGGCTTTGAATTTTTTCACCAGTTCATCAAGCCCGACGCCGCTCGTGACGGCGAACGCCGCGATGTAATCCTCGCCCTTTTCCACGACGAAATCCGCGAGGCAGCGATACGGGTCGGCGTTGTCCTTGACGACTTGCTGGCGCAGGTGATGCAGCCGCGTGCGCTCGATGGTGCGCGTCTCGTCCGTCCACACGATGAGGTCGTCGCCGATGCGATTCGCTGGAAAAAAACCATAGACGCCGCGCGCCGTGAGCGTGCTGTCGGCGATGAAGCGATCCAGCATCGCATTCGCATCGGCGAAAATCTTGCGCGCCTGCTCGCCGTATTTTTCGTGATCGAGAATCTTCGGATACACTCCGCGCAATTCCCACGTGTGGAAAAATGGCGTCCAATCAATGAACGCGCGCAACTCCGCGAGACTTATTTGCCCGGAGTCTCCGCCACCATCGCCAGCTCCGCCGCCTCGCGATCCTTTTTCTCCGCCAGACGGGCCACGATCCGATCCGACGACGGCTCCGCGAATGCCAGCCAGTTCTCGTGTCGCCATTGGCAAAATTCCTTCCACACCGCCGGGTCTTTGAGTTCGTCCGGAATTGGTGTCCAATTCAAACGGATGCTCTCTTGATACATAAACTCGTGGAGTTCGGCGTAACGCTTCTGCTTTTGTTCGGATAAGTTCATAGACTTCATGTGGTTTCTCGTTCGCGTCGTCGGCTGCCTTTCGGATGAGGTTAGCATACGCATTGTCGTGGGCAAGCCGTAGGTCTTGGAGAATTGCCTGCCACGGAACGCCAACCGCCTTGCTGAGATGTTTGGCGAGTTGCTGGACTGTAGATTGGAAGCTCGCTTTTCCACCCATCGCCGCACCAAGCACGATTGCAGCATCCGTGCGGATACCGACGTCTGCGAGAGCCTCCTGCATCGCGTTCAATGTTTCGCCACTAGTCAGGATGTCGTCCACAAGCACGACACGGCGGTCTCCAATCAATTCGCGTGCGTCCGGCGGCACGATGATAATCGTTGGGAGGGCAATCTTATTAATGTAACCACGGCGGCATTTCGCCTCCTGCTCGGATTCGCAAAGGAGGCCACTGTAAATCTCGCCGCCAAAGTATCGCTGCAACCACTTGGCAAATGTATGAGGCAATGAATTGCGGCCCGATGTCGAAGGCGCGATGACATAGACAAAATCGCCGAATAGCGCGGGGGCATAGGCTTCAGCAGAGCAGTGGTGATCCAGATATTGAAGCGCGAGGTCTTCTGCGAACCTCTGCGCCTTCAGCCACTTTTTTTCCTCCACCATCTGCGGCGTGTTGTCCGTGGTGTAGTAGGTCGGCGGGCAGTCGAGCGCGAAGACTTGTTTGAGTTCGGATTCGTTGGTGATTTCGCGACCACCGATGCGACGGGGAAATTGCGTGACGATGGCCGTAGGTGTTTCCGATGAAAGTGTCCGCACTCCTACGAACTCCGGCTTCGCGATGTCCGAAAAATCCATCTTCGGCGCCTTCGCCCGCGCCTCCTGAATGCTCACGAGCGCCGCTGCGTTGCCCGCGTGATGCTGGCGCAACGCCTCTTGATCGGTCGCATTTTTCGCGACGAAATCTGCGCGGCCATCGGTGCTCAGCAGCGAACTCACGACCGGCACCGCGCGCGAAGCGTCGAGAACGTGGACGATGGGGCCGTCGTAATGCAGCGCGATTTTCACCGCCGTGTGCGCTTTGGAAGTCGTCGCTCCGCCGATGAGCAGCGGCTGCTTCATCCCCCGGCGCTTCATCTCTTTTGCGACGTGCGTCATTTCATCCAGCGAAGGCGTGATGAGCCCGCTGAGGCCGATGATGTCCGCGCCGATCTCCACGGCTTTGTCCAAAATCTTTTCGCACGCGACCATCACGCCCATGTCGAGAACCTCATAATTATTACACGCCAGCACCACGCCCACGATGTTCTTGCCGATGTCGTGAACGTCGCCCTTCACCGTCGCGAGAACGATCTTGCCCTGCGCCTTCACCGCCTCGCCGCGCGCAGCCATCGCCGCTTTTTCCGCCTCCATGAATGGTGTGAGATACGCGACGGATTTCTTCATCACGCGCGCCGACTTCACCACCTGCGGGAGAAACATTTTTCCCGCTCCGAACAAATCGCCCACCACGCTCATCCCCGCCATCAGCGGCCCCTCGATCACCGTGAGCGGCCTGCCGTATTTCGCCAGCGCCTCGGCGGTGTCCTCGTTGATCCATGCATCAATCCCCCGCACCAGCGCGTGCGACAGCCTGTCTTCCACAGACCCTTTGCGCCAAGCCTCCAGCACTTCGATGTTCGCCTTTTGATCCGCCACACTGCCGCCAGCTTTTAATTTCTCGCCATGCTCCACGAGTCGCTCCGTCGCGTCGGCGCGGCGATTGAGCAGCACATCCTCGACGAGTTCCTTCAACTCCGGCTCAATCTCCTCATACACTTCGAGCATCCCCGCGTTCACGATGCCCATGTCCATCCCCGCGCGGATCGCGTGGTAAAGAAACGCCGAGTGCATCGCCTCGCGCACGGGATTATTGCCACGATAACTAAACGACACATTCGACACACCGCCGCTCACTTTCGCATTCGGGAGGTTCGCTTTGATCCATCGCGTCGCCTCGATAAAATCCACCGCGTAATTGTTGTGCTCCTCGATGCCCGTGCCGACGGTGAGGATGTTTGGATCAAAAATAATGTCCTCCGAAGGAAAGCCGACTTCATCCACGAGGATGCGATACGCGCGCTCGCAGATGCGGATTTTCTCCGCGTAGGTCGCCGCCTGCCCCTGCTCGTCAAACGCCATCACCACCACCGCCGCGCCGTATTTCAAAACATGACGCGCCTGCTGCTTGAACGCATCCTCGCCGCCCTTCATCGAGATCGAATTCACGATGCCTTTTCCCTGCAAACATTTCAGCCCCGCCTCGATCACTTCCCACTTCGACGAGTCCACCATGAACGGCACCTTCGCCACGTCCGGCTCGCTGCCGAGCAGTTGCAGGAATCGCGACATCGCCGCGACGCCATCAATCATCCCTTCGTCCATGCAGATGTCTATGATGTTGGCCCCATTCTCCACCTGCTGCCGCGCGACCGCGACCGCCTCCTCGTATTTGTTCTCCTTGATCAGCTTCGCAAATTTCGGCGACCCCGCGACATTCGTCCGCTCGCCGATCATCATAAAGCTGCCGATCTGCTGCGTGAACGGCTGCGAACCGGACAGGCGGAGAGGCTTCGGCGCTGCTGGATTTTCTACTCCCGCCATGACATCAACGAGCGCCCGCGAACATCGCGGCACAGATGGTGAAAATTTGAATCAAAAGTGAATCCGACACCGCGCGACGATATGCGGCACGCCATGAACGACAAGAACGGAAACCTCAAACGCCCGCCATCGTTCCGGGATGCTGCGCAAGTTGCGTTCAATGCTTCTTCAGTCTGCCGATCCGCGTGAGGGCTTTGTTGATTTCTTTCAGCGGAAAATAAAAGGGATCGAAATCGCCGAGCCATTCCTTCCAATGTTCGTGGCTGGGGTGGGTCGGGTCGTGCGCGGCGACGAGCACTTCCGGGTAGTTGAACGGGCCGCCGCAGTCCTCGGGCGGACAGCCGTATTCCCCGTCTTCGCAGACAAAGGTGGGCGCGTCGGTGGGTAGGATTTTTTCCAGCAACAACTCGTGCTGCCAGCCATCACCGAAATCGTATTCGTATTGAAACTTGCTCCGCGCGCGCAGGCCGAGGGCGGCGAGCGTTACTTTGCGTTCGTCGTGCGGCTTGGGGCCATAGCCGCCGAAGTCCGAACCGGGGTATGGGCGCTCGTAGCGTTGTTTGCGGATTTCAAATGCGTGCAGGTGTGAATTCGTCCAGCCCATGACGACCTGAATGATGTCGTGCAGTGTGCCGAGGGTGATGGAATCCGGCACGGTGAATTGCCGCCAGATGGACGGGTCGAGGCCGCATAGCGTGATTTTTATCCGCCACACTGCGCCTTGATTCTTTATGGAGCGCGGTTTTTTTCGGAATGAAGCGGGGTCTTCCAGTCCGGCGAAGAATTCTTCTTCGGTCATATTCTCGATGGCGGCGGCGAGGCTTTCGGCTTGTGCGGCGACTTGCGGATCCATGAACATTTCGTCCGCACCGAGAAGTCGCAGCGGTGCTGCACCGGGTGTGTGATCTGGCACGACGTCGCGCTGTGGTGCCGCGACGCCGGGGACGCCGAGACGATGCGCGAGCCCGGCGTTGGCCTTCGCCCATGCTGCGAGATATTTGTCCTGCCCGACGAGTGCGGCGTAGCTGGCGAGCACCACGCCATCCACCTCATCGAGCGCGCCGTCCTCGATGGCCTTTATTTTCTTTTGCGTGGTTTTCAACTGCTGCGCGGTGGCTTTCACCGTGAGGCCCATCCGCCCGCGCTCATCTTCGAGGTGCTGCGAGAGCGGAGTAAAGCACGCCATGTCTTCGATGCTGATGCCTTGCCCGGCAACCATCGCGAGAAAATCCGGCCCGAGCACTTTCTTCATCGCCGCGATGACGGTTTCCAGATCGCGCGCTGTCGGTATTGCCATGTGTTTTTTCTTTCCCATGCCGCGCAATCTGCCCAATGCCACACGCGCCGGGCGAGTAAGAAATCACGGCGTTCAGCGGTGTGTCACATCGCGCGGTGGGCGACCCTCCACGGCTTTGGCGATGGCGGCGATGTGTTCGGGGGTGTTGCCGCAGCAGCCGCCGGCGATGTTGAGCAGACCGCTTTCGGCGAATTCACCAAGGTAGCGCGCCATGTCCGCAGGCTCCAAATCAAAGCCTGTCGGTGAGAGCGGATTCGGCAATCCCGCGTTCGGATACGCGGAGACGAACGTGCCGGATTTCTCAGCCAGCTCCGCGAGGAATGGCCGCATGAGATCCGGCCCGAGCGAGCAATTCAGTCCGACGGTGAGCGGCTTGACGTGGGCGACGGCGTTCCAGAACGCCTCGACAGTTTGCGCCGACACGAGCGTCTCGCCGCCGCGCCCGACTGCTGCGGAAATCATCACGGGCAAAATCACGCCGTCCTTTTCATAGACCTCCTGCAACGCGACGAGCGCGGCCTTCGCGTTCAGCGAATCGAAAATGGTCTCCACCAAAATCGCATCCGACCCGCCCGCGATGAGCCCGCGGATGTGCTGCATGTAGGACGTCTTCACCTGATCGAATGTGCAGACGCGGAAACCCGGATCGTCCGCGTCCGGCGAATTGCTCAGCGACACCTGCATCGGCCCCACCGCGCCCGCGACGAAACGCCGGATGCCCGTCGCATTCGCCACGCGGTCCGCCTCCTCGCAGCACTGGCGCGCGGAGGTCTCGCTCATCTCCCACGAGAGATCGTTCAGGAATTTGTCCTCGATGATCTTCTGAAAAAACTCCGGGTCCTTCCGCCCGCCGTGCTCGCGCGGATCCTCGACGAAGAAATCGCTGAGCGCGATCGAGGTCACGCCGAAGGTGTTCGTCTCGATGATGTCCGCGCCTGCTTCGAGGAAGCGGCGGTGGATGTCGCAGATCATCTTCGGCTGCGTGAGCGAGAAAAAGTCGCCGCAGTTCAGCATGTCCTTCTTCGCATCCTGAAACCGCCCGGCGCGCACGTCCGCCTCCGTCATCCCATACGTGCGGATGGTCGTCCCCATCGCGCCATCAATGATGGCGATGCGTTCGCGGAGCAGTTTTTCGAGTGGGTGTAGAGACATGGCATTGCTTTAGCGGGCGGCGGCTCTGCCTGCCAAGTGCAACCGTGGGACTGACGCTTGCGCGAATGGGCGCGCGCGGCTACATCCCCCGCGCTGTGCAACCCATCATCCTCATCGTTGACGACGAAAAACATACCCGCGAAGGGCTGCGTGCGTCGTTGGAAGATTCGTTCGATGTGTATGTGGCTGCCGACATCACGAGTGCGCTGAATGTTTTGGAAAGTGAGCAGGTGGACCTCGTGCTCACGGACCTGCGGCTGGGCGGCGAGGATGGAATGGTGGTGATTGAAAAGTCGCTCGCGCGTCCGCATCCGCCGGTGGTGATCATGATGACGGCCTATGGCGGCGTGGATACGGCGGTGGAGGCGATGAAGCGCGGGGCGTATGATTTTGTGACGAAGCCGCTGAATATTGATCGGCTGGAAATACTGATCCGGCGCGCGCTGCGTTCGCGGCAGGTGGAGAAGCAGGTAGTGGAATTGAAGAAGGTGGTGGAGAAAAAATTCGGGCTGGAGCGGCTCATCGGTCACTCACCCGCGATGGAGGAAATTTTCGACACGATCAAACAAGTCGCTCCGTCGCGCGCGACTGTGCTCATCACGGGCGAGAGTGGCACGGGCAAGGAATTGGTGGCGCAGGCGGTGCATACGCTGAGTGGGCGGGCGAAGGAAAAATTTGTGGCGATGCACATGGCGGCGTTCAGCGAGCAGTTGTTGGAGAGTGAGCTTTTCGGGCACGAGAAGGGATCGTTCACCGGCGCGATGGAGCGGCGCATCGGGCGCTTCGAGCAGGCGAATGGCGGGACGTTGTTTCTGGATGAGATCGGGGAGATTGGGAAAAATACGCAGGTGAAGTTGCTGCGTGTGCTGGGCGAGGAGCGGAGTTTCGAGCGTGTCGGCGGGAATGTGCCGATCAAAGTGGACGTGCGTCTCGTGGCGGCGACGAACCGCGAGTTGGAGCGGATGGTGGAGAGCGGGGAGTTCCGGGATGATCTTTATTTTCGACTCAGCGTCGTGCGCATCCACATGCCGCCGCTGCGGGAGAGGCGTGAGGACATCGCGCTCATCACGGCGAATTTCCTCAAAGTGGCTGCGGAGGAAAATGAAAAGCCGGTGCGGGAATTGACGAGCGATGCGCTGGCGGCGCTGGAGAAATATTCGTGGCCGGGAAATGTGCGGGAACTGCGCGCGGCCATCGAGCGCGCGGTGGTGATGGCGCCCGGCGCGAAGCTCACGCTGCGTGATTTGCCGCCGAGTGTGCGCGATGGTGCCGCGAGCGCGCCGACGAGCATCGGCGGAGTGAAGCTGCCCGCTTTCAGCAAGCCCGGCGGGCATTTGAACTTGCACGATACGGAGCAACGTCTAATTGTCCGCGCCCTCGAAGAAACCGAGGGCAACGTAACCAAGGCCGCGCGAAAGCTCGGCATGAGCCGCCGGACTTTACACCGCCGACTCAAGGAGTTGCGCGAGCAACCCGATAACCCACAACCTTAGTCAAAAACGCATGGCGTCAGAACTCAAAGCACAGGAACTTGTCCACAGTCTCGAACTCGGTCGCGGAAAATGGTGGATTACTTTCCTGCTCATCATCGCGACGGCGTTGTTGCTGACGTTGTTTCATGTTTTCATCAATCCGATAAAGGCGCTCACGAAGCAGGACTCGACGCCGCTTTTCCGCGGGTTGACCCACGCGAAGGGAATGGAGCAGGCGGTCATCGCACGGGAGTTGAGTCGGGGACACGGGTTTTCCACGAACGTAATCAAGCCGGCGGCGATACAGTTCATTGATACGAAACGTGGCGAGGGAACGTTCGCTTCTTTCATGAATCCCACTGGGCCGACTGGCGGGAACATCCCTGATTTCTACCATGCACCTCTCAATCCCTGGGTGAATTCGCTCGCGATCCGTGGATGCGTGGCGTTGAGCGATTCGTTCAAGCTGCGCGTGGACAAGGAAGGCAAGCCGGACTTCTGGCCGTTGCAGCTAGGGGAGTTCACGCATCCGGCGGATCGGATTATTGCCGCGCTGAGTGTGATATTTCTGCTCGGCTCAATCGCTGTGAACTACTTCATTGCGAAGGCGATTTTCGACCGGCGTCTCGCGGTGATCCTGATTCTGATTTTGATGTTGTGCGATCACTTCTGGCAGTTTTCCTCCACGGGATTGCCGCAATTGCTGATGCTGTTTCTTTTCAGCGTGGCAAATTTTTGCTTTGTGCGGGCGCTGACTGCGCGCACGGAAAATCGCATGGCTTGGCCGTGGCTGGCGGCGGCGGGTCTGTGCTTCGGGTTGCTGGCACTGTCTCACGCACTCACGATTTGGCTGTTTGTGGGCGCGCTCATCTATGTGGCAATCGCCTTTCGCCCGCACGGGCGCGATGCGGGCATCATGCTGGGAGTCTTCCTGCTGTGCTTCGCGCCTTGGATGGTGAGAAATAAGAACGTGTGTGGAGATATAATGGGACTCGGATGGCAGACACGCGCTTTCCAGATTCGCGGCTCGGAGTCGCAAATCATGCGCACGCTTGTGAAGGCGGACGACACCGTGGAACCGACGGACTACAAAAATAAACTCTTGTCGCAAACCACCGCGCAGTTCGACCACCTCTACGAATACCTCGGCAAAATCGTCGCGGCTCCCCTCTTTTTCATCGCACTGCTCCATGCGTTCAAGAGGCCGGAAACACGCAGTCTGCGCTGGGGCTTGTTTTCCATGTGGCTGTTTGGCCTGCTCGGTATGTCGTTTTTTGGCTTCGGCGATTACGACCTGCTCGTTTCACAGCAATCGAACAACCTGCACATTCTTTTCATCCCGATGATGGCGGCATACGGCCTCGCGTTTTTGCTGCTCATGTGGGGGCGCGTCGAGGTGGAGGGCCGGGAAATCAGCCGCATC
>JAYUIF010000001.1:0-16053 GCA_043766295.1 Spartobacteria bacterium | reverse complement strand
CGGCGCGGCGCAGGATGCGGCGGAGGACGTAGTTGCGGTCGGTGTTGCCGGGCTGGATGCCGTCGGCGATGGCGAAGCTGAGCGTGCGGATGTGATCGGCGATGACGCGGAATGCGATATCAATTGCGGATTGCGGATTGCGGATTGCGGATTGGACACCGCCCGCGTCGGGCAGCGTGCTCGTGTATTTTTTGCCGCTCATTTTTTCCAGCTCGTCGAAGATGGGGCGGAAGATGTCCGTCTCGTAGTTCGAGATTTTGGCGGTCTCGAAGTCGGTGAAATTTTTTGTCCCGTGAATGATGGAGACGACGCGCTCGAAGCCCATGCCGGTATCCACATGCTGCGCGGGCAGCGGGGAAAATGTGCCGTCGGCATTCGCGTTGTATTGGATGAAGACGTTGTTCCAAATCTCGATGCAGCGGGCGTCGGGGCCGTTGACGAGTTTTGCGCCTTCGCGCTGGCGCTCGATGCTCGTCTGAACGGGGCCGGGCGTGAGGTCCACATGGATCTCGGTGCACGGGCCGCACGGGCCGGTGTCGCCCATCATCCAGAAATTGTCTTTCTTGTTGCCGTTGACGATGTGGATGTCGGGGTCGAGGCCGACGCTGCGGTATTTCTCGGCCCAAAGATCCCACGCTTCCTGATCGCGGTCGGCGGGGTCGCCAGCGCCGGGTTGGTAGATGGTGGCATAGACGCGCTCGGCGGGAAATTTCCACCGCTCGATGATGAGTTCCCACGCCCACGCGATGGCTTCTTTTTTAAAGTAATCGCCGAAGCTCCAGTTCCCGAGCATCTCGAAAAATGTGTGGTGATAGGTATCGAGGCCGACGTCATCGAGGTCGTTGTGTTTACCACCGGCGCGGATGCATTTTTGCGTGTCGGCTGCGCGCGTGTCGCTGCCGGGGACTGCACCGCCCCACTTGCTCACGTCGGCGGATTTTTCGCCGAGGAAGATGGGGACGAACTGGTTCATGCCGGCGTTCGTGAAAAGCAAATTCGGCGAGTCCGGCATGAGCGAACTCGAAGGCACGATGGTGTGCTTTTTCTCGCGGAAGAAATCGAGGAACGACTGGCGGATCTGTGTGCTGGTGAGCATGGCCGATGTATTTTGAAAAAGGGCGCGCAAATTACATGGCACGCGGGAAAGGTAAAGGCGGGCGTGTGGGATGAATGGGGCGTCACCTGTGAGTGCTTGCAGTAGCGTGTTTTTTGCGCATTTTAGGCGCCTTGAAATTCCTCCGAACATTCCTGCTTCAGTCCGCAATCGCGCTCGGCCTCGTGCGCGGCGTGGTGGCGCAGGAATCATTATCGGACTGGCTGAACGCGCCGGGAGTGGACTTGAAAGATCCGGCGAAGCGGGCGGAGGTGGTGGCCAAGGCGCGGGCACAGCGGGATCAGCACCGGCAGGCGGCACAGGCGAAGGCGAAGCAACTCGGCCTGCCAACACGTCATGTGTTGAAGAATGGGCGCACGGTGGAGCTGATGGATTTTATCGGCAACAGGCCGGTGTATTTTACGACCCACAATGTGAACGCGGCGATCTCGACTGGCGCGAATCTGCTACAGACCGCGCCGTATTCGATGAACGGAACCGGTGTGACGGTGGGTGAATGGGATGCGGGTTCGGCGCGCACGACGCATCAGGAATTTGGCGGACGCGTGGTCGCGCAAGACGGAGCGGCGGCAGCGGATCATTCGACGCACGTTGGTGGAACGATTGCGGCGGCGGGCGTGGTGGCGGCGGCGAAGGGGATGGCTCCATTGGTGCATATTGATTCCTACGAATGGACGAACGACAAAAGCGAGATGACGGCGCGCGGTGCATCGTATCCGGGGGAGGCTGGCAAAATTTATTTGAGCAACCACAGCTACGGATTCATCGCCGGGTGGAACTACACGGGAAATGCTTCGCCGATGTGGGACTGGTGGGGCACCGGGACGAGCAGCACCGGGACGGAGCAGGATTTTGGGAAATACGATACGAACGCGCAGGACAGTGATTCGATGGCGGTGAGCCTGCCGTATTACCTCGTGGTGCGCAGCGCGGGAAATGACCGGGCCGATAATCCTTCGACCGGTGATCCTGTTTCGCTGACGCCGGGCGGCACCAGCGCGGTGAGCTACAACCCGGCATCACATCCGGCGGGCGATGGCGTCTATAAAGGCAGCGGCTACGATACGATGTCGGCAGACGCCGTGGCGAAGAACGTCCTGTCCATCGGGGCCGTGGGCGATGCGGTGAGCGGCGGAGTGCGGGCGACGGCCAATGCGACGATGACGTATTTTTCCTCGTGGGGGCCGACGGACGACGGACGCATCAAACCCGACTTGGTGGCGAATGGAGAAAATCTCTACTCGTCGCTCGCCAGCAGCAACACGGCCTACGGCACCTACAGCGGCACCAGCATGGCTGCGCCAAACGCGACGGGTTCTGCGGCGTTGCTCGTGCAGTGGTGGGATCATCTTTTCCCCGGCCACGCGATGCGCGCGAGCACGCTGAAGGCGCTGCTCATTCAAACTGCCGACGACCTCGGCACGCCGGGGCCGGATTATCAAAATGGCTGGGGCCTCATCAACGTGAAGGCGGCGGCGGATCTCGCGCAGGCCTACAAGGACAGCCCCGGCACACGGCGCATCATCGAGGATCAACTCACCACCACGAGCGTCTCGCGCAGCTACACTTTCACATGGGATGGCAGCAGTCCGATCCGCGCAACACTTTGCTGGACGGATCCGGCGGGCACCGCATTGACAACGAGTGATACTCGCACGGCGCGGCTGGTGAATAATCTCGATCTAAAAATCAACGGCCCCGCCGCCACGCTGCACCAACCGTGGGTGATGCCCTACGTGGGCACGTGGACAAATGCGAACCTCTCCGCAGCCGCGACGACCGGCGTGAATAACACGGACAACGTCGAGCAGGTGTTCATCGCGGCCCCGCCGACAGCGGGAACTTACACGGCGGTGGTGACTTTTTCCGGCACGCTCACGAACGCTGCGCAAAAATTTTCGCTCATCTTCAGCGGCGGCACCGCCACTGCGATTGCGGCGGCCCCCACGGCTTCGGCGCTCACGCCAAATACTGGCACTGGAACTACGACGCTCACGCTGAGCGGAAATAATTTCCTCCTCGGTGCAAACATGAAACTGACGAAAGCGGGGCAGTCCGACGTGGCGGGAACGGGGCAGGAGGTCATGGGCGATTCCAGTAAATTCCGAATCAACACCACGGGCATGGCGGCGGGTTCGTGGAATGCCGTGGTGACAAATCCTGACGGCCAGACCGTCACGCTGGCGAACGCTTTCTCCATCGCCAGCACTGTCTGGCAGGACAATCTCGAAAGCGGAGCCACGGGCTGGACGCACAGCGCAACCGCGACCTACACCACGGACAACTGGACGCTGAGCACGGCGCAAAGCCACTCGGCGACTCACTCGTTCTTTGCTGCGGGCCCAAGCAGCGCGAATATTGCCGACCTCTATTCGCCTTCGATTTCCATCCCGGCTGCCGCGATGAATCTCCAACTCACGTTCTGGCACTACTACAATTTGCAAAATACGAAGGACGCAGGGGTGCTCGAATTTTCCGTGAACAACGGCGCGTGGTTCGACGTGCTGGCGAGCGGTTCCGGCGCAAGCTTTTCATCTGGCGGATATAATTCTGCGATCAACTCCAACAGCAACCCGCTCAATGGCAGACAAGCGTGGACTGGAAATGGCGGCAGCTTCACCCAAGTCGCGCTGAACCTCACGGACACGGCAAAATATGCCGGCAACACGCTGCGCATCCGCTGGCGGCTTGCGACAAACTCCGGCATCGCGAGCACGGGCTGGTATGTGGACGACGCGGTGCTGGACGCTGTGATTCCCGCGTCGAATCTGGCCCCCAGCATCGTCAACGCCGCAAGCGCTGCGCCCGCAACAGCGATCATTTTGAGCACCCAGCTCAGCGTCACGGCGAGCGACGACGCGGGCGAACCGGCGCTCACCTACACGTGGGCCACGTTGCAGACGCCGGTGTCGTTCAGCGAAAATGGAACCAACGCCGCGAAGACAACCACCGCGACATTCACCGCTGCGGGCACCTACACT
The DNA here is from genome assembly GCA_043766295.1 of Spartobacteria bacterium. Classification (GTDB taxonomy): domain Bacteria; phylum Verrucomicrobiota; class Verrucomicrobiia; order Chthoniobacterales; family Chthoniobacteraceae; genus SXWH01. The sequence continues at coordinate 11,958 of JAYUIF010000001.1, read as the reverse complement.
TTCACCGTGACGGTGCGCGACGCCGAGGGGCTGACGGCTACGAGCAGCGTAAATGTCGTGGTGGAAAAAACACCCGCAAGCATCGTAGTGACGCCCTCCAGTGCTGGCGTGATCTATGGCGCGACACAAATTTTCACAGCGAGTGTGCTGGATCAATTCGGAGCCGCACTCGCCGTGCAGCCGGGCATAACGTGGAGCACAAGCGGCGGCGGAAATATCGCTGCGGATGGAACGTTCACGGCGAGCACCGTCGGCGGGCCATACACGATCACAGTCACGAGCGGCAGCATCACGAGCACTGCGAACGTCACGGTATCAAAGGCTACGGCCAGCGTGACGCTCGGCAGCCTCGCGCAGACTTACAGCGGCACTCCGAAATCCGCCACCGCCACGACTGTGCCATCGGGCCTCGCGGTCAGTTTCACCTACGATGGATCGGCCACCGCACCCGTGGATTTCGGCAGCTATGCGGTCGTGGCGACGATCAACGACAGCAATTATTCGGGCAGCGCGTCCGGCACTTTGATCGTAGCCGGGCAAACGCTCACAAGCTGGCGTGCGCAATATTTTTCTCCGGCGGAAATCACAGCCGGCCTCGCGGATGACATGGCCGATCCCGATGGCGACCACCTGACGAATCTTGCCGAATACGCATTGGGCACCGACCCGCGCAATTCAACTCCCGAACTTTCCTCCATACTGGATGAAACCGGTCTGACGCTCGCTTTCACCCGCCCCAAGGCACTTCCTGACGTGATCTATTCCGCCGAAAGTTCCGCCGACTTCCTAACATGGAGTCCGCTCACGCTCGAACTGCTCACAGATGGAGTCACTCAAACACTCCGCGCACGCGTTCTTTTCACCGGCGCAATTAGGGAAAAACAATTCATCCGCCTGCGTTTCTCGCGCTAGGCAGTCACCGCGCCGGGCGCACCCGAGATGGCGCGGTGGATGGCGATGCCGAGACTGTGACGCGTGAAAGGTTTGTTGAGAATTTCGCGGAGTCCGAGACTCATGGCTTCCTGCTCGGTGGCAGCGCTGCCGATGTAGCCGGTGAAAAGGACGCACGGCAGCAACGCGCCATCCGGGCAATGCGCGCGGATGCGGCGGATGAGTTCCAGCCCATTCAAATGCGGCATATTCAAATCCGTGAGAAGGGCGACGAATTTCGCGGGGGCGTCGGTGAATTCTTCGAGCGCGCGCTCGGGGCTCTGGCAGATGGTGATTTGGTAGCCGAGTTCTTCGAGAAAGGTGCGCGCGACTTCGCAGACCATTGCTTCATCGTCCACGACGAGGACGTGCCGTCCGTTACCAAGTGGGGTCTTTTCCTCACGAGGAGGCGGGCCGACAGGCTCGCTGACGAGCGGGAGATAAATGCGAAATGTAGAGCCGTTGCCGAGCGCACTTTCGACGGTGATGATTCCGCCATGCGCTTCGATGATTCCTTGAACAAGGGCGAGGCCCAAGCCGGTTCCTTCGCCGGGATTTTTTGTGGTAAAGAAAGGCTCGAAAACGTGCTGGAGCGTCTCGGCATCCATACCGCGTCCAGTGTCGCTCACGCTGAGGGATGCCCAGCGCCCGTCGGCGAGATCAAAATGGGCTTCGAGAAGCGCTGGGGTCGCGACCATTTCCTCGAGCGAAACAATGAGCCGGCCCGGCGCACCGCCGATGGCGTGGGCACCGTTCGTTGCGAGATTGAGCAAGGCCTGGTGGAGTTGCGTGGGGTCGGCGAAAACGCTGCCGACACCGGGCTCCAACTCCGCGCGAATCTCGATGGCCGCTGGCAGCGTGGCGCGCAGGAGCTTGAGCGTGTCACGAACGATGGGTGCGAGTGCGATGATTTCTTTCTCCGGCGCACGCTTGCGGGAGAAGGTGAGGATTTGCCGGACGAGTTCGCGCGCACGGTTCGCGGCACTGAGGACGTGGGAGAGATCGTCGCCGACGGGATGCGTGGCGGGCAGACGCGCGCGGGCCAGTTCCGCGTAGCCGATGATGCCGACGAGGATGTTGTTGAAATCATGCGCAATGCCGCCCGCGAGCGTGCCGATGGCCTCCAGTTTTTGCGCCTGTGCGAGCTGTGAGGAAAGACGCTCCCTCTCCTCGGCAGCGCGGTATCTTGCGGTGACATCGCGGAAACTCCACACGCGTCCAATGACTTCGCTACCTTTGCGCTGCGGGCGCGAGTCGCGCTCAAAGACGCGCCCGTCTTTAAAAAGAAGCACGTCTCCATTTGTGGATTCCTCCGGGCTCGAGTAGAGCACGCGCACACGATCCAAAAAGGCGTCGGGGCTCGTGAGTTGATCGATGACGTGTCTCAGAATGAGATCGTCATCTCGCTTCTCGGCGAGTTCGCGCGGGATGCGCCAAAGGTCGAGGAACCGCTGATTATAATTTGCGACCCGGCCATCGCTGCCGACCACGAGCACGCCATCGGCAATCGAATCGAACGTGACGCTGAGCGTGGAGAGCGAGCGATCCAGCGCCGCCGCCGCACCGCGCCACTGCCTCAATAACCAGCCGAGCGTGGCGACTGCCACCGCAAGCAAAAAGACAACGCCGATGCCGGCATAAGCGAGGCCGGAGCTAATCCCGCCGGGAGTTTCGGCCCGGAGCGAACCCGCAGTTCCCGCGAGCAAAACTAACGCGACAAGCCGGCTTGTCCGTCTGCCGTAAATGTAGCTGCAAGCAGTGCATGGCTGATATGGGGTCATTTTGGAGAACGTTGGACGCAACTTTAGAAGCCAGCAACGAAAGAGATTCAACGGATATTTTGAAATCCCACGCGCAGCAAAGAGCAAAAATACGAACTCACCGCATTGTCATCGGCCCCATCTTCACCACTTCGAGGTCGTGCCCTTTTACTTGGCGGATGGGTTCGATTTCGTCCCACCTCCATCGCTCATCGGGCGCGCCGCTGATGAACCAGTCGCCGCCATTGTCCGCGAGGATGATGCCGTAGCGTTTCATTCCGTCGAGCAGCGCACGGGCGGTCGGCGGGAATTTACTCGTGTCGAAATCCGCGCGCAACCGCACGCGCATCCCCATCGGCGGGAGCTTCGGATCGTTCGAGCGGCTGGCGAAATGCGTCGCCGGCGCCACGTATCCACGCCGCGACTTTACGACCGTAAATCGCAGCGCGTGCTTCAACTCATGGCGCTCGCCGATTTCATCGAAGCGCGCGAGGCCGGGCAGCACGGGCAGGCCCGCTGCGTCGCTGCTCGTCCATCCTGCGGTGCGGGGCTTCGGATTGCGGAGGTTAAAAATCGCGCCGCTTCCCGCCTTCCAACGCTTCCCGCCATCGAGCGGAAATGCGCTCCACAATTCGTAGAGCATCGCATTATCCCGATCTAAAATCAGCACATGGCGGTCGCCATTCGCATCCGCGCCGCCTTCGATGGGCGCATTCGCCGGAATCGGATACGGGCCGGGATCGCTCTCGTTTTTGTATTCAAATTCGACGGGCACGCGCGGCTGTTTCCCATCCACCACGAGATACGGAATGCCCGCAGGCTGCCCTTTCCAAACGAGGCCGAAATCCGCGTGCAAAGGTTTCTCCGCACCGATGCTCGCGATGAGCGTCGCGCTCGCCGGGTCCACAGGATCGCGTGAAATGTCGCGGTTCCATTCGTCATTGGGCGGCAGGAGCAAACGCCCGCCGAGGTTGGCGTTTGGCCCGAGTGGAAAAGGCGCATCCGCTGCGATGCACGCGCCGCAGAGAAGGAGAAGCGCGGGAATTTTCACAAAGTGTGCGCCTCAGTATCCGCCCGCGACGCCTTGGGTGGAGAGGAGTTCGCCGCCGTATTTCGTGGTGCCGACACCGAGCGGATTTTCGATGGCGAGACCGCTGAGAAGCGGAGATTCCGTGTCCTGCGCGATGGTGCGCAGTTCCTCAAAGAAGAAGTGACCGGGGCTGAGCGCGGGCGAGTAGTAAGCGCGGAGGTTGTGGCCGGGCGAATCCGTGAGGCTGTAGAATGCGTTGGTCTGTTCGATGCGGACGCTGTTCGGGAAGTCGCGGATCGTCGTCGTCGGGAAGGTCGCCATCCAGTTGCCGCCCGCGTCCACGACGACGGTCTGCGTGCCGATGGTTTCGCCGTTTGCGTTCGTGAGCGTGAGGGTGAGCGTGGAGCCGGGATCGGCCTCGCCGCTGTAAATCGGTGCGAGCGGCAGAATCGGCGGACGATAATTATCGGGTGACTCCACCGAGTAGATGGTGGCGAGATCGCGATCCAATCCCTTGCGATGCCACTTGTTGAAGCCGTCGTAGAAATAGAACATCTTCGGCGGATTGCTGACGGTGAGTTGGGCCTGCGCTTTCAACTCGTAGTCGTTGAGGCCGCCTTTGTTCAGCAGGCTGTCGCCGCTCTTGCGCTCGTGCGGATCGTCGCCGGGGGCGCTGCTCCACTGGATGTCCGCGCCGTTCACGAGTGTCGCTCCGCTCTTCACGTTGGTGGCGACTTTCACCTGATAGGTGATCGTGACGTGACCACCGACCGGGATGTCGAACAACCCGCTGACATGGCCCGTGCCGTCGAACGTGGCCGCCTTGGTGACGACTGCGCCGCCGCTCGCCTGCGTGCTGACGCTGACGAACTGCAAGCCCGCCGGGAGCGTGTCCGTGAACACCGTCTCCCACGCCGTGGCACCGCTGCCTGCTGCATGGCCGATGGTCACGGTGAAGGTGAGTGTGTCGCCGGGTTTCGGCTGCACGGGGCCGGCGGTGATTTGCTTGTCGAGCGAAAGGATCGGCTCGACGACTGGCGTGCGCACGGGCGGTGAGACGACATTGGGCGGGAGCGGGTCGTTGACTTTGTCGCCGTTCGTATCGTAGCGCGCGGTGAATGTATTACTGAGCACACGGCCCGATTGGTTCGCGGGTTCGTTGAGGACTTGCGCGTTGAATTCGATGATGACGTATTCGCGGCCTGTGTCGTCGTCGCTGTTGGTGATATTTCCGAGGCGAAAAAATACGTCGGTGCCGCTGCCCCATCCGTTCGTGTCGGCGTTCGCGCTGTTGCTGATGGCGCTTGGCGCGAGGCCGAACGTGAGCGGATCCGTCGAGGCGGTGATGCCGGGCGCGGTGCCGAGTGTGCTGCTGGTGATGAGCGCGCCGGTGTTTGAAACAAAGCCGACGCTGGCTGTGCCGTCGTCGAGGAAGCGCATCCCGGCGGGCAGTGAATCGGCGATAACGTAGTCGTTCAGCGTGCCCTCGGGTAGCGCGATGACGAGGCGGTAGCGGACGGTTTCGCCGATGGTGACGTTTGCGCCGCTCGTGCCGGGATTGCTCGTCGAGACGAGCGTTTTCACCGGATCAAATGGGAACCGCTCGGTGAAGTTGTAGTTCAAGCCGTCGAATCCGGCAGGGATGGGAACCGCTGAGAACTGATCATTGACGACACCGACACCGCCGAGGGTGCCAACGTAATCCGGGCCGTCGTTCAGCCCGGCGGGCTGCGTCTCGGTGATGACGTAGGCGCCGCTCAGTAGGTCGTTGAAAACATACGTGCCGTCCGGGTTCGTCGCGATGGTGGTGTTGATGTTCTGACCGAGCGCGTTGAGGCCGGTGAGCGTGACGTTCGTGACGATGCCGACGTCCGCGCCGTTCACGATGCCGTCGCCGTTGTCGTCGCGGAAAACGCGGCCCGACAGACTGCCAAGCGTTTCGCCGAAGTCCGCACCGGTCGTGCCAGCGAGGACAGCGGTGACGTTCAGCACGTTCGGCGTGCTGCTGCCGTAGCCGACGGGCTGCGTCTCGGTGACGGTGTAGCTGCCCGCGATCACGTTGTCGAAAACGTAGCTGCCATTCGCGAGCGTGACTGTTGTGCCGACGATATTGCTGCCGCTGTCGCGCAGCGTGAGCGTGACGCCGCCGATGCCGGTGTCCGTGCCTGCGTCGAGGTCGCCCGCTTTATCCACATCGCGGAAGACGGTGCCGGTGATCGTGGTGCCGCGTTCGCCGAAATTGTAGGCGATGCCGGACTGGCCGGAGATGAGCGTGACGCCGGTGAATTGATCCGCGCCAACACTTCCGACCGGCAGACCGCCGACAGTTCCGAGTGTATCAATGCCGTCGTTGTAAAATGCGGGCTGTGTCTCCGTGATGATGTAGGTGCCGGGGCGCAGGCCGGTGAAGTTGTAGATGCCGAGGCCGTCCGTCGTAGTCGGGATGTTGACGGCGTTGCCGCGAGCGTCCGTGCCGGTGAGCGTGATGGTGACCCCGCTGATTTTCGGCTCGCCGACTTCGTTCAGCCCGTCGTTGTCCAAGTCTAAATACACTTGGCCAGTCAGACTGTTCGCGCGCACTTCGCCGAAGTTGTTGCCCGCCGAAACAAGGCCGCTGGTGAGCGTGATGGTGTTGATTTGATCGCTGTCCGTCGCGCCGTTCAGCGCGATGCCGCCGCCGATGCTGCCAGCGGTGTCGGTGCCATCGAGGAAGCTGGCGGGCTGCGCTTCAGTCACCGTGTAAATGCCGGGCCGCAGATTGCCAAACGAGTAGCTGCCGTCGCCGAGCGTCTGCACCGTGACGGGTGCGATTGCGCCGAGATCATTCGTGCCGGTGAGCGTGACGAACACGCTACCGATGCCCGTTTCACCAGCGAAGATGCCGTCGTTATTCGCGTCGTGATAGACGTTGCCGCTGAGCGTCGCGGGCAGCAGCTCGCCGAAGAGGTAGCCGCTCGCCGTCGTGTTGTGCGCAATCGTGATCGTGCTGAAGACGTCGTTGGTCACCGTGCCTGCGGGAGTGCCGCTGGTGTCCTTGCCGTCGAGGTAGCCCGCAGGTTGCGTGGTCTCGGTGATCGTGTAGGTGCCGGGACGCACGCCGCTCGCGCCGCCGTCGAAGTTAAAGTCGCCCGTGCCATTCGTGGTGGTGGTGAACGTGACTGACTGACCGAGGAAGTCGGTGCCAGTGAGCGTGACGGTCACGCCGCTGATGCCGGGTTCACCCACGCGAGCGCCGTCATTATTCACGTCCTCGTAAACCGAGCCCGCGAATGTGGAGGTGAGCACTTCGCCGAAGTTGTAGCCGGTGCCCGCGCTTGATCCGCCGGGCACGACGATGCTGCTGATCGTGTTGCTGCCGAGCGCCGCGCTGACTGTGCCGCCAAACGGCGAGCCCGCAGTCTCCGCTCCATCCACGTAACCCGCAGGCTGCGTCTCGGTGATCACGTAGGTGCCAGCGGGGACATTATTGAATGTGTAGTTGCCGTTGATATCCGTCGTGGTCGTCACCGTGAAAGATGCTCCGCCCGCCGCAAGGTTGCCGCTCAGCATGACGGTCTGGCCATTGAGGCCCGTGTCGCCCGCATTGAATGCGCCGTTCGCGTTCACGTCTTGATAAACGGTTCCGCTGATCGTGTTCGCGTTCACGGTGAGCCGCTCGGTGTCCTGCGCGGGATCGGTGTTCGCATTGAACACCTCGACGCCGGGGCCGGCGCCATAGTCGCGATCGCCGTCGCCGTCCGGTGTGCCGGTGAGCACGCTGTTCGCGCTCTCGGCGGGCTGCGAATCCCAATAGAGGCGCGCGTTGTTGTCTATATTCGTGCCCACGAGCGCGACATTCACATCCACAGTGGCGTCGAACGTGATGGTCGCCGTCGCGCCGAGTGCGAGCTGTGTGAGTTTTAAATCGAGCAGCGTCGCGGTGGAAGTATTCGCATCCACGCTCGCGCCGGTGACGACGATATTCGCAAGACCCGCCAAGCCCGCTGGCAGCGCGTCGCGCACGAGCAGGTCGTAGGCGGTGGCACCGTTGGCGACGTTCAAATTCTGGATCGTGAGCGTGAAGTGCAACGTCTGGCCGATGTTGGCCGTCGCGTCGTCCACGAGTTTGCTGATTTGCAACTGCGGCTCCGTCACGGTCGTCGTGACAGGCGGCGGATTGCTCGGCGGAACTCCCGTGCCGCCCCCAGTGAGCGAGTTCGTGAGCAACGTGCCCGCAGTGTTTCCGGCCACGTCGTTCACGGTGGTCTGATACGTGATCGTAAACGTGTGGCTGTCGGTCGTCGCCGTGTTGTCCACGCTACCGGGATTCACGACGCTCGTAGCACCGATGCTCAGCGTATTGCCCACGGCGCTCGCGGTGAAGCCATTCACGGTCATCCCGTTTGCATTGCTCACCACGGCGCTGCCGTTGAGGTAGGTCATGCCTGCGGGCAGGATGTCCGTCAGCGTGATGTTGTTCGTCGTGCCTTCGAGCAAAGTGACGTTCACCGAGTAAGTCACGAGGTCGCCGATTTTCACCGTGCCGCCAGTCGGCGAGGTGATGCCTTTTGTCAGCGTGAAAACTGCGGGCACATTCAGCGTCGCGCCGTCCGATATAGGACCAAACGTCCGCTCGCCAACAACGACGCCCGGCTGCGAAGTCGCGGTCGCAGTCGCGGTGTTACTGAGCACTTCGCTCGGGTTCACTGCGTTGGTCAGCTTGACCGAGAAAACAAACGTCGCGCTCGATCCCGCTGCGATGGTGCCGCCGGTGTAGCTCACGGTGCCTGCCGCGTTGTTAAACGTGAATCCGGCTGGTGTCGTGACCGCTGTGATGCTGCCAAATTTGGAAAGGTTCACCGCATCTGTCAGCGCCACGTCGTAAGCCGGGCCATTGCCGGTGTTGTTCACGACGATGGAGATTTGCACCGTGTCGCCTGCGTCCGCCTGCGGGACGTTGAAGTCCTTCGCAATCGTGAGCACAGGCTCAATCACATTCACCGTGACCGGCGGAGGAGTGAACGGCGGCTTCGGATCGTTCGGATCGTCGAACGTGGCGACGTTTGGCAGCAAGGTTTGTGGCGAGCCGCTGTTGCCTAAAACATTGGTGACGCGCGCTGAGACGAGCAGCAGGAACGTGTTGTTCCCGCTCACGCCGTCCGCGTTCGCCACGATGTTGTTGAAAGTGAACGCAACATCGTCGCCGTCGCTCACACCGCCGCTCACGCCGGGTGCGGGCACGGTGCCGTTGAAGTTCGCGGTGAGGAATCCGTTCGACGCTGCTGCGCTCGTGACGATTTGCGACGACACAAATTGCAGACCTGCTGGCAGCGCGTCCGTCGCGTTGAGTGTCTGCGTGGTGCCTGCGGGCAGCGTGATCACGAGGCCGTAGATGACCGTTTCACCAACGGCGACGTTGTTGCCCAGCGTGCTGGGATCGCTGGTGCCGAAGAGCACTTTGCTGAACGTGCCGGATGCGACGGTGACGGTCTTCGAATCGGTGACGCGCAGGTTGTTGAGATTCGCGTCGCCAAAGATCGTGCCGGGCGCGCCGTAGCGTTCGCCAGCATCGGGCGCGCTGGAGTTTCCGCCGTTGATCGAAGTCCACGTCAACTCGGCGTTGTTCGTCTCGCTTGCGCCGGGGTTCACGGAAACTTGCACAGCCGCCGTGTAGGTGATGACCACCGAGCCGCCGACCGGGATGTCGAACTGTCCATTGAGGCCGGTGCCTCCACCGGTGATCGCCAGCGCATTGTCCGTCGTTGCGCCGCCATTCAAAACGACGCTGTTGATCGCCGTCGCGCGGATGTCCGCCGGGAGCACGTCGAGGATGTGCGCATCGAATGCGGTGCTCGCATTTGCGCCGCCGGGATTCGTGAGCGTGAGCGTGTAGGTGACGTTGTTGCCAGCCTCCAGCCCGCTCGTTGGCGATGCTGTTTTCGTCAATGTGAGCCGCGGCGTCACGACGGTGGTCGTGACTGGTGGCGGCGGATTTGGATTTGGATCAGGATCAGGATTCGGCAGTCCGTTGCGCTCGTAGAGAATGCCGAAGCTATTTGTGAGCGACGTCCCGGCCACGTTCGCCGCTTCGTTCACGACGACCGCATTGAACTCAATCACGACCGCCTCGACCGCCGCCGTGGCGTCGGTATTTGTGAGATTGCCAAACTTAAAGAACACATCCGTGCCGCTCACGTAGCCGTCGTTATCAGTCAGCGCGTTGTCCGAGACCGACGCATCGGCCAACACGAACGTCGGCGTGCTTCCGATTCCGGCGAGCGGCGCTGTGACCGTGCTGCTCGTGAGCGCGCCCACGAGACCCGCACGCGCGCTACCATCCACATACGCGTAACCCGCAGGCAGGAAGTCCTGCACTTGGAAATTTGTCAGCGAGCCCACGGGAATCGTCACCACTAAACGGAACGTCGCCACTTCGCCAATCGCCACACTGCTGCCAAGCGTTCCCGCTTCGCTCGTATTCACCAGCGTCTTGCTCAGCGAGAAATTTGGCTGCTCGCCAAAGTTGTAATTCACGCCGGTATTGTTGCCGGGTGCGACGGTGGTGATCGTGATGCCGCTCATCACGTCGTTGCCCGCAGTGCCCGCGCTGTTTGGTGCGGTGAGGCCGGTGCCGAGTGTATCCGCGCCATCGGTGTAATCGGCGGGCTGCGTCTCGTTGATCGCGTAAGTGCCGGTGCGCAGATTGGTGAAAGAATACGCGCCGTTCGCATCGGTCGTCAGCACGATGGGTGCGATCGCGCCGAGGTCGTTTGTGCCGGTGAGCGTGACGGTCGCGCCGCGGATGCCGCTTTCAAATCCATCGAATACGCCATCGCCATCGAGGTCGGCGTAAACATTACCCGAGAGTGAAGCGGGATTCAGCTCGCCGAAATTATTGTTCGCCGAAGTGATGCCGCTGCCGACGGTGATTGTAGAAATCACATCGTTCCCCGCTGTGCCGCCGCCGGGCGATCCCGCAGTGTCCCTGCCATCGAGATAGCCCAGAGGCTGCGTCTCGGTGACGGTGTAAGTGCCGGGCCGCAGTGCGCCGAAGCTGTAGCTTCCATCCGCAAGCGTGGTCGTGACGATTGGCGCGATTACGCCAAGGTCGTTTGTGCCCGTGAGCGTGACGGTCACTCCGCCGATGCCCGTTTCGCCAGCGCCGAGCTGGATGCCGTCGTTATTTAGATCGCTATAAACATTTCCGGTGATCGTCGCAGCAAGCAGTTCGCCAAAATTGTTGTTCGTGCCATTCACTCCCTCGGCGAGCACGACGTTGGAGAACACATCGTTCCCCGTAGTGCCGCCGGGTGTGCCGATGGTGTCGGTGCCGTCGAAATGCGTGCCGGGCTGTGTCTCGGTGATCACATAAGTGCCGGGGCGCAGAGTGCCGAAACTGTAACTGCCGTCCAAAAGCGTGGTGGTGACGATTGGCGCAATCGCGCCGAAATCATCCGCGCCCGTGAGCGTAACGGTCACTCCAAAGATGCCACTTTCACCACCCTGCTTGATGCCGTCGTTATTCACATCCGCATAAACGAATCCAGCGAGCGAAGCCGCGCGCAGTTCGCCGAAATTATTGTCCGCGCCGTTCACTCCCGCAGTGAGCACGACGTTGGAGAATACGTCGTTCGCCGTCGTGCCGCCGGGTGTGCCGATGGTGTCCTTGCCGTCGAGATGCGTGCCGGGCTGCGTCTCGGTGATCGCGTAAGTGCCGGGGCGCAGGCTGCCGAAATTGTAGCTGCCGTCCGCGAGCGTGGTGGTGGCGATTGGCGCAATCGCGCCGCGATCGTCCGTGCCTGTGAGCGTGACCGTCGCTCCAAAGATGCCGCTTTCGCCGCCCTGCTTGGTGCCATCGTTATTCGCATCCGTATAAACAAAACCAGCAAGCGAGGCCGTAGGCAGTTCGCCAAAGTTGTTGCCCGTGCCGCTGACATTTTGCGCCAGCGTGATCGTCGCAATCGTGTTGTTGTCTATCGCGTTGTTGATCGTCCCGCTCGCTTGTGTGCCGACGGTTTCCTTGCCGTCGAGCAAGCCCGCTGGCTGCGTCTCGGTGATCGTGTAGCCAGCCCCGTTGCTCGGACGCAGACCCGCGAACGCGTAGGCGCCAGCGCCCGCCGTGCTCACCGTCGTATTCACCGCCTGGCCGAAAACATCCGTGCCCGTGAGCGCGACCGTCACGCCGTTGATCGTCGTGTCCGTGCCGTTGATCAGCCCGTCGTTGTTGAAGTCGCGATACGTCGTGCCCGCGAGCGAGGA